>CATJCP010000251.1 GCA_949737515.1 uncultured Oscillospiraceae bacterium | reverse complement strand
ACCCGCCGTTTTTAAATAGGCCAACCAAAGGACAACATAAAAAGGTTTGGAGAGTCCAGAGAACCTTTCCTAAAAAGGTTCTCTGGTCGCGTCCGCAGACGCGAAACACTCCCGCAAAAACTATAACAAAAGCTCAAACTAAAAGTAAAATCCCACTCAAAAAGCCCGTCTGTATCGTCCCTGCGTTAGCGGAACAGCCTTAGGCGATGTAAAGTCTCCAAAGGAAAATAAGGCGGGCTTTTTGGCACCCAGCAAAATATCTATTATTTTGCGGCCCGTAAGCAGGCGTTCCATATAAGGCAAAATATACTAAAATCTTTTTTCAACATAATCCACATACATCCTGTATAATCTGCGCACGTCCCGTTCTAAGGTAAAACCTTAACATCCGCCATCCGGTTAATCTCCTGGAACCTCCAGCACTGAGGAATGTGGTCGTTAATCAACCCGCAGGCCTGAAGATGGGAGTATATGGTAATTGGCCCCACATAGCGGAACCCCCGCTGCTTCAGGTCCCGGCTGATCTCCCGGGAGAGTTGGTTTTCCGCGCAGCCCTCGCCTGCCATGTGGGAACGGTAGATTAAAGTCCGTCCTTCGGTATACCGCCATAAATAGGCGTCAAAACTGCCGAATTTTTCTATAACCTCCATGTATTGCCGGGCGTTGCCAATCACTGCCGCCACCTTGCGGGGGGAGCGGATCATGCCCTCGGTCTCCAGGATCCTTCTGACGTCTTCTTCCCCATACTCCGCTATCTTTTTATAATCGAACCGGTCAAAGCACTGGTAGAATATCTCCCGCTTGCGCAGCATCATCAGCCAGTTGAGGCCGCACTGCATGGATTCCATCATCAGGTGCTCAAAGAGCTTTTGGTCGCTGTGCACCGGGACGCCCCATTCCTCGTCGTGGTATCGTAGGTAGATTTCATCCCCTAAACACCATCCGCACCTTGTCTTTTCTTCCAATTCCTTTCCACTCCCCTTTTTAGAAACTTTTGTTCGCTTTATTATAGCACAGGGCATAAAACCTCGTCAAAATAAATTTACTAATTTTCACAAAGAGAGATTCTTGTATTGACATTCTCAAAATATGTGATAAAATTAGAACAAATGTTTCTTTATTTCATTCGCTGAAATAAACCTATCTGATGGAAAGGAGTTTTTTATGTTATTGGAAGGAACGATCTGCTTATCCGCCGAGGAAGGACAGCTCTCCCTGGTGCAGGGGGGATTCCTCACAGGGGGGACCGCCGGGTACTGGCAGGCCCATTTTTCCTTTTCCGGCAAAGCCTGGAACGGGCTGTCCAAAACCGCTGTCCTAACCTGGCAGAAGGACGGTTCTCCCCAGACCCTCCACATGCTTTTGGACAGCTCTTACACCCTGATCCTTCCCCCGCAGCTCCTGGCAGAGCCGGGGGCAATCTACATCGGTGCCTTTGGGATAGGGGGAAAATCCATCCGCCTGGCCACCAACTTTGTCCGCCTTGACGTCAGGCCGGGGAGCTGGGCCGGTCAAACCCCTCCGGAGCCCTTGCCGGACGTCTACCAGCAGATCATCGCCAGGCTGCAGGAGGTGTCCGCAGAGGCAAGGGCAGTGCTGATGCAGGCGGCAGAGCAGGCCAGCCTCGCCAACGCCCGGGTGAACCAGGCCATCACCGCCGCACCTATCCCAAGCTTGGCTGAAATTGCGGACCTTCGCCTGGGACTGGATGGGACCCAGTACGGCGCGGCAGGGGAGGCGGTGAGAAAACAGCTGGCCGGCCTGGCAGAGGAAAAGCTGGACAGGGGTTCCCCCGGCTCCATCACCTATGGGATGCTGTCCCAAGAGGTTCGGGAACAGCTCACCGGGGGCGCGGCCGCCGTGGTGGGCCGGGAGGCAGTGCTGGCGGAAAACCTGGCCAACAAGGCGGTTACGCCGGAAAAGACCTCCTTTTTCCGAAAACTGAGAGGGGATGTGGACCCAGCTCAAAACCTCTTTGACGGGAACTTTCAGCGCATCTACCTTGCCGGAACCACCGGTTCTCTCATCCTCTCTGACAACGAGAAGGGGAAGCTGGCGGTGGTGGAGGTCCATCCCAACACCTCCTACTCCGTCACCCTGAACATCACCACAACGCTGAAGGTTGGCTCCTCCTCCCGGGTGCTGAAGGCAGGGGAACCCATCGATGGGGGGATCAATGTTTCCATGGGGACAGCGGCCCAGCAGACGGTCCGCACCACAGGGCCCAATGACCGCTACCTCTATGTATCCGTGACCAATCCCTCCACCGACCATCTGGACGACAGCGAGGTATATTTGAAGATCATTGCCTCTGACAAGGCGGTCCTTCCCAGTGAAAACGAGCTGTACAGCGCCTCCCGGTACGTCCCCAATGGGGTGGATATTTACAGCCGGGAGCAGGTGGACAGCCTGGTCGCCGGGGCGCTGAACGTCCAGCTGCTGCGGGTGAGGAAAACGGGACAAGATTTTTATATCTCAATCCCCTGCGCAAAGGATGGCTTTTTTGTCCGATACGCCTACCGGCGGGTAGATTCCGATAAAATCCACATGCACCAATGGAGGCTGCTGACCACCGACATTGTGGACAGGCAGGAGGTTGTAATCTTTGCCTTGGATGCCCAAACCGAATGGGAGGGGGCGGTTTTGGAGGAGGGCGCGCCGGACTTTGTCGGCGGATACCACGGGAATGAGACCAACCAGTCGTTCTCCCTTTTCCTGGATGGAAGGCCGGTTTTGGCGGAGGGGGAGGATTTTTCCGCCCTTGGGCGGGAGGTGAGGGTCATCAGCCAGTCCCAGCTCTGCCGCTCCGGGGCCCCGGAGGTCCCCTTGCTTCTCCGCTGGAAGTCCCTGGTTTGGAATGGGGTGGAGCGGGTGTTTACGGTGGAGAACCGGTGGAAGGCGCTGCAGGATGTAGAGATCAGCCAGTCCAAGCTCTGCGCAGTTTCCTGCCGGTATGAGGACTGATTTGGGCATCCCCTGGCCCAGTTTGCCCGAAAGAACGACGATTTTTCCACTTTGGACCTGTCGGCGCCCTTTTCCGGATTCGGCGGAAAAGAGGTCACCCGCTTTGACATTTGGGGACAGAACCAGGATGGGGCGATATCCCTTGCCATTGAGGCGGAAAACAAGAGGTACCCCAACATGAGCCAGTATTTGAGCGATTTCCGGGATCAGAAGCGGTGTAAGGTTTACTTTGACGTGACGGGGAGGTATCGACTGGCAAAGGATGAGACACTTTCTTCAAAGGCGCGGATTTGGGTGGATTTTGCTTAGAAAGTAAGGGAAGACACCTCCCTTGTCTCCTAATTATAGCCAACAAAGGGGATGAGAAGGCCCCCTAAAAATGGAGAAGGCTTTCAGAAAGAGGACTGAAAGCCTTCTCTATTTTTGGATATCACTTATCTGTTATGAAGTGCCAAATGGAAGGATGTCTGTCACACGGCGTCGATGGATACCATCGTCATGCCCGGGGGCTGCTGTATTTTACAAGTGTGAATTTCTCCGCGAGCAGGTCCTCATCCCGGGAGGAAAGACCAACCATGGCGACAAAGTCCCCTGCCTCTGATTCCCATTTCTTCCGCTTGGTGTAAAACCGGACCATTTCCTCCGTGATCTGGAAGACGACCGTCTTTTTCTCTCCCGGCGCCAGCGGCACCTGGCGGAAATCTTTCAGCTCCTTTACAGGCCGGACGATGCTCCCCTTGACGTCCCTGAGATAGAGCTGTACCAGGGCGGTTCCCGCAGTGCGGCTGGTGTTTTCCACATCTGCAAACAGGTTGATTGGAGAATTGGCCAAGAGCGTGCTGTTGTCCAGCCGCAGATTGGAACAGCGGAAGGTGGAATAGCTCAGTCCAAACCCAAAGGGGAAAAGGGGCTCATTGGGGCCGTCCAAGTATTTGGAGATGAATTTAGCGTCCTTGTTTTCCTCTGTAAGCTCCCGGCCAGTGGAAAAATGGTTGTAGTAAACGGGGATCTGTCCCTGATGGGCGGGGAAGGAAACCGAGAGATGGGCTGTGGGATTGTATTTTCCGGACAAAATGCCGGCAATCGCCGCGCCGCCCATAATGCCTGGGAACCAGGCCTCTACAACAGCATGAACATTGTCGCTAAGCCATTTTAGATCCAGCGGCCTTCCGTTGATCAGCACAGCGATCATGGGCCGTCCGGTGCGCTTGACCGCCCTTACCAGGTCCAGCTGAGGCTGAGAAAGGGAGATGCTCTGGCGGCTGGCGGCTTCGCCGCTCATGCTGGAATCCTCCCCAAGGGCCAGGACCACAACATCGGCCCTGTACGCGGCAGAAACGGCCTGCTCCTCCCCTCCGGCAATGGGGGCATGCAGCCCGCAGCCGTCAGTGACCGAAACCTCGTAGCCTTCCTTGCGAAGCCCCTGGGCAATGGTGACGGTTTCTGTCTCAAAATCAGTGAACTGCCAGGTCCCCAGCAGGTCAGTGGAGTCGGCCATAGGGCCGATCACCGCAATGCGGTGGGCCTTATGGATGGGCAGCGCCCCCTCGTTTTTCAGCAGGACAATGGATTTTTCCGCTGTCTCCAGGGCGATTTGGCGGTGTGTTTCCGACATGATCCGCTTTTCCATCAGGTCGGGGCGGAGGTAGCGGTAGGGGTCGTCCATGATGCCCAGGGCAAACTTCAGGCGGAGGATCCTGCGAACCGCGCTGTCAATGGTTTCCAGGGAAACCTTTCCCTCCGCCGCCAGCTGGGGCAGGTATTTGTTAAAGTCGCTGGTTCCCATTTCGATGTCCATAGTGGCGTTGGCGGAGAGCTCGGCGGCCTGTTTGGAATCCTCCGCTCCGCCATGGAGGCAGATTTCATCTACCGCCGCGTAATCCGAGATCAAAATCCCCTCAAAGCCCAATTCTCCCCGGAGGATATCCTTGAGAATGTGGGAGTTCCCGGAAACCGGTTCCCCGTTCATAATATTAAAGGAGCTCATAACCGAGGACGCGCCTGCCCGGACTCCGGCCTGGAAGGGGGGAAGGTACGTATTGTGGAGGGTGGTATCAGAAATCTCGACGGTGTTGTAGTCCCTTCCGCCCTCTGCCGCGCCGTATCCCACAAAATGTTTGAGGCAGGCTGCAACGGAGTCATTGGAATAACCGTCGGAGGTATCCCCCTGGAATCCCCTGACCACAGCCTGGGCCATTCTTCCGTCCAGCAAAGGGTCCTCTCCGTGCCCCTCCGCCACCCTGCCCCATCGGGGATCCCGGGCAATATCCAGCATAGGGGAAAAGGCGTACATCAGCCCGGCGGTGGAGGCCTCTGCCGCAGCCATTGCCGCGCCCTTCTGTACCGCCTCCGGGTCAAAAGAGCAGGACCAGGCCAGGGGAATCGGCAGAACTGTCTGGTATCCATGGATTACGTCCTGGCAGAAGATCAGCGGGATACCCAGCCGGGACTGTTCTACCGCCTGTTTTTGCAGGGCGTAAGCCAGCTCTGGATGGAGGCCCTGGTGGATGATCGAGCCAATCTCCCCCTTTTGAATAAGCTGCATCACCGGCTGCCCGCCGATGGGGTTGCCGATGGAGGAGGTGTCCAGCCCTCCGGACTGGGACATCTGACCGATTTTTTCCTCCAAGGTCATCTTGCCCAACAGCTCATCAATCGCCGCCTCCACCTGTTGGGGGGTGCGGGAATCCCTTTTGGGGGCTTCACGGGAGGAGAGCTCCCGCTTCATTGCATCATAGCGGGTCTCTCCGTGATAGGGGACTGCCACGCCGGAAACAGGACCTATTTTGTAGATGCTCCCAGAGCACTCCCAGCCCTCCGGCGTTTTGGTCATGGTGAGGATATGCCGGTCCTCCAGATGAAAGCGGAAGTTGGTTAGAAGGGTGATGGTGCTGCCGCTGCGTTCGGCCCGCGTCACCCTTGTACGAAAGGCGGATTTTAAATACTGGATGAAGACCAAGGGCGGATCCTCCCGCTGGATGGTGATGATCAGCGGATCCTGGGGAAGGTCGAGAATATACCGTTCCATATGATGTTTCCTCTTTTCTGCTTATTATTACAAATAATGGGCAATGGGGTGGAGAAAGGGCTTGTTTTTAAATAAAGGGCCTGCGGTCAAGCACCAGCTTTAAGGGCCTTTCGGAGCGGATTTCCCCTGGAAGGGCTGCCTGCAGCTCCGCCAAAGCACAGACGGAACCAAACAGGGTATGCAGGTCGTTCAGCCCGTCGTCTGTAAGGGGATCCAGAGAGTACAGATAACCGATATAGCCCTGGGCGAAGTCTTCCAGGGCATCTTTGACTTCGTCAAACCGGTAATGGCATTGGCGTTCCGCCCTGGTCAGGCAGTAAATCCAGTCAATTTCTCCAAAGGAGATGCTCCGCCCCAGCTTTTCCCACTGGTTTTGACGGAAAATCTCCAGGCAGGTGTCAATCATCCTTTCCGGGAACCGGATGGGCATATGGGCGTATTCATGGTTGAACAGGTAATGGAAAGAACCTGCCAAGAAGGGGAATACAGAGGGCTTCAGGTCTGTGCCCGAGAAGGAATCCCCTTGAGTGATTGGCCTGACAGAGCCTTTTCGCCAGAATCCGGTTTCAGGGTCCTGTTCCTCCCAAAACCACTGGAAATACCAATCGCGCCACAAGCTGTCTGCGGTCCCCTGGAGAACCAGCGCTGCAAAGATCCCCGCTCCCTGATGGGAAGCCGTCCATGGGTTTCCCGCCCAGTCCAGGCCGTCCAAAAGCCGATACAGTCCCTCCCTTTCCAGGTAGGGTTCCAGATCCTTTAAAGGATATTTGGCCTTTTGGTCGAAGAGCTCCAAAGCGGCGATACAGTGGGCGGTGGTGTGGATGGGATGATGGGTGGCCTCCACAAACAGCCCGGTATCGGGGTGCTGAAGGGACTGGAGAGCCGTGATCCACTCCTCCCGTTCCTGAGCCTGGGATGGGAAACGGCCGATCATGTACAAAATATTCGCTGCATCCGCACAGCCGTATTCATTGATCCCCAGATCTCGCCCCTTTGTCTTATCCTGCCAAAGCCAGCGGCGGTACTGGCCAGTGGAGGTGGGGGAGATTTGGTGGGATCTGATGATCTTCTCAACATTCTCTATATGCCTTGTAATATCCAGTTGCACGATCTTTCAGCCTTCTTTCCAAAATAAGATGGGGAAATGTTTTTACTTTGTCCATTTTACCACAAAACTCCAAGGCTGTGAACCATGTTTTTTCAGGAGACAAGATGTTCCGGATATGTAAAATTTGTTTTTTGGGGGAATACAGATTGCTGCGGCGGAAGTGGGGGAAAACGGTAACTTCATCCTTTGGGGGTTGGATGGGAAATGATTATTTTTTTCCTTGCTGTTTCGTTTGTTTTTATAGTGTGGGAAGAAAATTTTAGAAGAAAAACCCGAAAAACTGTTGACAAAGAGGAAATGCAATGCTATAATAGTGAAGCAGTCACAGAGAGGGTTAAAAATTGACTGTTTTATATGCGGATATGGCGGAATTGGCAGACGCGCTAGATTCAGGTTCTAGTGAGGTCAAACTCATGCAGGTTCAAGTCCTGTTATCCGCACCATATT
>CATJCP010000250.1 GCA_949737515.1 uncultured Oscillospiraceae bacterium | reverse complement strand
GCCGTCAGAGGTCAGGTTATATGCCAGCGTTTTATTTAAAAGGGCGTCGTCCTCTACAATTAAAATCTTTTTCACAGCTTTTCCTCCTTTGCGGTTTGATACAAATTCCTAAATAACAGGAATTCATATGAGGATAGTATAACAGAAAAATGTCCGCGAAATGTTACAGCGGGCAGAAAAAGGCCTTGCTCCTACTGGAAATCGGAGCAAGGCCTTTTGATTGATCACTATTCTGGTTTTGCCATAAGTGACTTTCTCATTGTGGGAAAATAGGAATCAGCTTTTTCGCCATGACATCCACCAGGCCCATATCGCTGAACTTGGCCTCCGGGATAACCGGCAGGGCCATGGTGGCAATCCGCAGCAGCGGATTTTTCTGGGGCAGGCCCAGGGCGTTGAGGGCCTTCTTCATGGCGTCGGACTGCTCTGCCATCTGCTCCGGCCGCAGGGTGGACATCAGGCCGCCCACCTGCAGGCGCAGCAGACCGGTGACCTTTCCGGCGTCAGCACAGGCCATGCCGCCACCGCACTCCACCAGAGCATTGAAGACGGCGAAGCCGCTTTCCGCATCCTTGAAGACAATGCACAGGTTGTGGCAGTCGTGGGAGACGGTGGAGCCGTCAGCCCCCTTCTTCAGGCCAAAGTCCCGCACCAGCCCAAAGGTATACCCGCCGGTTCCGTAGCGGTTGATGATCATGGCATAGCACAGGCCGGGATCTCCGGAAATATCCACAAACCCATCCTTTACAGGGACTTCCTCCGTCACTGCCCGGGTAACAGCCAGCTCCTCGGAGTAGTAGGTCAGCACATTGGCCTTTACCTTATCCCCGGAATTCGCCGGAGCCTTCAGACGGAAATCCTCCAGGGTGAGCTTAGGAACGTCCATGGCATAACGGGATTCCATTTCGTCGGGCTTGTCCTGAATATCCGCTGTCAGCTTGCCGTCCTTGGCCACCAGCCGGCCCATATAAAATACAGACTTGACGTTAAAATCCGCCAGATTGTCCACCAGCAGCATATCCGCCGTATATCCGGGGGCAACTGCGCCCAGGTTGTCGAAGTGTATCTCCTTGGCTGTGTTGAGGGTGGCGCATTTGACGGCGGTTACGCCGTCCATGCCGTTTTTCACCGCCTGACGGACTACCTCGTCCATGTGCCCCTCATACAGGATATCGTCCGATTCCCGGTCGTCAGTGCAGAAGCTGAGGTGGTCGTGGAAGGGGTGTTCCCGAACGCCGGCCATGATATCCGCGATGTTCTTGGTGATGGAACTTTCCCGCGCGTCCACATGGATACCGGTGCGCAGCTTGGCGACCGCCTCCCAGGTGCCACGGGTTTCATGGCAGCTGGCAGGGCCGCCGATGAGATAGGCAGAGAACATCCTACGGTTTTCCACCCCCGGCATATGCCCCTGGATATACAGGCCGTTTTTCTCCGCTGCGTCGATGATATCCATCATGCGGCTGTCGCCCTCGACGACGCCGATAAAGTCCATGACCTCCGCCAGCCCTATGACGTTAGGCAGCTTGGCCAGGCGGTCCACCGCCCCAGCGTCAATCACCGCCCCGGCGCTCTCCAGCCCCGGGACCGCCGGGACGCAAGAAGGGATGTCGATAAACTGGCGCATAGGCAGGTCCAACCCTGCGTCGTGCATATACCGCACCGCATCCTCGCCGAAGACGTTGGTGATCTCATGAGGATCGGTGACAACAGTGGTGGTTCCCCGGGGAATCACCGCCCGGGCAAAGTTCCGTGGGGTCATCATGCTGCTTTCAATGTGGATATGGGCGTCGATAAACCCGGGGATCAGGAAGTTGTTCTCCCCATCCACTACCTGCCTGGCAAGGCCCAGATCCTTGGAAAGCTCCTTATCCTCCACGTGTACCACAAAGCCCTGATGGACATACACGGTGGCAGGGTAGATCTCCCCTGTAAATACGTTGACGTAGCGCACATTGGTTACAGCCAGATCGCAGGGGATTTTCCCCATAGCGGCCTTCAGCAGTTCGCGCTTGTCGGCGGGTTTGATTTTCATGGCGGTTCGCTCCTTTCTGAAAACAGGTGAAATAACGCGGATACATACAGGTAAGGTATCAGGTATTAGGTATTAGGCAACAGTTAAATGGAAAACAACTCCCGTCAGCGCAGCAGTTCTGGCGGGAGTTGCATCAGACGGAACAGCAGGACTGCCCGGCCTTAACCGTAGATGAAATAGAGGATCAGCGGAATGGCCAGGATATACATCCCAGGATGGACCTCCTTAAACCGGCCGGTGGCAACCTTGATAAACACATAGGCAAGGATACCGGCGGAAATACCGGCTGCAATGGAACCGGCAAAGGCGGTAAACATGATCATGACAAAGGGGCCAAACGCCTCGGTAAAATCGCTGAAATCCACATTGGCAAACCCGGAAATCATCAGGAAGCCGACGAAGATCAGGGCAGGGCCGGTGGCGGCGTTGGGGATCATCAGGAACAGGGGAGCGGCAAAGATGGTCAGCAGGAACATCACGCCGGTGGTGAGGGCGGTCATACCGGTGCGTCCGCCGGCCTCCACGCCGGAGCTGGATTCCACAAAGGTGGTGATGGTGGTGCAGCCGAACAGGGCGCCGACGCAGGTGCCCACAGCGTCCACCAGGAAGGGCTTCTGGATCTCGGGCAGGTTACCGTCCTTATCCAGCATACCGGCCTTGCCGGCCACACCCAGAACCGTTCCCAGGGTGGAGAAAAAGTCGCCTACGAAGACGATAAACATCAGCGCCAGGGTGGAAGCCTGGAACAGGCCGCCTGCGTCGAAGTTAAAGACAATGTTCTTCACTTCACCCATCTCGGGAATCTTAAAGAGGGACTCCGGCAGGGTTGTAACGCCGAAGGGAATCCCCAGGATGGTGATGACCACGATCCCAATGAGGATCGCGCCATTTACCTTGTACGCAGTGAGAACACCGATCAGAACCAGGCCCAGAATCGCCAAAATAACAGCAGGATCGGTAAAATCACCCATGGCAATGCCGTTGGTAAATGTTCCGATCCCTGTGTTTTTAAAGCCGATATAGGCGATGAAAAAGCCAATAGCGGTACTGATGGAGATTTTGATATTTTTGGGAATCATGCGGACAATCAGGTCGCGGATGCCCAGCGCGCTGAGCAGCACAAAGATAATGCCGGAAATAAGGGTAATGATCATTGCCCGGCCATAGGTACACTGGCCCGACTGGAGCAACGCCCCAAACATAAAGTTCGACCCAAGCCCTGTAGACAGTGCAAAGGGCAGATTGGCGTAAAATGCCATCAGGAAGGTAATCACCGCACTGATCAGGGCGGTCGTCACCATAATGGCTTCTTTGCTGATAAACACCCCGGAGGGATCGGTGATGCCCGCCTCCGGGCCATATCCGCAGATTGCCCCTGGCTGGACGATCAGAATATACGCCATGGTCATGAACGTGGTCAAACCTGCAATAATTTCTGTTTTGACTGAACTTTTCCGTTCCTCGATTTTGAACAGACTAAGCGCTTTCATGCTGTGCCTCCTCCAATTTGTATAAAACGCATGCCTTTCTGGGGATCATGCTGCCTGATCCTCCGTCCAAGGCTGTGTCTTGGCTGACGGCTGCCGCGACCTTTATACCGCGATGGACTGCGGAAGCCTACAACACCTATTATAAGGAAGGTTTTTTTAAAAGGCAAGCAATTTAGAGGAATTTGTAAGATTTATGAAAATATAACGATTATATTGTAATTAAAACATGAATTTGCAGGAAAATGACGGATTTTCATCCCTCCAAACCCCATATGTGCTCCCATCCCAGCCATGGATTTACAAAATTTACAGGATCACATAGAACAGGATCGCAAAATATTGAAGCAGTGCTCCGGCGAGGACAAAGAGGTGCCAAACCGAATGCATATAGCGGATGGACTTCTTCTTGTAAAACCAGATCCCCACTGTGTACATCAGCCCGCCTGCGGCCATCAGGACAATCCCCGGCAGCTCCACTGCTTTGACCAGCGGCACAATCGCCATTACCACTGCCCAGCCCGTGGCAATATACGCTGCCATGGAGAACTTTTTAAACTTCTCCACGCTGATGGAGTTAAAAACAATCCCCAAAACAGAGGCTCCCCATACAATGCCGAACAGGACCCATCCCAAGGGGCCCCTCAGGGACACCAGGGTAATAGGGGTATAGCTCCCGGCAATGAGCAGGAAAATCCCTAGATGGTCAAAGGCGCGGAAAACCCTTTTGGCGCTGGCATTGGTCAGGGAATGGTACAGGGTGGAAAACAGGAAAAGGAGGATCATACAGGCGCCGTAAACGGAGGCGCTGACAATTTTCCACGGGTCACGGGTAAGGGCGGCGAACACCACAATCACCGCGCAGCAGGCAATGGCGGCGAGGGCCCCAACGCCGTGGGAAATACTGTTAAACAGCTCCTCCCCAAGGGTATAGAACCTCCCCTGTCCGGGATCCAGACTAGGGTCTGAAAAACGGTTGGACTTTGCCGAGTACATATAAAAACCCCTTTCCTTGTTTCGATTAGAGTGGATGGAGGCTGGCAGCCATAATGGCTGTAAATTATTATACCCCATTTCCCCAAAGGAGAAAAGGTCAAATTTATGAAAACGAGCAAAGTCCGCTCTTTTATGTTGAACCGCAGGCCAGCATCCTCCTATTCCTCCAGCCGGGACATATAGGAACGCTTCAGTTCCATGTTGCTGTGGACATAAATTCCCATGGTTGTGGCGACCGAGGAATGCCCCAGAAGCTCCGACAGCGTTTTGTAGTCAAACCCCTGTTCAATGCACATAGTCGCAAATCCATGGCGCAGGCTGTGAAACGAGCGGTACGGGAGCCCGCACTGCGCCAAATATTTCTGATACCGCAGTTGGATGCTCCTGGGGTCCATACACCTCCCGGAATTGGTCAGCAGATAGCACTCCGGATTTTCCGGCGGAGTAAGGGCGGTCAGCTCCTCTTTGAGAAAAGGGGGAAGGGGTATCTCCCGAATGGAGGAAGCTGTTTTGGGGGAATCCACCTGAAGCCGGGTCTTCGGCGCGCCGGGGAGGCCTTGGACGTCTACATTGCGGATGCGCCCCACTGT
>CATJCP010000249.1 GCA_949737515.1 uncultured Oscillospiraceae bacterium | reverse complement strand
GAGGATTTCCACCGCCTGTTCTTCGCTGCCGCTGAAAATGGCGTTGAGCAGCTGGCTCTCCTTGTTGGCGGAATAGTCGATGTGTTCTGTGGCGTTTAAGGGAGCGCCTTCCCCCTCCTGTACGCCGATTCCAAACAGCATCTGATACTTAACGGCATATTCCGCCTCTTCATAACAGGCAGAAAGGGACTCAAGCCCTTCCCTGCTTTTAGAAACCGTCACCAAGGGCGGGGGGGTCTCCCCTTCCATCGCCCATACGTTCAGTCCCTGGATCGCCTCCTGGATATATTCCCGCTGGGAATCCTGGAGTTCCTGGGAAGTGTTCAGGGTGAGGACAATATTTTTATCCTGCTGGAGTATCCGGAACCGTCCGGGTACCTCCCCCTGGCACAGGCCCTCCCCCACCCGCTGGAGGAACAGGAAAAGGGTTCCCTCCGGGGAATAGGCTTCATCGGGCAGGCCGCCGCCCTCCGGAGAGGTTTCGCCGGGGTGGAGGAGCAGCACCGTAATATAAGGCAGCGGGAACGCGGACCGCAACCGCTCCAGACCCTCCCTTTCACTCCTGGTAGAAGGGGAACTCTTCATCAAAAGGGCCAGGGAGGTATCCAGCAGCATCGCATCCTGTTGGGAAAGCTGCTCCTCCAAACGGGTCCCCTCAATCTGGTAGGAGGTAAACGCCTCCATAATGGCGGTGTATTCGTCCTTTTGTCCCGAGATACCGCCGGTACCCCACTGGGGGACCAGCTGGAGGAGCTTTTGTATCGGAGTATAGTTCTGGGAAACAAACAGAAAGGTAAAGACAGCGCTCCCCAAAAGTATAACGGTCAGGACCCCGATAAACAGCCCTGTTATCATGTGCATGGTCTCCTTGTAGACCGCCGGAGGGGTCTGCATCCAGTACACCACGTCCATCGTCTCCGAATCCAGGAGGGAGAGGACATTCTCCTTTTCCAGCTTAAAGCGGTAGATCTCCGGGGATTTCTTCCACCCCTCCCATTCCTCCGGAATAAGCTCCAGCGGCTGGGGCTGGGACAGGACAAATTCCCCGGAGGATGCCAAGATATCCCACTGACAGCCGCTCCTCTCGCCGATACTCTGGCCCATCTGGGAGATAATCTTCGGATTCACCAGGATCGCCACCGTGGCCCGGACATTGACCTTTTGGGAAGAGGGCAGGGTCTTGAGATACACCAGCGTCCGGCCCCCAGTAGTAAGGGCCATGACCCCGCTGTTCCCAGTATACTTCTGCTGGAGAACAGAAAGCCACTCCTCAAAGGTCTTTTCCTGGTTTTGGTGGTAGGTTAGGTATATGATATCTGCCGAAGCGGAGGTTTTATCGGTTACCACCTCGCCGGTATCCCAAAAATACAGATAGATGCTGTTGATGTAGGAATTCTGACGGGCATAGTCAGCCAGGGATTCCCGCAGTTTTTTCTTCGCGTAAGCGCGCTGGGATGCCGTCCATGTTATCTGCTGGGAAAAGGTCTCCAGGCTGGTGCTGGCGGAGATATTTTCTGCCACCACGCGGATATTGTATAGGTTCTCGTCCACCAGAGACTGCACCTGGGTCAAAAGCACCTCGTTGTTGTTAAGCGTTTGGCGGTAATAGGCGCTCCGGCTGAACAAATAGATGATAATCCCGATTATGATTGGCAGAAGGGATAAGCCCTTACAGGATAAAATCCATCGGAAACGGACTTGCCCTACAGTCCCTTTTAAACTGCGCTTCATTCCGCTTTCACTGCTCCTTTCAAAAAAGCCCTTGTTTTCATCCTCTATTTTAGCATAATTAAACAATTTTTGTATAGCAAAACCCATGCAGCATATGTAAATTTGATGCATTTTGCAATTATTATGGAATTTTATTGCAGATAAGCGGGTTAGGCCGGGAAACACAGCGCCACAAAGAAACCATGGCAAAGAATTGTCTTCCTCCATCTCCCAGGGCTTCCCAGGAGCCAAAAAAATTTAAAAAGCCTCATAAATTAAGGCATTTTCCCCAGCCCTTGTGTGGAATTTCTTCGCGGAATCTTTCAAAGATAGCCCCCTTTAAAATAGACCAAAGACGTGTAAGATGACATTTGATAAAGATAAAGACAGATGACGCCTGTTAAGCACAGACATATTTGCAATTCCTAACCGAATAAAACACTTTTGCCTATAATACATAAGAAACTTGAGTATTACAATGAATTAAATCATGACAAAGAAGGTTAATATTATATTACAAAGCGGCAGAAAAACTGTTTTCTCACCAAAACCTCATATGAATATTGTTCAAATTCAAAAATGTAATTTAAGTTTTATGTAATAAAATGAAAAATAATGTCAATTTAGAATTAAGCTTTCACAGTTCGAAATCATAAAATAAAATGTCAAAAAAGGGTATTGCATTTTAAAAACGTATTGTTTATAATGGTGAAAAAGGAATCTTTTCATTGAATAATAATGTTTATCTTTGGCCATCACCTGTTGGCGAAAAGTCCCTTCTGCAGATTTTTACTGTGAAAACATAAACTATTCGCTAAATGCGCAATTCGCTGTTTCCTATACGATTAGGATATATGTTTTCGGTGTGAAAATCGAATAGATAACTACAAACACACAATATCACTTTAAATTTTGTACAGTCTTTCATTAAATTTCGACTTTTCTATTGACTTCTCTGACAGAATCAGGTAATCTTTTATTAGGGACTTTATGAAGCAGGGTTTTCAATTCCGGTACAGAATCCAGATTGGGATCCATTTTATAGAAGCTCGATAGGCGGACAACCTTTTTTCGGCCCCGCCTCCCCCCTCAGGCTCCCTGTAAAATGACCTACATAATTATGAAAGGGAGACGATTTAAAATGGCAAGACCGCAGCCCAAATTTACCGCCGAGCAGAAATCGGAAATACTGAAAGCCTTTCAAGAGGAAAAACGGGAAAAAGGATACCTAAAAATCATGGTATTAAAGTACAAGGCACTGGATGGTTTGAACAGCCGTGAGATCAGCGAGAGAACCGGATTTCACAAGGACTACATCAACCGGATCGTAGGCCAGTACAAGAGACAGGGTATGGATGCTGTCGTCGCCCGTTCAGTAGCCCGCAACCATGCCTACCTTTCCTTGGAAGAGGAGACAGAGTTTTTGGAGACTTTCCGGAAAAGGGCTTTGAAGGGTGAGATATTGGATATCGTCGATATCTCCAAGGCTCTGAACGAACACGTCAACCGCGAGGTGGGCCTCTATCTGGTGTACGATATGTTAAAGCGCCATAACTGGGCCTGCAACGTATATCCCCGCAGAACCAAGTTCCAGGGGACCTAATCCACGCTGAACGCTTGCCAACCATTTTTTGAGAACCACCCATTTGGCTGCCGCTCTATACAAACGCAGTCCGGCAGTCGTTACATCAAAAACCAGCAGGTTTTTGACAAATGGATTTCCATGAATGTCTGACGGGCAGTTCCTCAGTGAACGCATAGAAACACAACCTGCCTGTGATCCGCCGAAAAACGTGGAAAATCCTTGCTTCAGCCAATATAAAGCCCAAACAATAAAAATTACATCTTTATATCCGTCTAAAACAAAACCTCCTGGGCACCCTGTAAAAAGGATGCAGTTTAAAGGAGGTTTTGCTATGTCTAAAATCAGTTATGCAGACGCCCTGGAGGTGCTGGACTCCCGGGGAAATCCGACCGTTGCAGCGTATATCGAAACCCAAAACGGCGGCAGGGGCCGGGCCATTGTTCCGTCCGGCGCTTCCACCGGGGAGCACGAGGCCGTGGAGCTGCGGGACCGGGAGTCCCGTTACTTGGGGGCCGGGGTGCGCTCGGCGGTCCAAAACATTCGGGAACACCTTCGCCCTGCCCTGATCGGAATGGAGGTCTCCCACCAAAAAGAACTGGACCAGAAAATGTGCTCTTTAGATGGAACCAGGAACAAATCCTCCCTGGGCGCCAACGCCATCCTGGCGGTTTCCCTTGCAGCGGCTCAGGCCGGGGCGGCGGAAAAGGGGGAACCCCTGTACCGCTATATTGGCGGCGCGGCAGCTTCTCTCCTCCCAGTCCCCATGATGAATATCCTCAACGGTGGGAAACATGCGGACAACTCGGTGGACTTTCAGGAATTTATGATCCTCCCTGTAGGGGCGTCCACCTTTGCCGAGGGGCTCCGCATGGGGGCGGAGGTATTTCACCACTTAAAGAAGGTGCTTCGCAGCCAGGGGCTGAGCACTGCCGTAGGGGATGAGGGCGGCTTTGCTCCGGACCTGAAGAGCAACCGCCAGGCCCTGGAGCTGATCCTCACTGCCATAGAGGCGGCGGGACTGCGCCCAGGACGGGATATTTTCCTAGGCATGGACGCGGCTTCCTCCGAGCTGTATGACCGCCAGACCAGGCTCTACCGCCTGTCCGGGGAAGGCCGGGAACTGGATACCGATGGGATGATCTCCTTCTATGAATCCCTGGCCCGGGACTTTCCCATTCTCTCCATTGAGGATGGCCTGGACCAAAACGATTTTGACGGCCATGCCGAGATGACCCGCCGCCTGGGGAAAAAGCTTCAGCTGGTGGGCGACGATCTCTTTGTCACCAATGTGACCCGCTTGCAGGAGGGCATTGACCGGAAAGCGGGCAACGCCATCCTCATCAAACCCAACCAGATCGGCTCGCTGACCGAAACTATCGACGCCGTCCACACCGCCCAAAGGGCGGGCTTTGGCGTAATCCTTTCCCACCGCTCCGGCGAAAGTGAGGACACGGCTATCGCGGACTTGGCTGTCGGCCTGTCCGCTGGGCAGATCAAAACCGGTTCCCTCTGCCGGGGAGAGCGGACTGCAAAGTATAACCGTCTGCTGGAAATTGAAAGGGATCTGGGGCCAGCGGCAGAATATGCTGGGAAAAAGGCCTTTCTCGGCAGAATCTGAATTCCCCCTTGGAGGATTGTCCTGGGCTGAAAGCCTTTCTCAAATCTGCGCGCCGCCCTGTCCCCTTTTCTCTTGGGGAGGCGGCGCGCTTTTCCATCTGATTACAGAATCCTCAGGTACATCATATACCCGAAACCCACCTTATCCTCATAGGCGATGGTAGCCCAATCCTGCCGCCTGCCCAGCACCGTCACCCTGCTCCCGTTGGGGATCCTGTCGATTACCGCCGCCGAGGTGGAGGGCCTTCTACGCAGATTCAGGTTTCCGCCCTGGGTTTCCACCACTGCCGCCATTTCCTCCTGGGGCTCAACCAGAGGCAGGCCGAATATCTCGGTCAGAGAGCCCGCAAGGTTCCTTCCGATCAGCGGCAGATTCCCTGTGATCCACTTGGCGTCCTCCTCGTTGTCATGGTATCCCAGCTCCAGGAAAACGGAGGGGGCCCTTGTCTGCCGCAGCTCTCCCAAGGTGGTATTGGGCTGGGCCCTCACAAGATTGGGCAGAGGGTAAATGGACTTCAAGTTTCTGGCGATGATGTTGGCTGCCCGTTCCCCAAAGGCGCTTCCAGGGTAGTAAAACACCAAAATTCCCCTAAACTGCCCGTACTTCCCTTCCGGCGCAGCATTGGAGTGGATTGCAAAGTGCAGATCATAATTCCCTGCGTTAGAGGCCCTGATAGAGGAAGCGGCAGTCATATCCGGGGTATTGCGGGTATAGACGATTCCGCTGGAGCGCAGATAGGGGACGATTTGGTCTGTCAAAAGGTTCATGTACTGCTCCTCGGTCCCACCGGTGACATAGAGGTTGTTTTCCTGGGTAGAGGGGCTCAGATAAATGGAGGGCATAAGCCACAGCTCCTTTCCAAAAAGCAAAAGATATAAAAACGTCCAATACAAAATATGCTTTCTAGAAAAAAACAGTTCACAAATCGGAAAAGATGTGTTATGATAATTGCTGGACAGATTTATGGAGCGATGTTTTGAAAGTCTGTTATCAGCAATTTTTGAATCAGGAGGGTTTATAATGCTGGAGACGCTAAAAAAGAAAAGCTTTAAAAAGGTGATTGTGTGGGTCGTTGTCCTGTACATAGCTGCAGCGGCCTGTATGATCATCAGCGGAGGGGGAATTTTCAAGCTTCTGCAGAAGAAGGATATCTATGAGCTGGATATCAATGAGCTGGAAGGCAAATATGTAACGGCGGACATCTATTTTATATATGATTACTACGCCTACACCACCGAGACCTCCAAAAGCAATCCCCGCCCCAGGACCACCAGTAAGGAATACATCATCCCCATTGGCGAGAATGAATTTATGGGGCTGTACCTTCCTTCCAGCAGCCTGAGCAAGGCGGAAAAGCTGATGAAGAGCAGTCAGAGCTTTCTGGACAGCCAAACGCAGATGGATGAAAGCGAAATCTTCACCGTTACAGGGACCATCCTTCCCATGGAAAAGGAGAGCCTCCAGTTCTATCAGGAGGCTGTGGGGTTTGACGAGATGAGCGAGGAGGAAAAGGCACTGTTCCTCCCCTACTACCTCCGGGAAAATTACCTGGGGAATACCAGCGCGCCTCTCACCTATCTGCTGACCATCGGCGCCGTGGTATGCTTTATCTGCGCCACTGTGATGCTGGTGCGCGGCGTGACCGGAGCATATCAAAAGGACATTGTCAACTTCTGCGCCGCCACCGGCAACAAGGAACAGGCTTTGGAACGGATGAGCACCTACTTTGAATCCTCCACCCCTGTCAGCGGCCTGCGCATTGCCGACGAATGGATGATGTTCCCCCAGGGCGCCTACACCCGCATTTGGGGGCTGGACAAATTTGTCTGGGCCTATAAAAAGACGACCGAACACCGCCGGAACGGCATTAAAACCGGCACCACCTACTCCCTGGTGATCTGTAATACCGCCAAGCGGCGGATGGAGCTGCCTATGACCGAAAAGGAGGTTTCAGAGGCAATCCAGTATATCGCCGAGAACGCCAAGGGCGTGGTTTTAGGGTTTAATTCCAAGCTGGATAAGATGTACCGGAACGATTTGGAGAGATTCCAGAGGATTCTGATTGATCCTCAGGTGGCCGCAGAGGTCTTTGAACCACAGCAGCAATAATTCAAAAACTTAAATCGCCGGGAGACGTCCGTCTCCCGGCGATTTTCTTTTACAGGTCAACCTGGCTCATATTTTTTACGGACTCTTCGATGATCTTAACCTGCTCCACAATCTGTCCATAGACCTTTCCGGAATTTTTGGAGACCTCACCGATTTCCCTGGCCACCACCGCGAAGCCCACGCCCGCCTGGCCGGCCCGCGCAGCCTCAATGGAGGCGTTGATGGAGAGGATGTTCTCCATAGAAGCCACCCGCTGGAGCTCGGTGGTTTTGCCCTGGATCTCCTCCACTGCCTTGAGGGCCCTGACAGACTCGGAATCAAAGGCTTCCATCTTCTTCTGGTTGACCTTTTTGATGTACTCCAGGTTCACCAGGTGGTTCGCCACAATCCCCAACATATCCGCTGCGGCGCGGATAACCTCTGGATCGCGGACCGGAACCTTGGCGAGAGCGGCAAGATAGTCGTCCTCCGGCACTCCCAGCTCCCGGGCAATGGCGCGGAAACGGTCCTCATCCGGCGGCTGGGGAAGCACCTGCCCGCCGATAATGGCCCCCACCTTCTCCCCATTGACAATGATGTCAGAGGAAAAATCCATCAGCCCCGCATGACAGACATAAGTTCCGGTACATTCGTTGTCACACCGGACGCATCTTTTCTTTCCTTCCTCGCTCCCCCTGGTATATTTCATGCAGAAATCAGTAAAATTACTTGCTTTGGTGATATAATTCCCCTCTGCGTCCACTGCGATGGCCGCCAGGCCAGTGGAAGTGGAAAATAGGTCCTGAATCTCCTGAAGCAGGCCCATATCCATAAATTTCTTGATATCCATAGAACGCCCTCCCGAAATCTCAATATTGTCTGTAATCTGGCTCAAACCGTGCAATTTCATTTCTTTTTTAGTATACCATATTACAGGGGGGAATGCAAATCTTTTTCCTGTCTTCAGTCCCCCGGGAAAGCCTTACAGATTTAGGCACTGGGCCTGGAGAAGACGGATATCTTCCTTGTCATGGGTGGCGGCAATCAGGGTTCGTCCCTCCAAATGCCGCAGGACAAAATCCACCGTCTTCCCCTTGTTTTCCGGATCCAGCCCCTTAAAGGGTTCGTCCATGATCACCAGATCCCCCTCTGGCAGCAGCGCACGGACAACGGCGACCCTCCTTGCCATGCCGCCGGAAAGCTGCCCTGCGGGAAGGAAGCAGCTTTCCCGGGAAATTCCCACCTCCATAAGGGCGGACTCCACCCAAGCAGACGAAACCCTTTTGTGGCAGGCCAGCTGGACATTGTAAACAGCGTGAAACGAATCCAGCAAGCGGTTTTCTTGGAAAACCGCTGTGGCCCTCCACCCTGGGGGCAGCAGCACCTGGCCAAAGTCCGGATGCAAAAGCCCCAGGATCAGGTGGAGCAGGGTTGTCTTCCCGCATCCGGAGGGCCCCATGACGCAGGTGCGGGAGCCTTGGAGAAAAGTGGCGGAGAAATCCGAAATCACTTCCCTCTTCCCAAAGGCCCGGGAGACATGAAAAAGATATATGGATTTCTCCGGCGTCATTGACTCCCTCCTATCTTCTCTTTCCACGCAAAAGGACGTCCCACCCCACACCCTTTGCGGAGCAGGAGGAGAAATACCTTTTCAAACAGCACGCTGACGGCAATAATCACCGCCGTCCAGGCAAAAAGCTCCTCTGTCTGGAGAAAGATTTTAGCTTGATAGAGCCTTTCCCCAATGGAACCGTCCGGCAGGCCAATGACCTCTGCCGCCACCCCCGATTTCCAGCAGAGCCCCAGGGAAAGGCTGAAGGCTGAAACCAGATAAGGCTGGCACTGAGGCCAGTAAATCGCCCGGATCCTCCTCCAGGGGTTCAGACGGAATACATGGGCCATCTCCAGCAGGTCTCGGCTAGTCTCGTTCAATCCTTCCAGCAGATTGAGATAAATGATGGGAAACACCATCAGAAAAGATATCACCACCGACAGGTTCCGGGAGGGAACCCAGATCAGGCAGAGAATCACAAAGGAGGCCACTGGAGCCGCCTTGACCGCAAACACCGGCGGGGCCAGCAGCACCCGGATCCAGGGAAAGCGGTAGGCCAGCGCCGCCCCGATCCCTCCCCCCAGGGCAGCGGCGAGAAACCCTGCCAGGATGCGGGAAAGGGAAAAGCCCACGGTCCCCCAGAAGGAAGCCTCCCCCACCAGGGTTAAGAGCCGCCGCAAAACAGAAACAGGAGATACCAGAAGTATCTCCTGTCCGACGGCCTGGCTGGCGGCCTGCCAAAGGGCCAGCCAGAAAAGGGCCGCCCCGCCGGAGGCAAGCAGATGCTTCCGGCGGGAGAGCAGGTTATCTGACATAGTAAAAATCATCATTGGGCAGGGTTCCTCCTACTGATTCAGGGTTCTGCTCAAAGAGGACGGCGAGATAACCGCCCACCTTGTCCTTCATCTCCGCCCCTTCCAGGTAGGTGATGTTACATGCCGGGATGGCCTTTTCCGCAACAGCAGCCTTAGGGACGATTCCATACTGCTCCACCAAAGCGGCACAGCCAGAAAGGTCAGAGGAAACATAGGCGGCAGAATCCTTGTAGGCGTCCAGGAAGGTTTCTACAGCCTGGGGATTCTCCTCTATAAACTGGGTGCGGGCAACCACCACCCCTGTGACAAGGGCGCTGGAACCGCCGCTGGCAGACTGCACCTTATCCCATTCCGCAGTCAGGTCCAGGGCAACCCGCAGCTTGTCGTTGTTCATCTGGGCAGAGGTGACAAAGGGCTGGGGAAGCATGGCCACGGCAGCACTGTCCTCCGCCAGCATGGCCGCCACCTCTGAAGCCTCGGACTTGTATTCAACGGTCACATCCGTTCCAGGGGTCAGGCCGTTTTGGGTCAAGACATAATTCAGGGCGTATTCCGGCGTTGTGCCCTTTCCGGTGGAGTAAAGGGTTTTCCCCCGAAGATCCTCCACCGAGTAGATTTCATCCCCGCTCTCCACAATATACAAAACCCCCAGGTTGTTGACCGCCAAAATCCTGACGCCGCCGCTGGTCTTGTTGTACAGCACCGAGGCGAGATTGGCGGGCACTGCGGCGATATCGATATCCCCTTTGACAATGGCCGGGACAATCTCGTCAGCGGAGCCGGACATGGTGAACTCCATGGAAACCGGAGCGGTTCCCGCCTCATTGTCGCTCATCAGCTTGACCATGCCGATGGCCGTAGGCCCTTTGAGCACCGAGGCCCGAATGAGAGAGAGCTCCTCCGGCTCCGGGGCTAAATCCTCTCCAGCCTCTTCCATCATAGGGGCGGTATCCGGGATGGACACCGCAGAAGAGGATTCCACCGAGGCGGAATCACCGGAAGGGCTTCCGGCGGAAGAGGAGGGGGCCCCGGGAAACCCGGGATCCCCTGAGGAATCACCACCGCACCCCGCTAAAAGCGCCCCGCACAGGGCCGTGCACATCACAAGAGCCAATGTTTTTTTTATCATGACAAATCCTTCTTTCCTGTTTTTCCAAATCCTAAAAGCCCGCCCCCAGATTTTGGCAGGGCCGAGGACGGCTGCTTTCAAAAATTACAAATTCTCTGAAGCCCCGTTTTAAACCTATGTAACTATACCATTTTCATAGAGAAATGTCAATTGATTCATGAAAAAAGCACGAAAAAACATGCAGAGGACCGGGTTACAGCTCCTCTGCATGTTTGGTTTAATGGTCAACCAATTCCATACCGGCCTTTACCGGCTCACCAAGGACTTTCATAAATTCCTCCCCGGTGATGCTCTCCCGCTCCAAAAGGTATTTGGCCAGTTCATGGAGCTTGTCCAGATTCTGGGTCAAAATCTCTCTGGCATGTTCGTGGGCCTTCCGAATGGTCCGCAGAACCTCCTCATCCACCTGGGAGGCTGTCTCCGCTGAACAGATCAGCGAAGCGTCCCCGCTCAGGTACTGGTTGTTCACGGTTTCCAGGGCCATCATGTCAAAGTTTTCGCTCATCCCGTACCTTGTCACCATCGCCCTGGCTATCTTGGTGGCCTGTTCAATATCGTTGGAGGCTCCAGTGGTGACAGATCCGAAAATGATTTCCTCTGCAGCCCTTCCCCCGGTGAGGGTGGCAATTTTGTCCAGCGCCTCCTCCTTGGTCATGAGGAACTTTTCCCCTTCCTCCACCTGCATGGTGTACCCCAGCGCGCCGGAAGTCCGGGGAACAATGGTGATTTTGTGCACAGGGGCGGAATGCTTCTGCATGGCCGCCACCAGGGCATGGCCGATCTCATGGTAAGAGACAATCAGCTTTTCCCTGGGGGAGATCACAGTACCCTTTCTCTGGTATCCCGCGATGACGGTTTCCACGGACTCCTCCAGATCCCGCTGAGTAACCTCTGTCCTACCATCCCGAACCGCAGAAAGAGCCCCTTCGTTGATAATGTTGGCCAGCTCTGCGCCGGAAGCGCCGGAGGTCGCCCGGGCCACCGCGTCAAAGTCAATGGCCCCGTCGGTCTTCACCTTAGCGGCGTGTACCTTCAGTATGGCGACGCGCCCGGCCAGGTCGGGAAGCTCCACCGGGACCCTCCTGTCAAACCGCCCCGGGCGGAGGAGGGCCTTGTCCAAGCTTTCGGGACGGTTGGTTGCAGCCAGAATCACAACCCCCTTGCCTCCGTCAAAGCCGTCCATTTCAGTGAGGAGCTGATTCAGGGTCTGTTCCCTCTCATCATTGCCGCCCATGTTGGTGTCCCGCTTTTTGCCGATGGCGTCGATTTCGTCGATAAAGACAATACAGGGCGCCTTGTCGGAGGCCTGCTTAAACAGGTCACGGACCCTGGCCGCACCCATACCCACAAACATCTCCACAAACTCCGAACCAGAGATGGAGAAGAACGGCACATTGGCTTCTCCCGCCACCGCCTGGGCCAGAAGGGTTTTGCCGGTTCCGGGAGGGCCCACCAAAAGAGCCCCCTTGGGGAGCCTGGCGCCGATATCCTTGTACTTCTGCGGGTTGTGGAGGAAATCCACAATCTCTTTTAAGGCGTCCTTAGCCTCGTCCTGCCCGGCCACGTCGGAAAAGTTCTTGCCGGACTGGGCCGCTACATATACTTTGGCGTTGCTCCGGCCAAAGCTCATGGCATTGGGGCCGCCCATTTTTTTGGTCAGGGTCCGCATAATCACCTGCCCCAAGACCACCATAAGCACAATGGGGAACACCCAGGAGAGAAGGGCGCTCAAAAAGGTATTTTCCTTCTGGGGGATGACCTTGCCATAGACGATATTGGGATACTCTTCCAGCCGTTCCGCCAGGCGGTTGGAATCCTCCATCACGCCGGTGACATAAAACATAGCGCGGCTTTCCTCTGTCTTCGAAGTGACGTAGACGATCCTGTCTTCCTGGATCTCGATCTGCCCAACAACCCCTTCCTGGAGCTGTTGGAGAAACTGGCTGTAAGGCACCTCCTCTACGCTGGCCCTGGATATCATGGGCATAACCAGCATATTCAGGGCTAAAATGATCACCATAGTCAGCACATAGTAAAAAATCAACGGTTTTTTAGGTGGTTTTACATTGTCCATATTATTCCACTTCCCTCTTGTTTATTTTCCAGCAGAGAGGATTCCCTCCCCGCCAGCGTCCTCCGGGATGTTCCGGCGCGCCCTGTTCAGCATCCGGGACATTGTCCGCATCCCCTCTATGATCGTTTCCAGCTCACCAGAGGGAATATCCCCCAAAACCAGGCTGCAGCGGCTTTCCAGCAGCTCCTGAAGCCGGAGGGCGGCATCCATCCCCTTTTCCGACAAAGATACCCATACAACGCGTTCATCCTCCCTGTCCCTCTCCCGGAGGAGGAATCCCCTGGCTTCCAGCCGTTTACAGGCTACAGACAGGTTGCCGGGGGCGACGCTGAGCATACGGCTCAATGTGGTTACGCCGGTCTGATGCTCTCCGCTGAGCAAACACAGGATGCGGGCCTGTCCGGCAGTCAGGCCAAAGGCTTCGTAGCAGGGCCGGAACAGGGCGTCCATCTGGCCGGAGATCTCCCGCATGATCTCCCAGACTTCATTTTTAAATACAACTGGCTCCATAGGCCGCTCCTTCCCCTTTATACTTCCACAGCAGCGCGGCCCTATTCCCGCCATGCTGTGGGGAAATTTATTTATTTCCTATAAATAATATAGAACAAAAACAGATTTTTGCAAGGGGTTTCGGAAAAGGTTTATCCTTTGTTCACCAAAATTTCCAAAAGAAGGGGGTAATAATCCTTTTTCCGAGGCGCAAACTATCTAACGAACCTCAAAGAAAGGAGGCCGCAAATATGGCTGACTGCAGCTGCAATGCAAATTCCAGCATCCACTGCACCGTTACCCAATGCGCTCACCATTCCGGCGGGGAGAACTACTGCACCCTGGACCGCATTGACGTGGGCACCCACGAAGCCAACCCCACCATGGTGGAGTGCACTGATTGTAATTCCTTCCGCCGCAAGTAAGGCCCTGTATTGAAGGATATAAAGACCATTTGATATGTCCGCCCGGCTGAAGAGCCGGAAAAATCCCACCGCTATGGCGTTCCAAAGGGAACGACGCCCCGGCGGTGGGATTTTTGCGCTAAAATATACACTAAACCTGAATGTTTATAACGGTTGATTCCGGTTATGACTTGAATTTTCTTTCATTTTCATGTATAATAAATCCTGTCGTTTTATCATTTGCAACGATTTCAATCAGTCTGGTTCCACAATCTTGACAAAAAACAGTAAGGAGACAAAGGTATGTTCGAATACGCAGAAGCATTAAGGCAGGATATCTCAAACCATCTGGATTGGTATATGTCAGCAGTTGAGGAAATGTACCGCAACCCGGAGATCGGGAACCAGGAATTTAAATCCATGGCCCTTTTGGCGGGGATGCTGGAAAAAGAGGGCTTTGAGGTGGAGACAGGGTATATTGTCCCCACAGGGTTTATTGGCAGGTATGATTCCGGCAAGCCCGGCCCTACCATCGCCTACCTGTGCGAATACGACGCCCTGCCGGAGGTGGGCCACGGTTGCGGGCACAACCTGATCGCTGGGATCGGCGTAGGCGCGGGAGTGGCGCTGAAATCCATCCTTGGCCAGATTGGCGGAAAGGTCTGGGTGGTGGGAACCCCGGCGGAGGAAAACTTCGGCGGGAAGGTTTCCATGGCGGAGGCTGGGGTCTTCGACGATGTGGACGCCGCCATGATGATCCACCCCAGCACCAAAAACGGGCTTGGCGGGCGCACCAATGCCCTGAACCCGGTCAAATTTGAATTCTTTGGGAAAAATGCCCATGGCTGCCGCCCTCAGGAGGGAAAAAGCGCCTTGGACGCCGCGGTTCTGACCTTTACCAACATCAACTTCCTGCGGCAGTTCTGCCTGCCCAACACCTTTATCCATGGGATATTCCGGGACGGCGGACAAGCGGCCAACGTGATTCCAGCCTATGCCTCTCTGGAGTACTACTTCCGGGGGACCACCATGCCTTATGTCCAGGAGCTGACCGAAAAGGCGATCAAGTGCGCGGAGGGGGCTTGCGCCGCCACTGGGACCACCTTTAAACACAGCATCTACGAGTGCCCTTATGATGATTTTGTCATCAACTACACCCTGGCCGGGCTGCTCAAAGAGCAGTACAAGGCCCTGGGCCTTGAAAACATAGAAGAGGTCAAGGAGCAGCCTGCCGGCTCCAGCGACATCGGCAGTGTGAGCTACCGCTGCCCCGCGCTCCACGGATACATTAAAATCGCCGATGCCTGTGTCGCAGGGCATTCCCGGGAAATGGCGGCCGCCACGATCTCCCCTGAGGGCCGGAAGGGGCTTCTGGATGCAGCCACCGCCCTCGCCAACCTGGGAGCTTTGCTGATCACCCAGCCGGAAACCTTGGAAAAGGTTAAGGCAGAATTCAAAAAATCCATCTCAGAGCTGAAAAAATAAGGGAACAGCCTTCCCTATTAACACCCAATGGCCCGGAAAGCTTTCCAAAGAGCTTTCCGGGCCATTCCCTTTATATGATCTCCACCTTGTATTTTTCCATCCAGTCGTTGATCTGCAGGTAATAGG
>CATJCP010000248.1 GCA_949737515.1 uncultured Oscillospiraceae bacterium | reverse complement strand
GGACTGTTCCGCCTGCCCGCAGGCCGTAGCCGCCTGCCATAGGTTTTCCAGCGCCCCCTCCTCGCTGCCGAATACCAGAAAATCCCCTTCTCCAAGGCCCAGCTGCCGGAACAGGGATACCGCCCCATAGGCAAACCGTTCCGCCGTGGCGGCGGCATAGGGGAGGGGCAGTTCAACAACGATATCCGCCCCACAGCGCAGGGCGACTTCCGCCCTGACATAACGGTCAAAAACAGCGGGTTCGCCCCGCTGGACGTAGTTCCCGCTCATAGCAACCAGGACGCAGTCCGCGCCTGTTTCCCGGCATTTTTTCAGCAGCAGGGCGTGGCCGGTGTGAAATGGATTGAATTCGGCGATGACCGCCGCTGTTTTGGGCAGCCGCCCTTTCTGTTCCCTCATTTTCTTCTTCCGCCTCCCCTGAATACAGAAAAGGCAGGAACCATCCTGGACAGCCCCTGCCTGATAACAATCTATCAACTTATTATAGTGTTGGTATGCTCCGTTCCTTAGGATGCAAAGGTCACGTTCCTCAGGGTATTGAGGCCTGCCTCCAGGTCCTCGTCGTTAAAGGCGGAGAGCATCGCCACCACAAGGGCGCCGTTGGCCGTATAGATGCTGTACGCCTGGGAGACATGGTAATCGTTAAACTCTGTGCCGCCGATGGTTCCATCCAGGACTGCCTGCACGCTGGCAACCGCGATTTCATGGCCGTTCCGGTCAATGCCCTCGGCCTTGTCCACCTTGGCTTCAACACCGAACTGCTTATACCCCTCCTCAAAGGAGCTCGCTAGGGAATCGGCGTAGTCCACCGGGGACGCGTCTCCGATCATCTCCTCAGAGGTAATCTGGAGAAGGATGTTGGAGGTTTCCTGTTCCGCATCCGTGCTGGCATAGAACAGGTAGCCCATATATCCGGCGTCGATGTTCTTTTTGTTGCTGTCTGCAACTTCCTGTCCCTGGGTCGCGGCAAGACGGTCCAGCTGTCCCTGGAGGGTGTCCTCCGGGTTATCCACTGTCCATCCGTCGGGCAATGTGTAGGTAATTCCCAGGACGCTGTTGGTATAAGTCTGGCCGCTGACAGAACCAGCCGCCACCATTTCCGAAATGGTTGCCCCCTGTTGGGCCTCGCTGCCGGAGGCCTGGGAGCTGTCAGATGAGCTGGTTCCGGCTGAATTGACGATATCCCTTCGGCCGGAATTCGTCTGGCTGGAACTGGAGATATCGCCGGAGCATCCAGCCAGGGAAAGGGCCAAAACCGCTGCTAATAATACTGCAATTTTTTTCATGTGTTTTTAACGCTTCCTTACAGGTGAATTTTTCAGTGAACCGTTTTGGTAGAATCGGAGGGGCATGGGCCCACAATCAGACCATTGCAGTTCACAAAATGTCATTATACTGAAAAAAAGCCGTTTGTCAACATGAAAAAAATGTCTTTTGGGAAATTTTACAATTTGGAGATTCGGCTGGCCGCTAGATCAGCTCTCCTTACGCTTTTCGAATTCCTTCCGGAATGCCGCCAGGTCCTGCCCCCGGAAGGCCCGTTCCAGCAGCTGGGGCAGCATCTCCGGGTTGCAGGCAAAGCAGGGGATTCCCAGGGCCGATACCCTTCCGGCCATCTGGGTGTCATAGTAGGGCTTACCGCCGTCGGCAATGGCCAAAAGGCAAACCACTGTCACGCCCGAACCCTTCAGCTCCCCCAATCTCCGCAGCAGGGCGGCCCGGTTCCCCCCCTCTTCCAAGTCGGTTATGAGGAAAAACAGGGTCTTGGAGGGGTTTTCCACAAACTGCTGGCAGTAGGCCACGGATTTGTCGATATCCGTCCCCCCGCCCAGCTGGAAGCCAAACAAAAGGTCAATGGGGTCGTCGCTCTTTTCCGTCAGATCCACAATGTTGGTGTCAAAGGCCACAATGCGGGTTTTGATGGAGGCCATGCTGGCCAAAATGCAGCTCATGATGGAGGAGTAGATCACCGATTCCCCCATGGAGCCGCTTTGGTCAACGTCTAGAATCACGGTCCACTTGTTGGCGGCAGTGGAGGTGGTGCGGTCGAAAAAGTAGAAGTGCTCCGGCACAATGGTCCCCAGCTGTGGATTGAAATTTTTCAGGTTCCGGCGGATGGTGTATTTAAAGTCCAGCGCCGCCGCAGAGGGGATAGGGGAATGCTGCCTCCGGTTGATAGCGGCAGTT
>CATJCP010000247.1 GCA_949737515.1 uncultured Oscillospiraceae bacterium | reverse complement strand
TCTTTTCTCAAATTCGCTGGATATCTACAGCTCTTTGTGGTATTGTATTGCCTTACAGAAAGGTCGTGATTTTATGAAACGCAAACTCCTCACAAACGGCAGCTCCTTCAAACGTACCGATGACAGATGGTGTGGCGTTGTGTGGTACATGGATGAATCCGGTCAGCGCAAACGCAAATCCTTTTCCGGCACTTCCAAATCTGAAGTCAACAAAAAGATGACTGCATTCATCTCCGACTTTGAAAAACAACTGGATGATTCCGATGAAAGCCGCAAACTCCTCAAAGACAGTATGCAGAAGTGGTTACAGGTTTTCAAATTCCCCTCTGTCGAGAGAACCTCCTATGACCGCTGCGAGTGTACTGCTATACACCAAATCTATCCTCTAATTGGTGATAAAGTAATCAGCAGTATCACTTCCTCTGATCTCAAAGAAGTTCTGAACTTCTGGATGAACCAAGGCTATGCCTTCACCACTGTCAAAAAAGTCCACATCCTGCTCTGCGAATTTTTCAAGTACCTTGCTCAACAGGAATACATAGCTAAAAATCCCATGTCCTGTGTCCCCATGATCCGTAAAAACAATTTCATATCAGCCCAGAAAAAAGAAAACCTCCCTGAAAGCGAAACTGTCACGGTCTTCACTCCCAAAGAGATTGAGCAATTCAAACAGGAAGCCTTCCGGTGCTGGGGGAATGGAAAGAGGATCTACCAGCAAGCTGCTGCCTACATACTCATGCTGAATACTGGATTAAGAACTGGTGAAATCCTGGGGCTACTCAATAGCGATATTGACCTGGACAATAGGGTCATCCACTTACAGCGAGGTGTCAAGGAAATTCAAAAACGAGATGGCACAGAAGCTGAAAGTGGCAGAGAAGTAAAAGTTGGAAAGTTGAAATCTGCTTCCAGCAAACGAGATGTTCCCCTAAACAATGTCGCTGTCGAAATGATTGCAGATCTGCGAAAAGAATTCTACTTCGGTGAAGACAGCCCTCTTGTCTGCAATGAAAAAGGAGACTACACCCGTCCTGTCAACTTCCGAAAAAGATTCTATCGGATTCTCAAGGCTGCTGGGATTGGGCAAAAGGGTCTCCATAGTCTCAGACACACTTTCGCCACAAACTTGGTAAATGGTATTCGTCAGCCAGATGGTACTCTCAAATCTTTGACCCCAAGACAGGTCGCTGACCTACTCGGTCACAGCACTTCTCAGATCACTGAGCTATACTATGTTAATAAAGACACCCAGAGGTTAAATGGCATCACCGATGATTTTCAGATATAGCAATGCAAATTTTGATGCTTTTTTGATGATCCAACTATTCGGTACCTCCACAAAAAGCCAGCTTGACGGGTTATAAGTGGGTTATGGTACCACCCACAAAACACAACAATCCGACTTAAACGTAATGTTTAAGTCGGATTGTTACGGGGGCAGAAGGGCTCGAACCCTCGGCACGCGGTTTTGGAGGGAATGTGGAAGCACTTAACCCCGCTTATTTACTGGCTTTTCTAGCCTTGTTCCTGAGCATCAGAAAACATTTTCCTCCCTTTTGATGCTTTCTTGATGCTATGGTCTCCTCTCCCCCCTTTCTGATGCTCAACTTTTGCTCCGCTTTAATCAAAGAAAAAGAAATTTCCTTCTGGCGCAAAATATTCGATATATTGATTTTACTGATTGACAAACTGCCAAAGCCGAGTATAATACCCATATACAAATGTTTCAAGTGTCCCGCTGACCGTACAGGCTGCGGGGAGAATAGAGAACCGGGTGAGAATCCCGGACGGTACCGCCGCTGTATGCGTATGAGCTTGGAATTCATTGGCGAAAGCCAGTCACTGGGAAACTGGGAAGGCAGAATCCAGGCATGGAGAAATTTTCCGCAGACGCAAGCCAGAAGACCTGCTTGAAACCATATCCAGCTCCTGCCTACGATTTATAGGACAGGGCTTGTTTTGTTGCGTAAAAAACGGGCGCGGCAGCTTTTGTTATAGCTGCCGCGCCTTTTTTATTGTATTTGAAAACCGGAAGGGAGTGTAACATAACGCCAATGAAACCATCTCATAAAGCCGCGGTAATCCTATTATTGGCTTGTCTCTGCGTTTTCTCTACCATGGTATGCGTTTCGGTGGGGACGGTATCCTATACCATCCCGGAGGTGGTTCAGGGGTTGATCAATGCCGATTCCCCGTCGCGGCTGATTATCTGGAACGTCCGCCTGCCCCGGATACTCTGCGGCGGCATGGTGGGCATTTGTCTGTCGCTGGCTGGATGTATCCTCCAGGGAGTGATGCGGAACCACCTTGCTTCGCCGTCTACTATTGGTGTGACCAGCGGGGCAGGCTTTATGGGGTATCTTACTTTGGCGGCGTTTCCGCAGTAT
>CATJCP010000246.1 GCA_949737515.1 uncultured Oscillospiraceae bacterium | reverse complement strand
GCGTTCATTTTATCATTCCTTCCACATACCGGGATTCCCGGAGAAAAATTCCTCTTTATTTTATCACCAAATTCCTATGGATACAATAGAATGTAATATTATTGGAAGCTTGACAGCAGGAAAAAAATATGTCATAATGGGAACCACAATACCCGAAGAGGAGGCGGGTTAAAATCATTAACTGGGAAAAAGCATTACATAAAGATTAAGGCATAAGCGCCAGAGCCGCTGTGAGAAATCATTCCAATATTTTCTCAGGCGGACAACGAGGTGGGAAAGGTATCGAAAAAATTCGGCGGATCCTTTCCACGTCTGTTCCCGGATGTCAGGAAGCCAACAAACCATTCAGGCGACTGGATGACAAAAACGCTTCCAGGGGATGCCCCAAAGCTGGAATCGGGGCAAAGGAAATTCAATGTGCCTTCCTTCCTGGTTCTCTTTTGAACCGGGAAGGGGGAGATTTGTGCTTTTTCCTGTTTTGAAAACCAGACAAACCCAATCCAGGGTGGTCCATCCACCCTGCCAAATGAAGACAGGAGAGTGCAAACAATATGTGTGGAATTATTGGATATACCGGAAAGCGTCAGGCAGCAGAGGTTTTGCTGGAGGGACTTCGCAACCTAGAATATCGAGGCTATGACTCGGCCGGAATCGCCCTGTTTACGCAATCGGGGCTTAAAACATACAAGGCCCAAGGAAGATTATCCCAACTGGAGGCCTTGCTTGGGGAAAACCTGCCGGATGGCCAGTGCGGGATCGGCCATACCCGATGGGCCACCCACGGCGTTCCGTCAGATATCAATTCCCATCCCCACGCCAGTGGCAGTGTGACACTGGTCCATAACGGCATACTGGAAAATTATATGGAACTGCGGGAACAGCTTCTGCGGAAGGGCCGTACCTTCGTATCCCAGACCGATACGGAGGTCATTGCTCAATGGCTGGACGAGGAATACCAGCGGGATCATGAACCTGCCGCCGCCATCAGGCGGGCTCTTCCGTCCTTAAAGGGCTCCTACGCCTTGGGAATTCTGTTTGCGGACCGCCCCGGCGTTCTCTATGCGGTCCGCAAGGACAGCCCGCTGATCGTGGGCCAGGGCCAGGGGGAAAATTTGATTGCCTCAGATATTACGGCAATTCTTCCGTACACCAGAGACTATCTGCTGGTGGAGGAAAACGAGCTTGCTATCGTGACGCCGGAAAAGGTTCAGCTGTTCTCTCCCATAGGAGAGCCTGTTGATCGGGAATTCTGTCATGCGGACTGGGATGTAACAGCAGCCCAAAAGGGCGGTTACGCTCATTTCATGCGCAAGGAAATTGATGAACAGCCCCGGGCCTTGGAAGCGACCATCTCTCCCCGTATGGCCAGCGGACATATTGACTTTTCCGCCGACGGCGTGGAAGACGCCTTCCTGTCCGATTTCCACTCCATCCAAATCGTAGCCTGTGGGACCGCCATGCATGCCGGGATGATCGGAAAATATTTGATCGAGTCTCTCGCCAGGGTTCCGGTATCGGTAAATATCGCCTCGGAATACCGGTACTCCGACCCCATTGTGGGGAAAGACGACCTTGTTATCATTGTTTCCCAATCTGGGGAGACGGCAGATACGCTCGCTGCACTGCGCCTTGCAAAAGAACGGGGGGCAAGAACTTTGGCGATTGTCAACGTAGTCGGCTCCTCCATCGCCCGGGAAGCAGAACGGGTTTTGTATACATACGCGGGGCCGGAAATCGCCGTGGCAAGCACAAAGGCGTATTCTGTCCAGGTAGCCATGTTCTATCTGCTGGCGCTGCACATCTCCCGTTTAAAGGGAACCCTTAGCGCTGAAAGGCTCTCCGCCTGTGAAAAGGCGCTTTTAGCCATCCCCCAGACCGTGAAGGCTGCCCTGGAAACATCCCCCCTGTGCAAAAAAATGGCGGCGGATTTGGCAGAAGCCTCCGACCTCTTCTACATTGGACGGGGGCTGGACTACTGCCTGAGCATGGAGGGATCCTTAAAGTTAAAGGAAATCTCCTATCTTCATTCCGAAGCATACGCGGCAGGCGAGCTGAAACACGGAACCATCTCTTTGATTACCGAAAAGGTTCCCGTCATCGCCATTGTCACCCAGCCGGGGCTGCAGGAGAAGATGGTGAGCAATATGCAGGCTGTCAGGGCCAGGGACGGTTTTGTACTCGCCATCTGCCAAGAGGACGCCGTACTTCCCTCGGACGCTGCTGACAGGGTTCTCCGTTTGCCGGGGCCCGCGATAGATCCCCTGTTTGCGCCCTTGGCAGCGATTGTCCCCTTACAGCTCATCGCCTATGAAATCGCCGTCCTGCGGGGCTGCGATGTGGATAAACCCCGCAACCTGGCAAAATCGGTGACAGTGGAATAAAAAAGCCCTTTGAATTCACAATAAAAATCAAAAGCGGTAAAAACGGAAAGGAAGGAATCCCATGTCAGGAGCATATGCAGCAGATTGGCCAGAAAGAAGATCGGAACTTGTGGATGGACAGATCATTGCAATGTCTCCCAGTCCCGCATGGAATCACATTGCCGTTGCGGGAAATATCTATAATATCTTTTATAACTTCCTGCGCGGCAAAAAATGTACAGCAATTCAAGATGGATTCGATCTTCACCTGACCAAGAAGGATGTATTTGTCCCTGACTTTATGGTTGTATGTGACAGGGACAAGATCAAACCCAACGGCGTTTACGGCGGGGCTGACCTTGTGGTGGAAGTCCTGTCCCCCAGCACCGCGAAAAGGGACAGAAACTACAAGAAAAAGCTGTACGCTGAACATGGGGTAAAAGAATACTGGCTTGTCAGTCCCGGTGAAAAGTCCATAGAAGTATATCTGAACGACGGAAACGATCTGGTCTGCCATGAAGTTTACTCTGTTTATCCCGACTGGCAGCTGGAACAGATGAGCGCCGAAGAACGGGAAAAGGTGATTACAAAATTCAAATGCAGCCTGTTTGAGGACCTGGAAATCTCCTTAGATGATATCTTCTTTGACCTGCTCTGATCCAATCCATTTATATTCTTTGAAAAAACATGGGGAGCACATACTTTTCGGTATGCGCTCCCCTCTATCATTTGGTATTACCGGTTCATCTCGCTGACTGGGCCTGTGCTGTTGTGGTTGGCGATGATCTTGGAAATCTCCTTGAAATCGCTGACCGGCATATCTCCGGGGATGGTGTTCTTCACCGCCGCCATGGCGTTGCCGAAGCGAACCGCCTCCATATAATCCCCAAATTTCAGCAGCCCGAACAGAACCCCTGCCAGGTAAGCGTCGCCGCTTCCAATGCGGTCTACCACCTCAATCTCATTGTATCCAGGCTCAGAATAGAACTTGTCCTCACTGCGGGAGTAAAGGGTGGAATCCCAGGAATGGCGGGTAGGACTGAGCACTGTCCGACGGGTAGAGGCCACTACCTCAATGCCGTTGCCCTCACAGTAGCTGCGCATGATCTCCTCCATAGTGCCGGTCTTCTGCATCATCCTGCGGGAGGTTTCCTCGGAAATAAACAGGATGTCCAGGTAGGGCAGGATCTCGTTGATGACCCCTCTGGCAGTGTCCTCATCCCAGAGGGTGGCGCGGTAATTGACGTCAAAGGAGATCTTTACGCCGTGGGCCTTAAATCGCTTGATCATCTCAATGGCCACCCTGCGGATATTCTCGCTCAGCGCCAAGGTGATGCCGCTGACATGGAAGACCTGGGTGCTGGAATAGATGGATTCCGGTATCTCGTCAATGTTCAGCGTGTTGATGGTGGAGTCGGAACGGTCATAGACGACAGTGGACTTTCTGGGGTGGGCGCCGATCTCGTAATAGTAAACGCCAAGGCGGGATTCCCCGCTGCGGTCAAACACAATATAATCATCGCTGACGCCGCTGAAGCGGACGCGGTTGACCACAAATTTACCGATTTCGTTGTCGGGCAGCTTGGTGACAATACCGGTATGTAATCCCAAAAGAGAGATGCCGGACACAACATTTAGTTCCGAACCGCCAACCCTTTTTTCAAAAGTTTCACATTGGGAAATTCGCTCTTTGCCTTCGGGAGAAAGGCGCAGCATGACCTCCCCCAGCCCAAGGACGGAAAACTCTGTGTTCTGATTCAAATTTTTCAGCATATTGTGACCCCCATCAGATTATTACACAGCGCAGCTATCTGGAAGATATTTTGTGTGTTATATCTATTTTAATCTATTTTCACTTTAACTGCAAGTGGAAAAGCGGGAATTTTTAGTAAATTTCACTGGAAACAGCACCGATAGCGACAAGGGCCATGGACTTTCCCTCAAAACCGTATCTCAGCCCATTTGCCAGAGGCAAATCTTTTATAGACAAACAGAAATCGGACGCATTGATCCAACAAAAAGGCGGACCACGCTCCAATCAGTCCCCAACCCAGGAGATAGGCCATGGACCAGGTAAGGGATGGTCTGAGGATAGTAATGCTGATAAAGGAAACCATCGCCACATATTTGGTGTCCCCCGCTCCCCGCAGGCACCCGGTAAACACCACCTGGGAAATCTGCACCAGGCAGATCACCACTACAAAGAACATAACCCTTCCGCCCAGCTCCAAAATTACCGGGTCGTCGGAGAACAGCCCGATAATTGGGTGGCGAAAAATGGCGAACACCGCCATCAGCACTACCGAGAAGCAAAAGGCGACCCGCTGGCACATCTTCCCGTACATCAGAGAAAGATCAGGGCGCTCCCTCCCGAGATTCTGTCCTACCAAGGAGGTAGCGGCAATACTCAGCCCGTCGCCGCAGGAGAAGGAGAGATTGATGACATGCATACAGATCAAATGTGTAGCATAGGGAATGGTCCCCAGGCTGGCAATGAGCTTGGAGTTAATAAAAAATCCCACCCTGGCGCAGGCCTGATCCACCAAGGTCCCTGACCCAATATTGGCGATGTTCTTCATTGTCTCTTTGTCAAAGCCCCATTTCTGCCGCAGCCGCAGGCGAAGGAAACCGCCGGGCCTGGTGACAGAGATAAGAGCCATGATAAAGGCCACAAAATTCCCGATGGAGGTAGCCAAGGCCGCCCCCGCGATGCCCAGCCGGGGGAACCCAAGATTTCCGCCGATCAGCAGGTAGTTGAAGATTACATTTACAATATTGGCCGTCATATTGGTCACCATGGAGATGCGGGTATTCCCCACTCCCCGCTGAGAGGCGGTCATGGTCAGGCTCAGGGCTGTAAACACCACCCCAAAGAGGATGATCCGCATATATGTAACGCCCAAATCAATGACGTCCGGCTGCGCCCCCGCGAACAATAGGATGGGCCGGGCAAAAGTAAAGCACAGCGACGCCAAGGTGAGTACCAACATCAGGGAGATCATCAGGGCCTGGGTCAGACAGCGGTTTGCCCCTTCTTGATCATTCTGCCCTTTGCGCCGGGCCACAATGGTGGTAACCGCCGCATTGAGGGAGTTGATGGCCGCCAAGGTGATCATCCGCGGCTGGTCGGTAATGCCCACTGCGGCGATGGCCTCCGGCCCCAAAGTGCTGACCATCATGCTGTCCACCGAGGAGATGATGGACACCAGAATCATTTCCGCGACAGCAGGAGCGGCCACCCTGGCCACCTCCTTTAAGGCAGGCTTCGTCTTGGGAAGCTCCCCCAGCCTGCGGGCTTCCGGCACCAGGGAGGTCGGGGAAAAATAAGATTTCAGTAAAAAAGCCATATAAAAACCTTCTTTGCTTGAAATTATCCATTTTCCATTTTAGTACGGAAGCTGACTTTATGCAAGTTTTCCAGCAGGATTCGATATTTTCTTTACATTTTTTCCAGACAGGTTATAAACTTACATGGGGAGCCCCAATTGAAAAAGGGGCTTTTCTCTGATATAATGGAAGCTGTTATATCAGAGAAAAGTCCCCATCAAATGTTTTTCTGAAACGGAGGGAACAGGCATGGCCAATGAACAGTTATTCACCTGTCGGGCCGAGAATTACCGGAAAGCCAGACCCGGATATGCCGAGGGGGCGATAGAACTCCTCCTTGGGGATATCCTGAAATCGGGATATAAAATCGCCGATATTGGCTCTGGGACAGGAATCTTTGCCAAGGCCCTGATAGACCGCGGATTCGACGTGTATTGTGTAGAGCCCAACGACAGGATGCGCGACCAGGCGGTTCAGATTTTGGGAGACAGCCCCCATTTCATCCCTGTTGCGGCGGCGGCAGAAAGCACCTCCCTGCCGGAACACAGCGTCGAGGTGGTGACAGCCGCGTCAGCCCTCCATTGGTTTGACGCGGAGAGCTTTCAGGCGGAGTGCAGCCGCATCCTGAAGCCGGGAGGCGTCTTTTTTGCTGTCCTCAACTGCCGCAAATACACAGATGAGTTTACCCTCCGCCAGCATCAGCTGTGTTTAGAGCTGTGCCCGGACTTTACTTCCCTGAGCCACGGCATGGAAAAGACCCTTCCCAAGCTGCGGATTCTGCTTGGAGAGGACTTCCGGCGCCAGGAGTTCGACTTTCCCCTCACCTACACAAAGGAAAAATTCATCCAGCGCAGCCTGTCCTCCTCCTATGCCCCTGAACCCGGCTCTGCCGAAGAAAGGAAGTACACCAGCGCGCTCCAAAACCTAATGGAAGAATTTTACCCCGACAGCGGTGTTATCACCGTTCCCAATGTGACAATGGCTTTTTGGGGGAACCCCATCTGATGTAAAAAACGAACCTTGAACGGCTTCAAGGTTCGTTTTTTGATCCCTGCTTCATTCGTGGAAAAACACAACGCTTCTCGCGACGTCGATCAGCTGATCATGGGAAACCACATCAGCTTCCAGCATGAAAACGATGAAATAAGGCTCTCCCGCCATGTCGTAGGCAAGAATTCCGTCATACTCAATCCAAGGCGCATCTGGGGTATGCCCTGCGTAATCCTCTATGTCGTGTATGAGCGGGCGGCAGACAGCGCTGCTGGCAGTGCCGGTGGAAGAAACCGCTTCATATCCGTTTTGATAATCCACATGGCTGGAAAGCGCAATGGTTGCATATATCTGCATGGGGAGTTGTTCAGACGATGTGTCTACTGACCGAAGGTCTTCCGGGCTGTCAGTGGCAAAGGGATAGGCGACCAGGCTTCCCACCACGTCCCCCTGGTACATAATCCAAAACTGGGGCGCGTCCATATTCCCCTCCCCCTCCATCACAGCGGAGAAGGACAGCATGTCCGGCAGGGAAACGCCGATGGAAAGGCTTGTGTTGTCATCCACCTTTAAGTCAAGGGAGCGCCGTCCTCTGGCTT
>CATJCP010000245.1 GCA_949737515.1 uncultured Oscillospiraceae bacterium | reverse complement strand
GTTCCGGAGGGGATTGAAGTCGCCTCCCGTGAAAATGAGAGCGGACGTTTTTATTATCTGATATCCTTCTCCAAAAAAGCGGCAACAATAGACCTTTCCAAAAGCGGAAAGCGTTTTTGCAACGCTGTGACCGGGGAAGAGGCTGGGGACAGTCTGACAATGAAGGAATATGATTGTCTCCTGCTTCGGGAAATTTGATGCATCCTGGGGCGGTGAAGATGTCTGCCGTTCCCTTGGAATTTTTCTTGTCAATAACTGCAAAAAGTAGTATAATCTGATTAAATCTTTTGGTATATCGGAGCGGCGGCGTATTGGCGCTGTTCCGAAGGAAACGGAAAACAAAGGAGGATATTTTATCATGAAAGACGCGTCCTGTATGTATTGTGCAGAAAATGAAAAGCTCCAGAGCCTGATGCTGCCCATAGGGGATCTTCCCACCGGAAAGCTGTACCTGTTTAAAGAGCAGACCTATTTCGGGAGGGTTGTGCTGGCATATAAGGATCATGTAAACCATCTTACCGATCTGACGGAGGAGGAAGCGGCAGCCTTTATGAAGGATATCCTTCGGGTGGGGAAAGCGGTGATGAAGGCAGTAAGCCCCGCCAAGGTCAACTATGGTATGTTCAGCGATACGTTACCCCATCTCCATGTTCACATTGTCCCCAAGCAGGAGGGAGGCCATACCTTTGGCGGCACCTTTGAGATGAACGTCAATCCCCCAAAATACCTGACAGAGGACCAGTATCGGGAGATTATCGCCAAAATCAAAGAAAATTTGTAACAGAGCGCCAGGCTGTGGTATGCGAAACGCATACCACAGTTTTTTGCGTTTCGGGGAGAAGAGACTGCATTTTCTCGCGGGGCTTGTCATATCCTTACACTGAGAGAAACTCAAAGGGTTCCCAAAGAAAATCCAAATGATACTGATCTGCCTTTATGGTACAAAGGATCGGTATAAAAGAGATTACAGGGGAGTTTTTGTGAGGGGAACAGGTTTTCCATTACAATCAAGTTAAGGAGGACACGGGAAAATGAAAGGCATACAGTGGCAGCATTGCAGGAAAGGGATTTCATTCCCAAATCCGGATGGAAAAGGAAAGGTGCTTTTACAGATAGCCGCAATGATGGCGGCGGTGGGAATCGCATTCACAGTTTTGGCGCCGCACCAGGTGGTATATGCCGCCAACGCTCCTCAGACTGAAAATGTCGGAATGCCCATAGAGGTTCCGGCCAAGTCCGCCATCCTCATTGAACAGTCCACGGGGCAGGTTCTGTGTGAGATGAATGCCGATGAGCAGATGCCCCCAGCCTCTATTACCAAAATCATGACCCTTTTGCTGGTGATGGAGGCAGTGGAATCGGGGAAGCTGTCGCTGGACGAGACGGTTTCCGCCTCTCCCCATGCCTGTTCCATGGGCGGCTCCCAGATATGGCTGGAACCAGGAGAGCAGATGACGGTTCGGGAATTGATCAAGGCAACGGCTGTCGCCAGCGCCAACGACGCTTCTGTCGCTTTGGGGGAGCAGGTAGCGGGGAGTGAGGAGGCCTTTGTCGGCTTGATGAACCAGCGGGCGTCGGAATTGGGGATGGAGAATACCCATTTTGTCAACTGCACAGGACTGGACGCCCAGGGGCATTTGACCACTGCCAGGGATATCTCCGCCATGGCCCGGGAACTGATCCGCCATCCAATGATTCGGGAATACTCTTCTATCTGGATGGACAGCCTGCGGGACGGGGCGACCCAACTGGTCAATACCAATAAGTTGGTGCGGTTTTACGACGGGGCGACCGGCCTGAAAACCGGAACGACAGATGGAGCGGGCAGCTGCCTGGCTGCCACCGCCACAAGGGGTGGACTTTCCCTGGTGGCGGTATCCTTGGGAAGCGCCACCAGCGACGAGCGTTTTACAAGCTGCCGGAGGATGCTGGATTACGGTTTTGCCAATTACTGCCTTGCCCAGCCTCCCCAACCAGATGATCAGTTCCAGCCAGTAAAGGTATTGGGCGGAGTTGAGGAAACGGTTATGCCGGTTAGCCGTCAGCCAGAGGGGATTGTGGTCAAAAAGGGGGAGGAAAAGAAGCTGGAGCAGACCTTGGAGATCGCCCCGGAGATAGAGGCCCCAGTAAAACAGGGACAGGTGATTGGTAATGTCGTGGTGCGGATAGACGGTAAAGAAGTTGGAAGGTATGCGGTAGAGGCGGGCTGCGACGTGCCGAAAATGACCTTTTCAGCGGCGTTTGTCAGGCTGATAAAAGCTGCTGTGACCTTTGGGGAGGTTCAGGGATAAAGCCGCCGGAATTATGGGCAGATACAGCAAAGGAGATTTGATGAATTCAGGGGGAAAAGGAGGAATTTGTTCCTTTTCCCTGGAAGGGGTGCCCCTCGCAGGCAGAAAAGGAATATTTCTTTGGCGAAAATAAACAAGTTCACAGGATTGTTAAACAATGGCCTTGAAAAAATTGTGCAGATCTAATATAATAAAAGCAGCTTCTTTCAAATCCCTCAACTTCTCCAGGTTGGATTTGAAGGAGGGACTGGGGAGCTTCCAAAAGAGTGCCCCTGGATCTCCGCGCAGGAAAATTAAAATGAGAGAATGGGTGATTAGCTATGGCAATGACATTGGATCAACGGTATTTAAAAGGCTTTGTAGAGGCGCATGAGCTGGAAGGCATCCGCACCCAGGTTGAAGCGGCCCATAAGACGCTCCATGAGAAGTCTGGTCTTGGAAATGATTTTCTGGGCTGGGTCACTCTCCCCACCGATTTTGACAAGGAGGAGTTTGCCCGCATCCAAAAGGCAGCGAAAAAGATCCAGCAGGACAGCGACATTCTGATCGCCATCGGGATAGGCGGATCTTACCTTGGGGCAAAATCGGCCATCGATCTTCTCCGCTCACCATTCTATAACAATTTGAAAAAAGATACCCCTGATATCTATTTTGCCGGCAACAACATCAGCCCTACATACCTGAATGAGCTGTTGGCTCTGTGTGAGGGGAAGGATGTTTCGGTCAACATTATTTCCAAATCTGGGACAACCACTGAGCCTGCACTGGCGTTCCGCATTTTCCGGGAGTTTCTGGAGAAAAAGTATGGCAAGGAAGGGGCCAAGAGCCGCATCTATGCCACCACTGACAAGGCCAGAGGTACCTTGAAGGAGCTGGCTGACAAGGAAGGGTATGAAACCTTTGTGATTCCCGACGATGTGGGCGGGCGTTTTTCTGTCCTGACCGCTGTTGGACTGCTCCCTATAGCAGTTTCCGGGGCGGATATTTCTGCAATCATGGAAGGGGCGAAGGAAGCGCAGGATGCTCTGGCTGTCTGTGACCTGGAGAAAAACGACGCCTACCGTTACGCTGCCTTGCGCAACATCCTGTACCGCAAGGGCAAGTCCATTGAATTGTTGGTCAGCTATGACCCATGCTTTACCCAGATGGCTGAATGGTATAAACAGCTCTTTGGCGAAAGCGAGGGTAAGGATCAGAAGGGGCTTTTCCCAGCTTCCGTCACCTTCTCCACGGACCTTCACTCCATGGGTCAGTTTATTCAGGATGGAGCAAGGGTGATGTTTGAAACAGTGGTCAATATCCAAAAGCCCAAGACCGACTTGTTTATCAAAGATGATCCCAATAATTTCGATGGGCTGAATTTCCTGTCCAATCAAAATATGTCCATTGTCAACCAGAAGGCCTTTGAAGGTACTATCCTGGCCCACACGGAGGGCGGGGTTCCCAATCTGGTGTTGAATCTGCCGGAAATCTGCGAGAAAGAATACGGCTATATGGTCTACTTCTTCGAGACTGCCTGTGCCATCTCCGGGTATCTGCTGGGGGTTAATCCCTTTAACCAGCCGGGAGTGGAGAGCTACAAAAAGAATATGTTCGCCCTGTTGGGCAAGCCTGGCTATGAGGATATGAAGGCAGATCTGGAAGCGAAGCTTCATTAAGGCTGTGCAGTTGTTGATCCCTTTCCTTTAAGGAAGTTTATGTATCCCCATTCCATAAAATTAGGGAGGAATTTACCATGTTAAAGCTTATCGTCGGAAAAAAAGGCTCCGGCAAGACCAAAACTCTGATCGAGCACATCAATGAGGCTGCCAAAGTCAGCAAGGGAAATGTTGTCTGTGTTGAGAAGGGTTCAGTCATGACTTACTCTATCAGCCACCGGATTCGTTTAGTGGATATAGAGCACTATGACGTCTCTGGCTATGATGCCCTCTATGGGTTCCTGACCGGTATCCTGGCGGGGAACTATGATATTACCCATCTCTTTGTGGACGCAACCCTGCGCATTGGAGGGAGAGACCTTTCCGATTTGGCTGACATGCTTCTGAAGCTGAAAAAGATCATTGCTGAAAGAGGGGACACTGAGGTCATGTTTACCATCAGCTGTGATAAAAGCGAGCTGCCTGAGAGCATTCAGGATATGGTCATGTGATCCGAAACAAAACGAAATAAAAAAGCGGCTGTGACAGCGGCCTTGCAGAATACAGAAAAGGACAGGTGAAAGGCGATTGCTTTTTGCCTGTCCTTCTTAATTTTAAAGAAATACTGCTTTCAGTTGGTTCCCGCCTTGGGAGCGTCTATAGCCCTAAGGTCTAAAATCTCCAAAAAGCCGCCTGTTTTCCACAAGTTTTTTTGTGTGGTTTTCATCTGCTTTTCCGGTTGACATTTGCCGGATTTCAGCCTATAATATACGTCATATCATTTCGGGACTATAAATAAACGCAGGTAAACCATCTACAAATTGAAAAAGGAGACGATAGCGATGGCGTACTTTTTTGAGGAACCCTCCCGCACCTTTGGCGAATATCTACTGATTCCCGGTTATTCATCGACAGAGTGTATTCCAGCGAATGTCAGCCTGAAAACCCCCCTGGTTAAATTCAGGAAGGGGGAAACCTCCGCCATTACTATGAATATCCCCTTGGTATCGGCCATTATGCAGTCTGTTTCCGACGATAAAATGGCCATCGCCCTGGCGAAAGAGGGCGGGATTTCCTTTATTTACGGCTCCCAGAGCATAGAGGAGGAAGCCGCTATGGTTGCCCGCGTAAAAAGCTATAAAGCGGGGTTTGTCACCAGCGATTCCAACATCCGCCCTGATGCGACTCTGTCCGATATCCTTGACCTGAAAGAAAAAACTGGACATTCCACTGTGGCTGTCACTGACGACGGCACTGCTTCCGGGAAACTGCTGGGCATTGTGGCAAGCCGTGACTACCGGGTAAGCCGCCTTGACCCTTCCACCAAAGTAAGCGAGTTCATGACCCCTTTTGACAAGCTGGTTTATGGGGAAGAGGGGATCTCCCTGAAAGAAGCCAATGATGTTATCTGGGAAAACAAAATCAACTCTCTGCCCATCGTGGACAGCGAACAGCGTTTAAAATATATGGTATTCCGCAAAGACTATGACTCCCACAAGGAGAACCCTGATGAACTTCTGGACTGCCAGAAACGGTATGTAGTGGGGGCGGGCATTAATTCCCGCGACTTTGCCGAACGTGTCCCTGCCTTGGTAGATGCCGGAGCAGATGTATTGTGCATTGATTCTTCTGAGGGCTTTACCGAATGGCAAAGGATTACTATCAACTGGATTCGGGAGCATTACGGGGATACTGTTAAGGTAGGAGCTGGAAATGTCGTAGACCGGGACGGTTTCCTGTTTTTGGCAAAGGCTGGTGCGGATTTTGTCAAGGTGGGCATTGGCGGCGGTTCTATCTGCATTACTAGGGAAACAAAGGGCATCGGGCGTGGACAGGCTTCCGCACTGATTGATGTGTGCAAGGCCCGTGACGAATATTATGAGGCGACCGGCATTTATGTCCCTGTATGCTCTGACGGCGGCATTGTCCATGACCATCATATCACCCTGGCTCTGGCTATGGGGGCGGATTTCATTATGCTGGGCAGGTATTTTGCCCGCTTCGACGAAAGCCCCACCAACAAGGTGATTGTCAACGGCAACTATATGAAGGAGTATTGGGGCGAAGGCTCCAACCGTGCCCGCAACTGGCAGAGATACGACATGGGAGGCGCGAAAAAGCTTTCCTTTGAGGAAGGCGTTGATTCCTTCGTACCCTATGCCGGCAGTTTAAAGGATAATGTGACAGTTACTCTCAATAAGGTACGTTCGACTATGTGCAACTGCGGTGTTTTGAATATCCCAGATTTGCAGAAAAACGCCAGGCTGACAGTGATTTCCTCTACTTCCATTATAGAAGGCGGCTCCCATGACGTGGTGCTGAGAGATAAACGCAGCAATATGGAATAAAAAGTAAACCGGCGGTGCAGTTAATGCTGTGCCGCCGGTTGTTTGCTGTTATGGAGATTCCTCATACATTTCGTAAATTTTTTGAAGGACAGAATCCGCGGTGGCGTATTCTCCGCTGAAATCATCTGGCCTGAATGGAGAAAAATAAACCCCGCCTAACAGCATCTTCCCATCCGTTATGGGTTCAGATTCATCATAAAAGGAAATAATAAGGAAGAATTGCTGATTGTTTAGAAGGGGAAATACCTCTTTTATTTTATCGCAGATTTCAAATACCGCTGTGACAGTTTCCGCTGCATTGTCCTGGTTGATAAAAAAGCAGAATTCTCCCCCTTGGAGATGCTGTTGGGATAAATGGTCTGATACGTCTATTGCACGGTTTCGGTAACGATAAATATAGGGGAGATCCCTTTCTCTGGCAAGGGCATCGAAGCCTTGCAGAAAACAGTCGTGGGCGTAGGTATCTTCAAGGCTGTTGTGGGAATAGGAAGGGAAATATAATCCGCTGTGTTTTTCGACTTCATCGTAAACCCAGAATATATTTTCCTGATCGTCTGCCGGGGCAGCAGCATAGAAGCGGCTTTTGACAGTCCACTTGGTATCAAAATCGGTTGTTTTGATCTTTTCCACAATGACAAATTCTTTCCCATACTGTTCCGAAAGGATAGCGAGAATTTCATTCCTGGTATACAGCTTTGTGGCTCCTCCCTTGCAGGAGGAAAACAGAGCAAAGGCGCATCCTGCCAGAAAAATCAGGATACGGGTCAGCCAAAGAAGTATGATGTCCATTTAGAAAAACTCCTTTCCATTGGAGATATCAGCAGAGGTTAAAGAATAATTTTAAGAGTTTATTTAATTGAAAGCAGTATACAACAGTTTTCGATTTTATTCATCAAAAATTACATTTAAAGGAAGGGGATTTGTTGACAGTATTATTTGACTATGTTATACTAAACCCAGAAGGGAGGTGTCGTAGAGTGGATAACATTGAACTGTTAAGCCAAATTACTTCGCTGATTGAAGGCCAGACAAAACAAATTAAAGCGTTACAGGGACAATTGCAGGAACATACTATCCAGATAGACAAGCGTTTTGAAGAATTCAGCCAGCAGATGGAGGAACGTTTTAAAGAGCATACCCGTCAGATTGACGAGCGTATGGATAAGCGTTTTGATGAGTTCAGCCGTCAGATCGACGAGCGTATGGATAAGCGTTTTGAAGAATTCGGCCAGCAGATGGACAAACGTTTTGAAGAACATACCCGTCAAATCGACGAAAAAATGAAGGGTTATGTCTTGGATATCGCTTCCATGATGGAAGAACATACCCATGAGATTAAACTTTATGTAGAAAATAACGTTACCAGGAAAATAAACGCCCTTTACGATGGGATTTTAGTGGCCCGCAGTGGGCAGCAGATACTGGAAGGCGACATTAAAAGACACGACAGCCAGATAGATGATCTCCAAAACCGTGTTGCTGTTTTAGAAGCGAAAGGCGCCTCATGAATTATTTAATTTAAAGCTGTGAAGAAAGCCGATTCTTC
>CATJCP010000244.1 GCA_949737515.1 uncultured Oscillospiraceae bacterium | reverse complement strand
GGGAACAATGAAAAGGCAAATATTGAGATTGTGCGGCTCATTTTGAGAAAAATGGGCAGAGATGAGAGCCTCATTCAATATGTAAAGGACCGGCCAGGGCATGACCGGCGGTACGCTATTGACAACACAAAAATTACAACCGAGCTGGGCTGGAGGCCAGCCTATACGTTTGAACAAGGAATAGCAGAAACCATTACATGGTATCTTGCCAACGAGGAATGGATGAGCCATATCACTTCCGGTACTTATGAACGGTACTATGACGAGATGTACCACCCTGCTGTACAAGGTGAAAAGCTATGAAGGAAATAGTAGAGGCAATAGTGAGGTCTTGGGCAGCAACTGACAGCCCTGTGACCCCGACCACTGAAATTTTGGAATGGATACGGGAACGGAACCGGGATACTTTGGTAAACATTCGAAAAGTTTCTCTTTCAGATATGGACAATTGGTTTTATGCAGAAGAAGAGGGGGTGCTGAGGAATCAAACAGGTTCTTTCTTCAAGGTGGTCGGCTTTCGTTGCGGCACGGTAGAACAGCCAATGATTCTTCAGCCGGAAAGTGGCTATCTCGGTATCATTTGCCGGGAAATCAATGGGATTCTCCATTTTCTGATGCAAGCTAAAATTGAACCGGGAAATCTGAATCAGATTCAAATTTCCCCAACACTACAAGCGACAAAGAGTAATTTTACCCAGGCCCATGGAGGGAAACGCCCGGCTTATCTGGACTATTTTCTGCACGCAAGTCGGTATCATATTATATTTGACCAACTTCAATCGGAACAGTCTTCTCGGTTTTATAGAAAACGGAACCGCAATATGTTGATTCAGGTTGACGAGAACGTCCCCGTACTACCTAGCCACCGTTGGATGACGCTCGGTCAGATCAAGGAATTGGCGTGTAGTTTTGATAATATGGTAAATATGGACACGCGGACTGTCCTCTCGGGTATCCCCTACCTCGAACTCGAAAAAGACACCTCAGTCTCATGCTGTTTCCGTGACAGGGCACTTTTTCAATCTATTTTTGAGGGTAACGGAGCTCATTCCCTGCCTAAAATTTACCACAATATAAATAACTATAAGATGTTTCACCAACAAGAAAGTGAATTTGTCCCGCTGCACCGGCTCAAAGGGTGGCGGATGACTCCAAAGGGGATTATTCCAGAGGAAGAGAATGGGTTCCGAGTCATCTATTGCCAGATTGAAATTGAGGGCCGGGAAGTTCGGCGTTGGTCGCAGCCCCTTTTTGAAGCCACAGGAATCTCCACGTTCGGCTTGGTTTTGTGCGATATTGACGGAGTGACTCATTTCTTGGTACAGGCTTTACCAGAGCCAGGATGCTTTGACGGAATTGAACTTGGTCCCTCCATTCAGTTAGACGCGGCAAAAGGGGAAAAGGGGAAAAACTGTATAGAAGGGCTGTTGGAACAGCCGAATACAGAGGTTTGTTGTGACGTTCTTCTTTCGGAAGAGGGGGGGCGTTTCTACCACGAGCAGAACCGCAACCTGCTACTGCGTGTTTCCCGCGAGCAGTTGAAGGATCTCCCGGAGAACTACTTCCTTTTAGACTACAGAACCCTGAATATGCTGTGCCAAATCAACAACTGCCTGAACATTCAGCTTAGAAACCTGCTTTCATTATTGAGGATATAAGAATGAGTCATTGGAGAATTGGCGTTTTGGGTGCTGCTAATATTGCATACAATCGGTTCTTGCCCGCTTTGGAGCAAAGTGAACGATTCGTCTTTGCTGGGATCGCATCCCGCAGCACCTCTCAGTGCGCACCTTTTTTGGAGCGCTTTGGAGGGCGAGGTTACCCAGATTATCAATCTCTTCTGCAAGACCCGGAGATTGACTGCATTTACCTGCCCCTCCCGCCGGCACTGCATATGGAGTGGGGGCTACAGGTCCTGTGCGCTGGAAAGCATTTGCTGATGGAAAAGCCATTTACAACCGCTGCGGAGGATACGGCCATACTGCTCAAGGAAGCAGAGCGCAGAGGCTTAGCCATCCACGAAAATTATATGTTCCTTTATCATCGCCAACTACAGGAAATAAAGCAAATTATGGCTTTAGGCGAATTGGGGCAGATACGGATGATTTGCGCTGCCTTTACCTTTCCGCACCGGGGAGCAGATGATTTCCGCTACAATCCGGAGCTGGGGGGAGGGGCATTGTTGGACTGTGGCGGATATCCTTTGAGAATTGCTTCAGAGCTGCTGGGAGGCACCGCCCGGTTGTGCTGGTCTCATCTGCGATATGATGACGCCCATAAGGTAGATACGTTCGGAAGTGCCGTTTTGCAAAATGACCGTGGTCTGACCGCTCATGTTTTTTTTGGAATAGATGATACATACCGCTGTCAACTGGAGATTTGGGGAAGCAAAGCATCGTTAACAGCACCGAGGTTTTTTACTGCGCCGCCAGAGCTAAATCCAAGTATACACATGCAGACAGGTGGAGAAATTCGTGAGATTGTCGTAGAGCAGGACAACCAGTTCCTCAATTCCATCACTTTCTTTGCAAGGCTTCTGGATGGGTCGGAATCGCGCCCCACCCATAACGCATCCATTTCCAGGCAGGGTATATTGGTACAGCAAATTCAAGATCAGAATAAACAGATAAAAAGGAAGGCTCCCTTGTGAATAAAATCAACGTTGTACGGCCTTCGATGCCGCCGATAGAAGAATATGTAGAGGAAATCAAAAGTATTTGGGAGAACCGGTGGCTGACTCATACGGGTCCTAAGCATCAGGAGTTGGAAAGAGCACTTCCGGCATGGCTCGGAGCCAAATGTGTGTCGCTCTTTTGCAACGGACATATGGCATTAGAGGCTGCGTTTTCTCAATTCCCCGCTGGTTCAGAGGTTATTACGACGCCGTTCACGTTTGCCTCGACAACTGTGGCAATCGTACGGTGCGGTTTAGTGCCGGTATTCTGCGATATTGAATCGGAGCACTATACCATGGATCCGAATCAAATTGAACCGCTGATTACAGAAAAAACAGTGGCCATCGCTCCGATTCATGTGTATGGAAACCTATGTAACTGGCGAAGGATTCAAGAAATCGCGGGGCGATACAAACTCAAGGTGATTTACGATGCCGCACATGCTTTTGGTGTCTGGGATGGAGACATCGGAGTCGGTGCGCTGGGGGACCTTTCTATGTTCAGTTTCCACGCGACCAAAGTATTCCACACAATAGAAGGCGGCGGACTGGCATATGCCAACCCCCAATTAAGCCGGAAATTTGCAGCCTGGCGGCAGTTTGGAATGTTTGACGGTGAACAATCGGAAATTATCGGAACAAATGCTAAGCTCACCGAATTTGCGGCGGCCATGGGACTGTGCGGTTTACGCCATCTGGAAGAAGAAATCAAACTGCGCCAATTGGCCGTGCAAAGATATCGGGAAAGGCTAACAGGACAGAAGGGGTTGGTCCTCTGCGCGGAACAGCCTGGCGTGCACTCCAATTACGCCTATATGCCGATTCAGATCCAATCGAAGCTGTTTGGCTGTGACCGTGACACGGTGGCGTTACGGATGGCAAAACAGGAGATTTATGTCCGTAAGTATTTTTATCCCCTTACTTCGGAATTTCCCGTCTGCCAAGAGCGCTTTTTCGTCCAAAAAACTCCGATTGCTTCAGATATTTCAGAAAGAATTGTGTGTTTGCCCCTCTATGCCGGGCTGACTGCTGAAGACGTAGACCGAGTCTGTGACAGCCTTCTAGCATGCCGTTCGTAAATATTGATAGGTGACTTTTATAGCTTGATGGCTGGCTTTACGCCCATGTAGATTTGGATGTAAGGCCTGGATAATAGGTCAGTATAGCCGCAAAGATAGAAAGTTGGACAATAATAATGATACTAACGCGATTAGATAAATACCGCTTCCTTTTTGAGGAATTAGTCAAGCGGGACTTCAAAAAGAAATATAAGCGAACTGTGCTTGGGATGGTTTGGAGTATTTTGTCTCCGTTGCTCACTTTGCTGGTAATGAAACTGGTGTTTACTCAGTTTTTTGGACGCAATACCGCACACTATACTATTTACATTTTTTGCGGGAATCTAATTTTTTCCTATTTCAATGAATCCACGGGGCAGGGAATGCAGTCCCTCACGGGCAACGCATCTATTTTCACAAAAGTCAATGTGCCAAAATATCTGTTTCTGTTTTCCAAAAATGTACAGGCTCTCATCAATTTCGGCCTATCTCTCTGCGTGTTCTTTTGTTTTTGCATTTTAGATCACATTACCTTCACCTGGAAATTCATTCTGCTGCTCTACCCAATTTTATGTCTGATGCTGTTCAATATTGGAGTGGGTTTGGTTTTATCCGCCCTATTCGTTTTTTTTCGGGATATTCAATACTTATGGTCGGTCTTCACTATGCTCTTGATGTACGTGTCTGCCATTTTCTACACCATTGACAGCTATAGTCCAGAAGTGCGGAACTTATTCCTGCTCAATCCGATCTACCTGTTTATTCGATATTTTCGCAAGATTGTGATTGACGCTACTATCCCAACGACCTGGTTTCATCTGTTGATGATGGCGGATGTCATTATTGTCGTCGCTTTGGGTTGCTGGATGTACAAAAAGTACAATACACGGTTTCTTTACTATGTGTAACGGCCTGATGAGGGGATAAAAGCAATGGACAGGAAGAAAGCGCCTCGAAATGGACTTATAGATTTTGCTCGGCTGGGATTGGCCGGGATTGTCATGATGTACCATTTTTATTCCGGTGGAAAAAAGCATTTCCCTGGTGGATATATGGGGGTGGAATTTTTTGTGATTCTGGCAGGATTTTTGATGTTTTCTGCTTGGGATCGAAACCACGTCTCGACATTGCCAGTAGAGGAACGTCAACATTATTGGCTGAACTATATAAAAAAAGATATGTCCGGTTTTTCTGGTATTGCCTCATTGCCTTTGTTTTAACATTTTTTGTTGCACGAATTTGGCTTGGTAAGCTTCATGGGATCGCATACATTTGTGACATACTATCTGAAGATATTTGGGAAATTCTGCTTGTGAAATTTTTAGGATTTAATAGAGGCGCGCATCTTCTGAATGTGCCAGCTTGGACGCTGAACTGTATGCTTTTTGCAGAATTTTTTGTTTTGGGTATGCTTACATTTTGGAAACGGCAATTTCTTACCTTTTTAATGCCGCTGAGTGTGATTTTTGGGGCTGGTTACTGGATGAATGTAGAGGATATTGCGATCAAAACAGTCCATATATTTTTTACATTTGGAATGCTCCATGTCTATTTTTTAACCTGTATCGGCATCTTTGCCCATGGGATATGCAAAAAATTAAAAGAAATTTCCTTTTCAAAAGTCGGACGATACGCATTAACAGCGGCAGAATTGATGGGATATGGAATATGTGTGCTTATTACATTGTATCGTCCATTCAGATATTATCGCGCTTGTTTCATTTTGGTCGCAACGTTTGTTCTAGCAATAAGCTTTTCCGGGAAAAGCTTTGCTGGGAGCATGCTCCCAGCAAACACCTTTACCAACTTCTGCGCGGAGCTGTCTTTGAGCCTGTATCTGACCCATTATCCTGTATTAGTAGTCTTTCGGGACATTTTGTTTAAGAGTGTCGATATCAACGACCTGTACCGCCAAAAATTTGTATTTCTGTGCTGCGCACTTGCTGTAGCCTTGGCCTACACATACATCATGCGGGGAGTGTTCAAAATGCTGCCAATAGTGAAAGAAAAGCTGAAATCCGTCATGCTGGAACAACCATGAGCATCTTAGAAGTAAACAACGTGTCAATCCGCTACATGACGGGAGACTTCAAAGACATCGGCCTCAAGGAATACGTGATGCGGAGGCTAAAAAACAATTACCACGTCCAGGAGTTTTGGGCGGAT
>CATJCP010000243.1 GCA_949737515.1 uncultured Oscillospiraceae bacterium | reverse complement strand
TCAGACAGTGTCCAACGGTTGTGAATACAGGTTCTAAGTCACCCGCCGGTCAATCGCTCCACAATTCGGAGGTGCGCTGAATGGCTCCGGCTGTTTTCCTTTAATTCTTCTGCTGAAGGGGTAATGGGCTTTTTTGTAACCAGCGCTGCCCTTGGCTTTCGCCCGCAGACGCAAACCGGAAAGTCCGGCGGACAGGTGCAGCCTTTTGCAAAATCTGCAAACTTCTGTTTAACCATCCTATCCTCCAGGGAATGAAATGTAATAATACAGAACCTTCCTCCTATGGAAAGCCGTCCAAAGGCTGAATCCAGGCACTGGGAAAGGCTGTCCAATTCCCCATTAACGGCAATGCGGATTGCCTGGAAGGTTCGTTTAGCCGGGTGGCCGCCTTCCCTTCTCGCCGCAGCCGGGATAGAGGAAGCTATAATCTCCGCCAATTCGCCGGTTGTAGCAACAGGCTTTTTTTCCCTTGCCCGAACGATATTTTTAGCAATCGGGAAAGCATACCGTTCCTCGCCAAATTCCCGGAAAATCCTCGCCAGCTCACCAGTTTCCCACTGGTTTACCAGCTCGTAGGCGGAAAACCCCGACTGGCTCATCCGCATATCTAAAGGGGCGTTTGAATGATAGGAAAATCCCCGCTCCGGGGTATCCAGCTGATGGGAGGAAACGCCCAAATCTAAAAGAATCCCGTCTGCCCGGCTTACTCCCAAACTATCTAAAACCTGCGGGATCTGAGAAAAATCGGATTGGATCACCTGGGCGCAGGGATAGGCTTTCAGCCGTTCCGACGCAGCAGCCACAGCGTCCGGGTCTTTATCTAAGGCGAGCAGCCGCCCGGAAGCAGGGTCAAGGCGCTTTGCAATCTCCAACGAATGTCCCCCGCCTCCTGCTGTCCCGTCTATGTAAATGCCATTGGGGCAAATGGCTAAACCGGATATGCTTTCCTCTAATAAAACCGATTTATGGGAAAAACCCATTGGAAACACCTCCCTTTGTACTGCCAGGCATATAGAATAAAAGATACTTTCTAAACACAAAAAGGGCAGATAATCGACCTACCCTCCACCACTTTTTTCCTCATTTACACCATTACCACTTTATTATAAGCGGTTAAATGCAAAAATGCAAGTCTTTGTTGCTGTTACAAAGGGGAAATAACATAAGAAAAATGAAAAAAGGCAACTTTTTTTCATTTCCCAAATTGGATTTATTTCGTTTCCTGATACAAAAATCATCCAGCATTTGACGGAACAAAACAATAATTGCGGCGTTTTTCCGCACCCTTCCAGCTTTCCGCCTATTTTTGCTGGAACATTTTTTAAAAAAAGAGGATTTAAAATTCCATATACCGGTACTCATAGATTTTATGGAAAAATGAGCGGCGTCCAGATGAACGCCGCCCATTGCTCCTGCAAAAAGTATTCTGTCAAAATTACGCCTGCATTTTGCGCATCATGGCTTCTTCCATGAATTGCTGGTTGTAAAGGGAATGGTAATATCCCTTTTTCTGAAGCAGGGACTTGTGGTCTCCTTGTTCAATAATCTTTCCGTCACGCACCACCAGGATCAAATCCGCCTGGCGGATGGTGGAAAGCCTGTGTGCAATCAGGAAGGAAGTCCGGTTTTCCAGCAAATGGGAAATCGCCTGCTGGATTAAAAGCTCTGTCTGGGTATCAATGGAAGAAGTGGCTTCATCCAAAACAAAGATCCTTGGATCTGCCAGTACCGCCCGCGCAAAGGAAATAAGCTGCTTTTCCCCTGTGGAAAGACGGTCGCCGCCTTCCCCTACATCGCTGTCATAGCCTTTTTCCAGCTTGCTGACAACGGTATCGGCGGATACCTTGTGGGCAGCCTCCTGAATTTGTTCATCTGTAGCTTCCAGATTGCCGTAGCGGATGTTCTCCCGTACTGTCCCGGAGAACAGATGGGGGTTTTGAAGCACATAGCCAATGTTGCTGTGCAGCCAGAGCTGGGAACGTTCCCGGTAATCCACCCCGTCAATGAGAACCTGCCCCTCGGTGGGCTCAAAGAACCGGCAGGCCAGGTTTACCAAGGTGGATTTCCCTGCCCCTGTCTCTCCAACAATGGCGACAGTGGTTCCTGCCGGGATTTTCAGGTTGAAATGCCGTAAAACATAGTCCCCGCCGTCGGGATATTTGAAGGAAACATCTTTAAATTCAATATCCCCCTGGATTGGCTCCCAGTTTTCCCGCTTGCCTTCAAAGGAATCACCGTATTTGGCGATCACTTCGGGAGAGTCCACAATGTCAGGGGTCTTTTCCAGAAGGCCGCTTACCCGTTCAATGTTCGGCTGGGTGGCGACAAGATCTGTCAAAAAACCTGCTACATTCTGGATTGGCTCCACAATGCCGATGGCGTAGGAGATAAAGGCGGACAGGGTGCCGAAAGCCATCACCTGGTTCATCACCAGATAGCCGCCCCTTGCCAGCACAAAGCCCACGGCAATGGCGCTGCAAAAGGCAATGGAGGGGATGTAAACTGCGCGGAGCATGGCAGTATGTACCGAAGTCCGGCGCATTTGGCTGGTGAGCTGGGAAAAATCCTCAAAATTCTTATCCTCAATGACCAACGTCTTGGAGGTTTTCGCCCCGGTAATGCCTTCGTTATAGGCGCCGGTAATCTGGGAGTTGACCCGGCGTATTTCCCGGTTGCCCTGGAGGATACGCTTCTGGAAGTACACTGTCAAAATTGAGATAAAAGGCACAATCAGCAGCACATACCCCGCCAGCCTGATATTGAGCATGGACATGGAGATAAAGGCCCCTATGATATAGGCGATGGCCCACATCATATCCACCAGCCCCCAGGAAACCATTCCAGAAATTCTTCCAGAATCGCTCATGACCCTGGCGAGAATGTAGCCCACCGGGGTGGTATTGTAGTAGGAAAAGGACAGGGTTTGCAGATGTACAAAGGCTGCCCGTTTCAAATCCCTGCCGACCCGCATTTCTATCACCATAGAAAGCCTGGAAAACAGGATGACAATTGCCGTCTGACCGGCAACCATGGCAAAATAGGAGGCAACAAAGGGCGAAAAGCCCTCAAGCTGTCCGGGAACGATAAAATGGTCTACAGCATAACTCTGCATCAAGGGGAAAAAGACATCAATCACCGCAGAGAACAGCATCAGCCCAATTACCCCAAAAAGCTCTTTCCAATAGGGCTTGAAAAAGGGAACCATCTTCGCCCATATTTTTAAATCAAGGGACTTGTTATATTCTTCTTCCTGAATGGAAGCCATAGGATATCAGCTCCTTTCCCAAAGGAATCCCAAGCGGAGCAGGCTTAGAGCCCTGCCGCCTCCCGGTCTTCCTGGTTCATCTGAATATCGTATATACTCTTGTAAATTCCGTTATTCGCCAAAAGCTGGTCATGGGAACCCATCTCGGCGATCTTCCCGTCCTCTAAAACCAGGATGGTATCCGCCTGCATCAAGGTTGTGATGCGGTGGGAGATCAGGATGACAGTAGAGCCGCCCAGGTTTTCATGGAGGGCTTTTCGGATACTGGAATCCGTTTCCGCGTCAACAGCGGACAGGGAATCGTCAAATACCATAATGGGGGCCTTCTGCAAAAGCATCCGGGCAATGGCCACCCTCTGCTTCTGCCCGCCGGACAGGGTTACGCCCCGTTCCCCAACAATGGTTCCATAACCATCCTGGAAGCTTTCGATGGCGTCGTCCACACAGGCGATAGATGCAGCCCTCTTCACCTGCGCCAGCCGCTCCTCTGTGGAGGTCTTTACAGACAGCACTGAGGCGATGTTTTCCTCTATGGTGCGGGAGAACAGGAATGGCTCCTGGAGAACCATGCCCACATTCTGGCGAACCCAGCTCCGCTTCATATCCTGGATGTTTACGTTTCCGACAGAGATTTTCCCGCAGCCCTCCGGCAGGTCATAAAGCCGGTCAAGCAGGTGCATCAGGGTGGATTTTCCCGAACCGGTTCCGCCCAATATGGCGAAGGTGCTTCCCGCCGGGATGGTAAATGTCACATTGTCCAGCACAGATTTTTCCCCCTCAAAGCGGTAGGTGACGTTCTGGAAGGAAATATCCCGGTTCATCGGCGCTTCAACGGCGTTCTGCTTATCCTTCTCCTCCTCTGAATTGAGGATATAGGCGAGACGTTCGGCTGAAACCCCTGACTTGCTCATATCAGAGATAATGCGCCCCAGACGGCGGATCGGCCAGGACAGCGTTTGGTTATAGGAGAGGAACACCAAAAATTCCCCCAGGGTGATGGCTCCCCTGACTGTCTGGACAGTCCCCAGGGCGAGCACTGTCAAAATCTGCACCCCGGTAAAAAGGTCGCCTACGCCCCAGTAAGCACCCATAATATATCCCAGCTTGACCCAAAGCTCCGAAAACAGGTTGTTCTTCTCGTCAAACCGTTCGATCTCATATTTCTCCCGTCCAAAGGGTCGTACCACCCGCACGCCGGTAAGGTTCTCCTGCACCGCCGCCGACAGAACGCCCTCCGCCTCATCGGCCTCCCGGAATTTTTTAGAAATCTTTTTGTGGAAGTAACCGGAATAGAGCGCGATAACAGGGATAAAGGCAATCGCAACCCAGGTCATCATCGCGTTCATAGGGAACATCATAGAAACCGCAAAAACCAGCAGGAACACTACCCGGCAGACCTCCAGAAGCTGGTTGGTCACAAAGCCGCGCATTGTTTCCACGTCGGAGGTACATCTTTGGATGATATCCCCTGTCTGGTTTTCCATGTGCCACTGGTAAGGCAGCTTCTGGATATGGGAGAACAACGCGTTGCGGAGCCTGAGCACAAACCCCTCGGAGGCTTCCGAGGTGGTAAGGCGGCTGACCAGGCTGCAAAGCTGCTCCAAAACCGCCACAATAACCACTGCCGCGGCGCAGAAAAACAGGTTGGAACGGAGTCCTTCCCTGCCCCCGACCGCCTGATAGAGATTCAGCATAAAACCGGACAGCTTGTCCGGTTCTTCCCCGATCACCGTGTCAACCGTAAAACGAATGACCTGGGGACGTAAAAAGGTAAACACATTCGCCATCATGGATGTGAGCAGCGCGAGGGCATAAAACCGCCATGATCCCTTTACATATTTCAGGATAGCACGGTAATTCCCCTTGGCCTTTGTTTGAGCCATAGTATATCACTTCCAATCTTTCAATCAAAAAGCGTCAAATCGTACTTGAAGCGTACCAAGCCAAACCGTCCGCCGCAAGGAAAACGAAACCGTTTTGGACAGTTTGGGCAAGATATTTATAAACAACGCGCAGCCTTTACACGGCAGGGCCGCGCAGATGTTTTTCTTTAATGTAGGTGGATTCCAAATCCGCCAGATGGAGCTTTACCGCCAGAGGATACTTTTCATATGCCAAACTGATGGCAAAATCCCCGCCTTTGGCCGCAGAATCAAAACCTCCCATATGCCAGCGGATAGCGGTGGCCTCTGCTGGCTTGAGCCGCAGGAACCGCTCAATCAGGAAAACAGATTTTTCCCCATGCCCGTATGGAAAGGAATCCTCCACCTGGTAAAAGGGCTGTTTTTCCCATGTTCCAGTCTGCTCGTTTTTCACGTTCCTGGTGGACACCTTGTAAAACTGGGCTTTGCACAAATCATGGAGCAGCCCGCAGATGGCAAAGCTTTCCGGGTTGTCTTTTTCCGAATCAAAATGCTTTTCCATCAGCGTTTGGTAAACCATCATGCTGTGCAGGCAAAGCCCCTGGGCAAAGGCACAATGGAATTTGGAACTGGCGGGAGCTGTGAAGAAGTCGGTTTTCTGCATCCAGTTCAGCAGATTGTCCGCCCCCTCGCGGGTGATGTTTTCCTGGTATGTACGGATAAACTGCTCTTTATAATCCTGATTTAGATCAATTTCCACCGAAGCCCCTCCTTCCAGCAATAAAAACAACCGGTTTATAAAATCAATGGATCCGCACGGCACGGAGCCTGAAAACAAATGGGCATATTATCTTTCCACTCCTCTTAAATGGTTACAACAATTCCTTTGGTATATCCGGGGACAAATGGGCATAAGAGGGCACATCATACCATTTGACAGGAAACCCTGCGCCTTTGGCGCAAAAAACACTGTCAGCCGTATTTTCCACATCCCGATCAAAGTCATATCCAATCTCCGCCACCACCTCGCTGGGGTTGTGGCAGGGTGCGTAACCGTCAAAATCCATGGACAGCGAACCCTTCCCCCGGCTAAACCCAGCGAATTCCAACGGATAATCCAAAAACGATGCAGCCGGAACCCTTGCCGTAATCCTTGCCCGGCTGTTTTCCCGCCCCGATGGGGCGAACTCTGGGGGTTCAAATCCCCCTTTCCTTTGCTGGATGTCACTTAACACCCGTCCCGCCAAATCCTGGGGAACCTGTATAGAGACCCGGTAAACCGGCTCCAAAAGCTGAACCTTTCCGTCCCGCAGCGCGGATGCAAACCCCTGGCGTATGGCGCGGTACACTGACTGCCGGAAATCCCCGCCTTCTGTGTGCTTTTCATGGGCGCGGGCGGCAATTAAAATGATCTGGATATCCGTTATTTCCGAACCGGTCATTGTCCCCAGGTGCTTTTTTTCCATCACATGGGTTTCGATCAAACGCTGCCAGTTTAAAGACAGCTCGTCGGTATGGACGCGGCTGGAAAAACGTATCCCACTCCCTGGCTCCCCTGGCAAAAGAAGGAACTGTACCTCGGCATAATGGCGGAGCGGTTCAAAATGCCCCCGTCCAATTACCGGCGCAGAGAGAGTTTCCCGATATAAAACGCGGCAGGGGCCGAAAACGATATCCGCCCCAAACCTCTGGCGCACGCAGTCCGCCAGGATTTCAAGCTGAATCTGCCCCATAATTTTCACATGGATTTCCTGCCCGCCGGAGACATTGGAAACCTGTACCTGCAAGGTGGGATCTTCTTCCTCCAGCGTCCGAAAAATAGACAGCAATTCGTGAACAGGCAGTTTTTCAGGGTCCCTGGCCATAACACGGCTCACAAGGGTGGGAACCATCCGAAAGCCGCCCCTTTGAGGATTTTCCCCAATGGTATCCCCCGGCATGGGAGCAGCAAGCCCGCAGACGGCACAAAGCTCCCCCGGCCCGGCAGATTGGGCTGGAGAAAATTTCTCCCCTTGATAAAGGCGGAGCTCCGCGGCTTTTTCTTCCAAAATCTCTCCATCCCTGCCAATACAGGCAATCCAACTTTTGGGCTGGAGGGTTCCCTGCTGTACTTTGACGGAAACGACCCGGTTCCCAGCGTTATCCCGCCGCACCTGGTAAACCTTCCCAGTAAAGGGCAGTTGTTTTAAATCAGACGGCTCCTCCCAGCAAAAGGCTGAAAGTCCCGTTAAAAACTCTGTAATCCCCCGCCCCAAAAGCGCGGCCCCCCGGAACACGGGAAACAGCTTTCTTTGGCGGAACAGGGACTGGGCCTCGGTTTTCCAAAGATCAGGGGTATCCCGCTGATCCAGATATGCTTCAAACAACCTTTCTGACAAAGGCGCAATTTCGTCTTTTAAGCTCTCGTTCAAGCTATCCCAAAGGGAGCCGCTGGCCTGAGCCAGCACAGCGCATTCTGTAAAATCCGCCGCCCCACACTCCTGGCTCATCAGTCCCCTAATTTCCCGCAAAACCCCTTCTGGATCTGCCCCAACCCGATCAGACTTATTCAGGAAGAGGAACGCCGGGATGCGATACTGGTCCAGCAATCGAAAAAGGGTCTCGGTATGTCCCTGAACGCCTTCCACGCAGCTGATAACGATGACAGCACAGTCAATGGCCTGCAGAGCCCTTTCCATCTCCGCCGAGAAGTCAACGTGTCCCGGAGTGTCCAACAGCCAATACTCCCGCCCCTGCCAGGAGAATCTGGCCTGCCCGGAAAAGATGGTGATCCCTCTGCGCCGCTCCAGGGGGTGGGTATCCATAAAACTATCCCCATTGTCCACCCTTCCCGCCGAACGGATGGCATGGGTCTGGAGAAGAAGCTGCTCGCAAAAAGTAGTTTTGCCTGCATCCACATGGGCAGCTATGCCTAGTACCATAACAAGGTACACCCCTCTGAATTAGACTGTTATACCCAGTATAAACACGACTTTAAAGATTTGTCAAGTTTTTTTCAATACTCTGTAAAAAACAAACATTTTTTCGTTTAAAATTAGCATATTTTCTCTCTTTTTTCTTGTCATTTCAGAAAAAAATCAGTCATCACGACGAAAAAATCCTTTTGAAAGAATTTTTTTTAAAAATCCCTTGCTTTTTTCTCCTGAATCTGCTAATATATAAGAGTCGTATCCGAGAGGGTTTCTCCTCAGAGGGTATATCTGGGTATAGCGCAGATTGGTAGCGCGCTACCTTGGGGTGGTAGAGGCCGTGGGTTCAAATCCCGCTACTCAGACCAGGAAAAACCGCTTAATAAAGTTAAGCGGTTTTTCTTTTTGTCTTTTCAGAAAAAACGCCTCCAAACAGCCCTTTGCTACGAATTTAGAACACCCAGCTTTTCTTACCTTGCGATATCTCCGCCAGAAAGCACCTGGTTGACCCGGTTGGCCATATTTTCTTTGGACTTGTACAGCAGATGCAAGTAAATTTCCGTAGAGGAAATATCTGCGTGCCCCAGCCACTCCTGAACCTCTTTCTAGGTAGTCATAGATGTGAAAAGGGTTTTCGGCCTGCAAAAGCAGACGAAAAACCCTTTTTCTTTCTGAAACCTCTTTGTCCGTCCTTTGAACGCAACTTTACCATGTTACAAAAAAGTATACTTTTTTGTAACAGCCTTTCATTGCTTTACAAATGACATTGTATCAGATTTTCCCCCCTTTTACAAGCTAAAAATAGAAAATTTTGCACAATTCCCGAATTCCAAAAAAGTATACTTTTTTGGAATTCTCTTACTCCGCCGGGATGACGGAAAAAAGGGATGGAAAAACCCTTTCCCGGTTTCAAAAAAGAGCGTTTCAGCCTGGAAATTCAAAAAGGAGGCAAATGGAAGATGATGAGAAGAAAAAAAGAGGTAGTCGTCATTCTTCTGACGGCGGCCATGATGGTTTCGGCGGCGATGCCTGTCATGGCGGAGGAGAAATCCCCCGTTGAGAAGGTGGAACAGACTACCGGCGAAACGAATGATTCAGACGGCGAAAATACCGTGGAAGAGACACAAGCGGCTGACGGGGATCACGACGATGAAATTACGCCCCATGGCGCGGAAGACTACATGGATGAAAAGGAGTATACTCTGGAAGGGGGAGGAACCCTCACTCACGCTAAAATTGTTACAGAAGACGGCACAGAAGACCGTGTCATTACAAGCTGTGACGATACGGTGACGTCTGTGGTCATCCCCGACGAAATAGACGGGGTGCCGGTTACCGAGATTGCTTACGGCATTTTCCAGAATCACACCTTATTGGAAAGCATTACCATTCCGGATAGCGTGCTTACGGTGTACAATTTCGCGTTTAAGGGCTGCACAGCCCTGAAGACAGTAAATCTTTCAAACAATATGACGTCCATAAATTCTGAAACTTTTAGGGACTGCTCTTCCCTGGAAAGCGTTACCATACCCGACAGTGTGACGAGCATTGGGGGCGATGCTTTCTACGGATGCACCTCCCTGAAAAACGTTGTAATCCCGGACAGCGTGACGAACATCGGGGGGTACGCTTTTTTTAAATGTTCTGCCCTGGAAAGTGTTGTTATACCAGACGGCATAATGAGAATTGAAACCAATACTTTCGCCGGATGCACTTCCCTGGCAAACGTTATGATCCCGGACAGTGTGATAAGCATTGGAGAAGCTGCTTTTACGGGCTGCTCTTCCTTAGCAAACATTGATATACCAAACGACGTGACGAGTATTGGAGACCATGCTTTCTACGGAACTTCCCTGAAAAACGTTGTAATCCCTGACGGCGTGGAGAGCATTGGAGTGATGACTTTTAGGGACTGCTCTTCCCTGGAAAGCATTACCATACCCGGCAGTGTGACAAGCATTGGAGAAGCAGCTTTTATGGGCTGCTCTTCCTTGGAAAACATTGATATACCAAACGGCGTGACGAGTATTGGCCCCTATGCTTTTGATGGATGCACTTCCCTGACAAACGTTGTGATTCCTGACAGCGTGACAGGCATGGGAGAAGGTGCTTTCATACGATGCTCTCAGCTGACAGATATTACGATACCAGGCAGCGTGACACGCATTGGAACAGGCGCTTTCGGCGGATGTACTTCTCTGAAAAATGTTGTAATACAGGACGGCGTGACGAGCATTGGGAATGGTGCTTTCGATGAATGCACTTCCTTGACACGCATTGAGATACCGAACAGCGTGACAAGCATTGAGAACAACGCTTTTATTCACTGTACTAACCTGAAAGACATCTACTTTGACGGCACAAAAGCGGATTGGGAAAAGATAACCAAGGGAAGCAACGCGATTCCCTCCGGCGTTACCATCCATTGCACCAATGCAGAGTTTACATTTAAGGAAGAGGCCCCGTCGGATCCCTCCGACTCTGGGGGTTCGTCTGGTTCCTTCGACGAGGATTACGAAGATGACGGGGATGACGAGGATTTGGTTCCCAGGTACGGCGGCAGTCCAAACACCTCTTCCCGCACGGCCAATATCACCGCTTCCTCCCTCTCCAACGCCATCGGGAAGGCTGAGAATGGGAAAACCGCCAAACTTTCCATTACCTCTGCCAGTACAAAGATAGAGCATGAGGTGCTGGACACCCTCACCGCGCCGGTGGCCTTTACCGCTCGGGATTACACCGTCACGGTGGACCCTGCCAAGCTCACCGAAAAGGTTGACATTGCCCTTGGTGTAGTGCCCCATTCCACCGCCGCCCAGTCAACCTTTGAGAAGTTCTTCAACGAACCTGTGGCGACCATCTCCTGCACCCAGAAAGGAAGCTATGGCGGCCAGGTTTACATCGATGTCAAACCGGATAAACTTTCCAACATCGATGTGAAAAAGCCCATGTATGTCTTCTCTTGGAACCCCAAAACCAACACTTACAAGCGGGTTGGAACGGCGGTCGAGCTGACAAACGGCCGAATCCGCTGCTATACCACCCGGGGGTATGACCTTATTATCTCTAATTCCGAAACCTTCACCTCAAAATAAAACCATTTGCTTCCAACAAAAATGAGAGGCTGTCCCAAAACGCTGCAATTTGGTACGCTCCCTTCTAGGTAGACAAGTGAAATAACAAAAACTTGTCACTTAGGAGGGAGTATATTTTATGTCTGAAAAAAGAAGAAAAACTCAAAGCAGTCCAACATGGACCGTTTCAGTGATTCAATTCTTTATTGCATACATTATAAATCGCTTTGACCCAAATACCGTTTCATCAGAAATGCGCAGAAATACGGGAAGGTATAGATACCATCGCTCTCTCCGATATTTCCCGCAGTCAGTTTGATCCCGCATTTGATATCAGAATAATGTTCGCTCTTTATCAGAGTGCGAAGCGATTTTGCTGTGCCTTTCGTCGCTTTCACTTCAACGGGAATAAGGCTCTGGCGGGTACGAACAAAAAAATCCTCTTCCAAGGTGGAATTATCCCGCTTGTAATAGTAGAGTCCATATCCGCATTTCGTGAAAGCTTCGCCTACAATATTCTCGTAGAGCGCACCTTTATACACACCAAGATTTTTGTTGGCGCGCAAATCTTCCTGGGCTTCATCGTCCAGCATGGCAACAAGCAATCCGGTATCAAAGAAATAGAGCTTAAACTTGCTTTCGTCTGTGTTCCCTTTCAGCGGGAGTTCAGGAAAGTTGAGACAATAACAGATGTTGATAACACCTGCATCCATAAGCCATTCGATGCACCCGCGGTAATCTTTAAATCGGGCGTCTCTGGCAACCTTGGAAATCTGAAATTTTTTATTGTCTTTTGCAAGCTGTGCCGGAATTTGATTAAATACATTCAGAATTCTGGTCTGGTCCATACCGTCCGCATACTTGCGTATGTCCTCCTTGTAATCCTCAATAAGCTGCCGCTGAGTTTCCAGCGTACCCTCAAAGGTTCCTTTCTGGATGTACTCACGCACAACAGCGGGCATACCACCCAAAATGCAAAAATCCAAAAATAAATGATTGAAAACAGACATATCTGTGGCATTGAACGGTTCCAGCCTGACCATATGCCCAAGAATATCCTGTACAACAGCGTCGCCATAGCCGTTCGCCCAAAGAAATTCCTCAAAATCCATCGAACACATTTCGTAGTCCGATTTATAGCCTACACTGTTGCTTTCGATCTTCTTATAGTGGATTCCCAGCAGGGAACCGCTGCAAATAACATCAAAACGACCGTCAGCCTTGAAAAATTTCAGGGAAGTGGCGATATCCGGGAAGTCCTGAAGTTCGTCAAAGAAAATCAGGGTTTTTCCGGCTAAAAATTTTTTAGAGGGATCCATTCGGGAAATGTTTTTGATAATATCCATCGGTCTGTAACCATTCTCCACAATCGTTCTGTATTTGGGTTCCTCCGCAAAATTGATTTCAATAATGGACTCGTAATTGGCATTTGCAAAATGCCGGATGGATTCTGTCTTTCCGGTCTGCCGTGCCCCTTTCACAATTAGAGGCTTGCGCTCTGTGTTCTTTTTCCAGTTTTCCAGATAATCATCTATCTTGCGCTTCAAATAAATGTCCGACATATCTCCTGCCCCTTTCAGGTTTTTCATTTATTATTCCAGGCCGGTATTGCTATTATATAAAAAAACAGCGATTTTTTCAAGATGACTCACGAAAAAAATAGCGATTTTTTCTGACAAATCCCTAAAATCAGATGTTTTTCAGAGAATCTGCAAATAGGAACCCCCCGGCAAAGCCGGGGGGTTCCTATTATTCTCTTTAACTCCGTTTTCTTTCGATGGCGGCATCCTTTACCAAATCCGTATAAACTCCTGGTTGATTATTTTGCCTCCCCCTTAAAGCAGCATACCTTGTAAATCCTGTCTGTTTCCCCTACAATATAGTTACAGCGCTGAAATTATTTTGGAGGTCATCATCTATATGATTGATTTGGAAAAAATTGGGAAAAAGATCGCTTCTATGCGCAGAGAACGGGGCTATACAGGCGAGGAACTTGCGGAAAGGCTCCATGTGAGCCCACAGGCTGTTTCAAAATGGGAAAACGCCAGGTGCCTGCCTGAAACCGCCATCCTCCCCTCTCTGGCGGATGCCCTGGACTGCAGCATTGACAGCCTGCTCTATCCCAGGGAACTTTTCATTTTGGAAGCCATCTACACAGACGGTAAAACGCATATCCCCATTACCCATTTCATAAACGGCCTGGTACATGACAACACGCTCAATATCTGTGTCACCCCGTCATTTACCGGCGTTTCTCTTGAAAGCACCCGCCTAAAGCTTCTGACTGTCAAATTTCAGACGCCCAAAGGCGTATACTTTTCCTACGCTTTACAAAACGAAACCCTTTTCTTGAATAAAGAAAGCTCCGGTTTCACATCAGGGCTCCCATTCCAGCTTGTGGGCGCTTACTATGGAAACGACGCAGAACATTCCTCCGCCATGGGGAAAATGGAACATTATGAATATTTCAAATGGGATAAGATAGAAGTAAACCACGAAAACTTTCCCAGCAGTACCGGCAGCGACAACACAGAATATCTTACGCTGATTTACCTCAATGCCAGCGGCATCCACACCATCAGCTGCCCGGAAAATGAGACGCTGTTTTATAACAGCCAGCGCACACAGCTTCTGCTCCCGGACCATTCCAAATGTATCCTGAAAAATATTGACCGGCTCTCCTGGGAAAAGGGCATGGACTGTCCATGGGCAGGCGCGATTTTCTCAGCCCTAAAATACATGGGGGAGACTTACAGTTACCATCAACTTATGGGGATGAGCGGCGCCTGCTATCGGGTATGCTTTGCTGATGTTTGGGATTTCAGCTGTACAGATGCCCTTGTCGCCTTCGATTACGCCTCTCCCCTGTCCAAGGCGATCGGATACTCCTTTTATTTCGCGGACAGGCTGGCAAAGGAGGAGCGAAAGGCGGAACGCCAGGCCATTATGGAGGATATCCAGAACGGAAAACCGGTATTGGCCATCAATCTGCGGGTTGCCCCCGAATGGGGCATTATAACCGGATATACCTGCGGCGGAAGCCGCCTGCTGTGCCGCACCTATTTTGATCAGGAGGTTTTTTCCTCTTTGGAGAGGGAGGAATATCCGGATCCAGAAGAAAAGCGGACGATTTTTGAAGAAAATGGAGGGTACCTGTTCAACGACTTTTGGCCATTCCTAATCCTCCATTTAAATAAAATGAAGATTCCTCCGGCCCCATTGGACAATTTAAAGGCTTCCCTTTCCATCCTGATCAGTTCTTTCCATGCCGAGGATTGTCGAGGCTATCATCAGGGGAAAAAAGCTTACCAAAGCTGGATAAAAGCCCTTTCCAAGGATTCCGATTTCCAGCTTGAAACAGATCGGGAAAACGTTTTGAGACGGCTGAGCGTAAACGACAATATGCTGTGCTGCCTAATAGATTCGCGGCAGGCGGCGGCTGCTTATCTGCGCGAAGCCGCTGATCCTGCATTGGTACAAGGGCGGGAACAGCTTGAAGGGATAGCCGCAAACTGTCAGGCAATCGCCGACATGCTTTCCGTATTTCGGCATCAGCTGAAGCATTCATCTGCCTGCAGGATCGCGTATAGCACGGTAAACGCCTTCGGCGCGTCTACACTGATGCAGCGGAAGGAACAGATGAACCTACTTGAAAACGCCTGTGTTTTGGATGAGGAAAGCTGCCGGCTTGCAGGACAGTTTTTAGAATCCCAACAGATGTAAAGACAAGCTAGGCTGCCATAAACAGCGCGCGTTGGGACGAAGGGCCTGTTTGCATTATTTATGGCAAAACACCTTTACACCTGTTCTCTTTATCCTCCCAATTTTCCCAATCAGCGCCCCCAAAAAGCCAAAAACCGCCCATAAGCCCAAACCAACCGTCCAAAAAACTCCAACGATCTCCTTTGCCTCCCTGATGTATTTCAAATGGTTCTTCCGTTTTCTTCCTCTGCCCAAACATCTGATTTTACGTTTTATTTCCCGATGCAGCACAGCGTTGAGCCCAATGGAGGCAAGGGCCATCAACGCGGAAAAATGCCAAAATATCCTTGAAACATCCTGAACTGGATTTGGGGCAGAAGAATTGCCCTGACTGTGAACCTGTAAAACCATACGCAAAACACGCCTTTCCAACAATCATAAAAAACATGCCGCCTCACCTCACCGCATATAAATAATGGGAAGAAACCGAACAGGAGGCGACAGCGATTGAACGCAGCCAAGCGGATATACCATTCCACAGCCGCGCTTTTGATAGTATTTACCCTTCTCCTGGCCGCCAACTACATACAGACGCGCCGGGACAGAATGGATGAAATGGAGATGAATTCGGATCAGCTGGCCCGCCTGGCCCAGTCCCAGGGCTATATCAAATGGGTCGACTTCACTGTTCCGGCCTCCGCCATGGAGGATGCGCTAAAAATAGATCTTTCAACCTATGGAAGCGAGGGCCACACGGACTGGATTTTTCTGCTCGCCTATCTGGGCACAAGATACGGAGGGGAATGGAAAAACTACCGGAAAGCTGATCTGGACGCGGTTTGTGAAAAGCTGAAAAGCGGGGAAACCCCCGAAACCCTCACCGCCAATCTGAAATACTACGATTACTACCACGACGCCTACCAGGCAGTCCTTGGCGGATTTGTGGGTACGTGGCAGCGGGAACTTCCCAACCGGGAAACGGGCGTCCCTGAAAAAAGGGAGACCTACGGCTTAAAGGTTTTCTCCCCCATTGCAGAGGGCTACGGCTACTCTCACTACGACGATTTCGGCAATTCCCGCTCCTACGGCTACCGGAGGCGGCATCTGGGCAACGACCTCCTGGGAGAGGTGGGAACCCCTATTGTGGCGGTGGAATCCGGCATTGTGGAGCAGGCGGGATGGAACCAGTACGGCGGCTGGAGGGTGGGAGTCCGCAGCTTTGACAATAAACGGTATTACTACTATGCCCATCTGCGCAAGGATCACCCTTTCTGCGGCGACTTAAAGCCTGGAGACCTGGTGCGGGGCGGCGATGTGATCGGCTACCTGGGAATGACCGGATACAGCACCACTGAAAACGTCAACGGCATGTCCGTCCCCCACCTCCACTTTGGGATGCAGCTCATCTTCGATGAATCCCAAAAGGAGGGAAACGGCGAGATATGGATTGATGTATACCAGATCGTTAAATTCCTATCCCAAAATCGGGCCACTGTATACCGCGACCCGGAAACCAAGGAATTTATACGAAAATATCAGGTGTTTGACGAACACTTTGCCGGGTATTCCGATTAGTTTGCCGTCTTTTTCCGCAAAATGGCCCCTTCCGGAATCTCCTCGCCCTGGAAGGAAACCTCCTCCATAGGGTGGTTTGCGCTTTCAATTCGCTCCCCCTCCCTGTTTTCCAGAGCGGAGATGGTGATCTCCCACGGCTCCATCCCGGGAGCCAATACTTCCAGGCGATCCCCCTCAAAGAAGCGGTTCCGCTGGACCACTGACAGCCTTCCGGTTTCCTGGCTGTATCCTTTTACAATCGCGGCCACATCGTAAGACCTGATATATCCTCCGTCTTCGTAGCACTGTCCCTCTTCCGGCGGACCGAAATAAAACCCGGTGCAGTATTGCCGGTGGCTTACCTTTGCCACTTCCTCCCGCAGCCAGCCGGGGAGACGGTAATGTTCAGGGTCATTCAGATATGCGTCAACCGCCGTCCGGTATGCGTTGGCGGTACATGCCGTATAGTAAAAAGATTTCGCCCGGCCCTCTATCTTAAAGCTGGAGATCCCCGCCTGGATCAGCTCCGGGATGTGCTCTATCATACACATATCCCTGGCGTTATAGAGATAGGTTCCCCCATCCCTCTCCTCTATGGGGAAGTACTCGCCGGGGCGCTTTTCCTCCATCAGATGGTATTTCCAGCGGCAAGGCTGGGAACATTCCCCCCGGTTGGCGTCCCGATGGGTCATGTACTGGGAGATCAGGCACCGCCCCGAAAAGGATACGCACATCGCCCCATGGACAAAGCATTCGATCTCCAGCTCCGGCGGAGTGTTCCGCCGGATTCCCCTGATCTCCTCCAGGGAAAGCTCCCTCGCCAACACCCCCCTTTTGGCCCCCAGCCTGTAAAGCTCGTTGGCAGTCAGGTAATTTACCACCCCGGCCTGGGTTGAAATCTGTATGTCTATCTCCGGCACAAGGCG
>CATJCP010000242.1 GCA_949737515.1 uncultured Oscillospiraceae bacterium | reverse complement strand
GCAGATAAATCCTTTGTAACCCATAAACCAAAATTCCTGTAAAGATGCCCGTCTCTGGAATGCCCATTCCGGCGGGACGCCCCTATCGCTTCGCGGGGTTTGGATTCCAGAGCGTTTGACAGAATCACCATCATCAATTTCTTTTATAAGGAGAGAACCTATCATGGCTAAGAGAGTTATTACCTTTGGCGAAATTATGCTCCGCCTGGCCCCCGAAGGGTATTATCGTTTTGTGCAGGCGACCACCTTCGGCGCTACCTACGGCGGCGGCGAAGCCAACGTTGCTGTTTCCTTGGCGAATTATGGACTGGATGCCAAATATGTCACCAAGCTCCCTAAGAACGATATTGGACAGGCTGCTGTCAATTCCCTGCGTCAGTTTGGCGTTGACACCAGCTTGATTGTCCGCGGCGGCGACCGCGTGGGCATCTACTTCCTGGAGAAAGGCGCTTCCCAGCGGCCTTCCAAGGTGGTTTATGACCGTGCTCACTCCGCTATTTCCGAGGCCACCACAGGCGACTTTGACTGGGACAAGATTTTTGACGGAGCCGATTGGTTCCACTTCACCGGCATTACCCCCGCTCTGGGGCCCAATGTCGTTGAAATCTGCAAGGAAGCCTGCAAGGCCGCCCGCGCCAAGGGCATCACCGTTTCCTGCGACCTGAACTACCGCAAGAACCTGTGGACCCGTGACCAGGCTAGGGAAGCCATGACCGAGTTGTGCAAATACGTTGACGTCTGCATCTCCAACGAAGAGGACGCCAAGGACGTGTTCGGCATTGAGGCTGACAACACCGATATCACCGGCGGCAAGCTGAACAAAGAGGGCTACAAGTCTGTTGCCAAGAAGCTGGCCGATCAGTTTGGATTCAAGAAGGTTGCCATCACCCTGCGCACCTCCATCTCCGCTTCCGAAAACAACTGGGCCGGTATGTTGTTCGACGGTGAGAATTACTGCTTCTCCAAGGAGTACAACATGAAGATCGTTGACCGCGTTGGCGGCGGCGACAGCTTCGGCGGCGGCTTGATCTATGCCTGCCTGAACGATTACAGCACCCAGGCAGCTGTGGAATTCGCTGTTGCGGCATCCTGCCTGAAGCACTCCATTGAGGGCGACTTCAACCAGGTCAGTGTTGACGAAGTAACTAAGCTGGCTGGCGGCGACGGTTCCGGCCGTGTACAGAGATAATTTTCGATAAAAAGCAATGAGGGTTCCCCGAATGTTCGCGCCATTCGGGGAACCCTTTTTGCGGTGGATTTCCACACTTGCGGACAATATAAGGGGAGAGACAGCGCTGCGGCACTGCCTCTCTCCTTTTTGGTGACTATACTGCTTTTTCATCTTTCCCCTTAGTAGTCCACCAAGAGGATCTAAAATGCACGGTAAGGAATAAAAACATCACGCCGAGATGGATAAGGCTTATTAAGAAGCTGGCCATATTGATGGGCGCCAAAAGATTCCCGAACATTTCCAAGATGATGTTGATGTTCAAAAGCAGAAACAGGAGATAGACTCCCGGGTGGTTCAGCTCAAACTTTGAACAGAGAACCCCATACAGAATCTCTAGACAGCTCAGCGTTATCAGAGAAAGAAGAAAATATCGAAACGGAATGCCAAACTGTTTGATGAAACCCGTATTTGGAAAGAAATGAAAAGGAAGGATCAACAGGAGAGAAAGGATACCTGTGATAATCGGAAGGTAGTTTGTCCATCTGTCCCAACCGGTGCGTTTCTCCGACGCTTTCATATGACCACCCCTTTACAAAAAAAAACAAATGTAGTTTAACTCATATTTATAATATAAGATTTCCGTTTTCTTGTCAATATCTTTATAAGGTTTTTGCTGAAAGAGAATGATGATATATTGCCTCTGGGAGACAAGGTCTCTGCTCAGGCCTCTTTTATTTCACCGGCCTTGGACAACCCAACCTTTGTAATGGCAGGCCCAATCAGCTCGTAAATCATCGTCGCGCACAGCACCACTGCCCGGATGGTCTGACCATAAGCGGGGATTGTCTGGGATGCGATCAGCGACAGCCCGATGGCCACACCTGCCTGGGGGATCAGGGTAAAGCCAATGTACTTTTTCACCGTATCCGGGGCCTTCATCACAACAGCGCCCAGGGATGCTCCCAGAATCTTTCCGGCAACCCTTGATATCACATAGAGGACTCCGACCAGGCCGATGGTGGGCAGTATGGTGATGTTCAGTTCCGCGCCGGAGATAGCGAAGAACATGAGAAAAATAGGAGGTGTGATGCTGTCCACCAGCCGCAAAATGGCCGGGGCGTCCTTGGAGCGGTTGACCACCATTGCGCCCATGCACATACACAGCAGCAGCGCGGAAAGGCCCAGCCAATCCGCCACAGCGGAGCCGAGAAACACAAATCCGATGGTCAGGATCAGCCGGTTGGAGTCCTTCTTAAAGAACCGGAGGGGGATAGTGAATATGATCCCCAAAAGAAAACCAAGGGCGAGGGAAGCAGCGATCTCCCAGACAGGGGAGAGAAGGGAAAAAGCCAGGGAGACGTTTTCAGGATGCTGCATGGTGTTGACGGCAGCCATGGCAAAGCCAAAGGCAATGAGGGCTGCGGCGTCGTCCAGAGCTACCACGCTGAGAAGCGTCTCGGTTACAGGTCCCTTTGCCTTATATTGGCGCACTACCATAATTGTGGCTGCCGGGGCTGTAGCGGAGGCGATGGCTCCCAGCAGCAGCGCCAGCTCCAGGTCAAATCCGAAAGCAGCCAGCACTGCTGTGACCATTCCCACGGCGAAAAAGGCCTCAAAGACCGCGATGATAATAGGGGTCAGCCCTACTTTTTTAAGATATGTGAGCTTGAACTCTGAGCCGATGGAAAACGCAATAAAGGCCAGGGCCATCTCAGAAACCAGATTCATCTGTTCCACAAAGTCTGCCGGGAGAATTTTTAGGCAGTACGGCCCAATCACCAGACCGCCAATTAAGTATCCAGTTACATTGGGGAGCTTGGCCAGCTTGACAAGCCTTCCAAAGCAAATTCCTGTAAACAGAATAAGCGCCAGATAAAATAAAATATTTCCTTCCATTAAAATGCAATCCCTTCCGCGTCAATCACCGGCAATGTAAACATGACCCCGGTGTTGGGTTTTGACAGGTCTCCCAGGATATCGCGGATGGTTTCCTTCGCCAGCGCCACCTTTTCCTCTGGAAGCACCATAAACAGGGTGCGGCTTTCCTCGTGATCCGGGGTCATCAGGAACCGCAGGGACCCAAACAGGGGATAGTCCTCGTTGCGGGTCAATTCCCGGACCATGCCGGTGCTGTTGAGGATGGTCGCGCCCTTAAGGCCTCGGGCCGTCATGGTTTCCAGCAGGGGCTCCAGCAGTTCGACGTTGTTCAATACCAGAAGCAATAGCTGCATTTTCCTTCGCTCCAATCTCTTCTTTTTTGAATCCACCGTTTTGATGTGATTCTAACAACATAGTATAAACCTGACGCTTTCAGACTGCAAGGGATTTTCCTCCAAAAACATCCACTGAGGAATACAAAAACACACCCTGATGGGAGATTTTTTTGTCCAAAAGAACAAATTTCCGCATAGGGCTATTATTCCCCTTCATTCCCTTGGAGGCGGGCAAGGAAGCAGGCCGTCCGCTTTATCACTGGCTTGGAAAATGTCCTGGCCTGTGGTATAATTCAGAGTAGGCACAGATTCATGCCCATCCCCGATCATTTGGTCAGGGATGGGCGTCCTCTGGATGTGAATGCTTCAAAAAAGGGCTGATGAAGTTGAAAATGAAACGCTTTAAAACACCGATCCTCTTTTTACTGACAGGGATACTGGGACTCTGCCTGGGCGGATGCCGGGAAAATCTCATTCCCCTCCAGGTTGGCTATGAATGCCGGGAGTCCGCTGTGCTCTTTTCTGTCCAGGGGGAGGAAATCGCCAATCTCCTCTATACCGCCACAGATGGGGTTGTTTTCCCGGAGAGGACAGGGGATGGAGGGGAGGAGACTGCGGTTGGGGCCGTTACCGTCTCATATGGGGAACCGGTTCTCTGGCAGTCGGAGGATCCCGGCAGTGCCAGTACGGATACCAGCGTTCAGCTCACCATCACGGCCTTTGACCAGCAGGGCAGACAGCTGGCAGTCCAGCACGTCAACCTGTATTGGGACAACGGCCATTGGATGGTGGCGGAGGAGGCAAATGTCAGCCCTCTATCAGAGGGAAGCCCTCTATCAGAGGGGAGCCCGCTGTCATAGGTTCCTTGGTAGGGTCGGTGAAACTCCCACCTTTTGCCGCAGCTCTGCCAGCTCGATGAGAAAGCGGCTGGTGTCCAGCAGGTACTGCCGCAGTTCCTGATCTGCCAGCAGCATGGCCCCCGCCTTCCGGAGCCTGATGAGAAAGGAAGGGGTGATCCCTCTTCGGCGGGCGGTTGCGATGTAAGGGGACAGGGAGTCTTCCAGAGGATTGGCTGAATTGACGGAACTTCCGTATCTCCCCAGGGCGTACTGGGTCAAAAGGCAGTTGGATGTGGAGCGGGGGTCGTAGATGGCGGTTATCTTCAGTCCGCCCTCTTTTCCTGGAGTGACAAGGGGGAAGAGGGGATAGATGCGGCAGGCAAAGGGCCGGTATTCCCGGGCACATCTCCCCCGGCAGACCGCCAGCGGGTAGCCTGCATTGTCCTGGCAGGTCCGAACATGAAAATCCTTCCGGTGCTCCAAAAGCTTTTCCTCTCCCGGCAGCAGCCACATTCCGGTGTTCTCGTCTCCTTTGCAGCAGGCCTTTCCGCAGAGCCTCCCGCAGTCGCCCCGAAGGGGCGTAACGGTTTCCAAAAGCCCATATGCCCCGCGGATACATTCTTCCTGTGTCATCAATCCCATGTCTCATTCTCCTTTTGTTATATTGGCAGAAATGTTAAAAATTTTAAACCTGCCTGATCAGGAGGGCTTCCATGTTATCTCCCTTCCCGTACTCGGATACCAATAAAAGATACCACACTTGGGACTACTATGTAAAGCACCGCTATGGGGAAAAGGTGCTGAAAATCCCTCTCAACCCTCATTTTGGCTGTCCAAATCTGGACGGCACAAAGGGCTGGGGAGGCTGTACCTTTTGCTCCTCCTCTGGCAGTGGGGACTTTGCTGGCGACCCATCTTTGGACCTTGTGGAGCAGTTCCGCCAGCAGCGGGAGCTGCTTTCCGCCAAATGGCCTCAGGCAAGGCGGTATATGGGATATTTTCAGGCGTACACCAACACCTATGCTCCCCTTCCAGTCCTTCAAAGGGCCTATGAAACAATTATCAGCCAGCCTGGGGTGGTGGGCCTGAGCATCGCCACCCGCCCCGACGTCCTCCCGGACGAGGTGGTGGCGTACCTGTCTAAGCTCAGCCAGCAGACGGATATTTTGGTGGAGCTGGGCCTCCAGTCGGTCCACGACAGAACCGCCCGGCGCATCCACCGGGGGCTTTCCTTTCAGGAGTTCCTGGAGGGGTTCTGGAAACTGTACAAAAACCGGATCCCCGTCTGTGCCCATATCATTGATGGACTTCCTGGGGAGACAGAGGAGGATATGCTGGAAACCGTCCGCGTTCTGGCAGGGCTGCCCCTCCACAGCCTGAAGATCCATCTTCTCCACGTTCTCCGAGGAACTCAGATGGAGCGGGAACTCCGGAGCGGGGAGTTCCGGCTGCTGGAGCAGGAGGAGTATGTGGGGATCGTCTGCCGCCAACTGGAACTCCTCCCTCCGGAGCTCGTCATTCAGCGGCTCACAGGGGATGGTAAGGCGGAGGATCTGGTTGGCCCGCTGTGGAGCAGGAATAAGAGATCTGTTTTGGCCGGCATTGACAAGGAGCTGGCCGGAAGAGATACCTGGCAGGGGAAAAGGCGGAGCCAGGCCATCCGGAAATGAGGCGCTATGGCCTATCTGTTAAGAGCCTATCCCATTCCGGCTTTAACAGGCGGTATTCCAAACGGGTTTTCATCTTTCCGTCGTGCCATTCCCAGTCCAGACGCTCCGCTTCCCGGATCATCCCACATTTCTGCATTACCCGCTCCGAGCCTTTGTTTTCCGCCAGACATCCTGTTGTAACCCGGTAGACCCCGTCTTCCTCAAAGGCGAACTGAAGGATGCGAAGGAGAGCCTCTGTGGCGTAGCCCTGGCCCCAAAACTGGGGATAGAAGAAGTATCCTGCATGTACCAGCTTTCCGGCTGGGGTGCGGTCCTTCACCGTATAACCGGAGCTGCCAATGGTTTCACCGGTTTCTTTTAGGATAATGTGGAAAAAATAAAAAGTCCGTTCCGGGCTGTCCTGGTCTTCCAGGACAGCCCGGAAATCTTGTTCCCCTTCTTCGAAGGTGTTTAACCGGATATCCTGTAAGTAGTACATGGTTTGGGGATCGTGCTTTAAATAGTAATAACCGTCCAGGTCTGCCGCTTCATAATCCCGGATGATCAGGCGCGGTGTTTCAAACTTCATCTTTTCACTTCCTTATAAGTATTTTGTGGAAAGTCTTATTCTATCATACTTTTTGGAAAGTTCAACCCCGTTTTAAATGTTTTTAAGTAATTCGTCCAAGTATATTCGCCTGTTACCTGTGTAAACTATTCCCAGACAGCCTTTCAATGCGGGAAAGGTTTCTGAGAAAAACCAGGAGGCGTTATTATGAAAAGAGTTTTAGCCGCGGTATTGTCGGCGGCCATAGCGGTATCTTTTGCGGGATGCAGCAGTTCCCCGTCCTCATCCGGGCAATCGTCCAGCCAGACTTCGGGACAGACTTCCGGGGCTGATGTTTCCTCTTCCCAAGGGACTTCGGGCAAGGGGGAAAAGGTGTACTACCTGAATTTTAAGCCTGAGGTCGCGGAGATCTACAATGAAATTGCTAAAACCTATCAGGAGGAGACCGGCGTTGAGGTGACAGTGGTCACAGCTGCGTCCGGCGCGTATGAGCAGACCCTAAAGTCGGAGATCGCAAAGGCGGAGCCTCCGACCATCTTCCAGATCAACGGTCCCAAGGGGTATGTCAGCTGGAAGGATTACTGTGCAGACCTGCGGGACACTGACCTGTATCAGCACCTGACCGACAAAGCCCTGGCCATCACCGACGGGCAGGGCGGGGTTTACGGCATCCCCTATGTGGTGGAGGGCTACGGTATTATCTATAATGATGCGATTATGCAGAAGTACTTTGCCATGGATGGGGCTAAAGCCTCCTCTGTGGAGGAGATCAACAACTTTGAAACGCTGAAAGCTGTTGTTGAGGATATGACGGCCAAAAAGGGGGAATTGGGGATTGAAGGTGTATTTGCCTCTACCTCTCTAAAGCCGGGGGAAGACTGGCGCTGGCACACCCATTTGGCAAATCTGCCCCTTTATTATGAGTTTCAGGCCAACAGCATTGATCTGACCGGCGATGCCACCAATACCATCCAGTTCCAAAATTCGGAGCATTTCAAAAATATCTTCGACCTGTATCTCAACAATTCCACCACTGACCCCAAGCTGTTGGGAAGCCGGCAGGTGGCGGATTCGATGGCGGAGTTCGCCCTGGGACAGTGTGCCATGGTGCAGAACGGCAACTGGGCCTGGAGCCAGATCTCCCAAGTAGAGGGCAACACGGTAAAAGAAGAAGATATCCACTTTCTCCCCATCTACACCGGAATGGAAGGGGAGGAGAACCAGGGGCTGAGCATCGGCACCGAGAACTTTTTAGCGATCAACAAGAATGTGTCGGAAGAACAGCAGAAAGCGTCAGAGGACTTCCTGTTCTGGCTGTATTCCAGCGATAAGGGCAAGGACTATATCGTAAACCGCCTTGGATTCATCGCCCCCTTTGACACCTTTGGGGAAGGAGAAAGCCCCGCTGACCCCCTGGCCCGGGAAGTTCTGGACTGGATGGGCCGGGAAGGGGTGCAGACCATTCCCTGGAACTTCACCATTTTCCCCAGCCAGACCTTTAAGGACGACTTTGGGGCAGCCCTGCTCCAGTACGCCCAGGGCAGCAAGTCCTGGGAGGATGTGGCCTCTTCCGTCGTCAGCCGCTGGCAGGAGGAGAGCGCCGTGGGATAATCCCTTCAACATTGAACTGACATGGAGAGCAGCGCCGTCCGCCTTGCCGGAAAGGGGAGGGCGCTGCTTTTTTCTGTCTTATATGAATCCTTGATCACAGGCAGACAATTTTAGTGGAACATCCGTATAAGGACCAGTTTTCATCCAAAGCTATTTTTATCAACTTTTTGCCGGGAGGATGACATGGATAAAACATTGAAAAAATACTTTCCCCTTTTCCTGCTGCCGGCGTTGGCAGCCTTCCTGATCGCCTTTTTTATCCCCTTCCTGTTGGGCCTTTATCTTTCTTTTACCGAGTTCACCACAGTATCCAACGCCCAGTGGGTGGGACTTCGGAACTATGTGAGGGCCTTTTCCTCCAATCGGGATTTTCTCAATGCCCTGTGGTTTACGGTGCGCTTTACAGTGGTCTCTGTCATTACCGTCAATGTGCTGGCCTTTGCTCTGGCTTTGGCGCTGACCAGGGATATCCGGGGGACCAACCTGTTCCGCACCATCTTTTTTATGCCCAACCTCATCGGTGGGATTGTGCTGGGGTATATCTGGCAGCTGATCATCAACGGTGTTTTGATGAATTTTGGCGTTGACATCACCTTTTCCGCCAAATATGGCTTTTGGGGGTTGGTGATCCTGATGAATTGGCAGATGATCGGATATATGATGATCATCTACATCGCTGGAATCCAGAACATTCCAGGGGAGCTGATCGAAGCCGCAGCCATTGATGGGGCTTCCCCCTTCCAGACGCTCTACCATGTCACGATCCCCATGGTTGCTTCCTCTACCACCATCTGCACCTTCCTGACTCTCACCAATTCCTTCAAGCTCTTTGACCAGAATCTGGCACTTACCGCCGGCGCGCCAGGGCGGGAAAGCGCTATGCTTGCCCTGGATATCTACAACACCTTTTACGGGCGAATGGGCTATGAGGGCGTCGGGCAGGCTAAGGCGGTCATCTTCTTCCTAATGGTGGCGGTCATCGCCTTTGCCCAGCTTTTTCTGACCAGGAGCAAGGAGGTAGAACGCTGATGATAAAACGTCGAAAATGGATCCGGGAGGCCCTTTTCCTCTTTCTCCTGCTGCTCTCCGCCGCTTTTCTTGCACCGGTTTTTATTGTGCTTTACAATTCCTTTAAGGGGCAGTTTTTCATCTCCAGCGCGCCCTTTGCCTTCCCCAATGCCCAGACCTTTTCCGGGCTTAAAAATTATTTTAACGGCGTTGAGAAGATACGTTTTTTTCAGGCCTTTGGGTACTCCCTTTTTATTACGGTTTTCTCTGTGGCAGCTATTGTCCTGTTTACCTCTATGGCGGCATGGTACCTGGTCCGGGTCAAAAGCTGGTTTACCAATATGCTGTATTACCTCTTTGTTTTCAGTATGATTGTTCCCTTTCAGATGGTTATGTTTACCATGTCCAAAACCATCAATGTCCTGAGGCTAGATAATCCGGTGGGATTGATCGCGGTATACCTGGGGTTTGGTTCCGGGCTGTCGGTATTTATGTTCTCCGGGTTCATCAAAAGTGTTCCCCTGGAAATTGAAGAAGCTGCTGTCATCGACGGAAGCGGTCCGGTGCAGACCTTTTTTCAGATTGTATTCCCCATCCTCCAGCCCACAGCGATTACGGTGGCGATTCTCAACACCATGTGGATTTGGAACGACTATCTGCTGCCCTATCTCTCTATTGGGAATAAGTACCGGACCATTCCTGTGGCGGTGCAGTATCTCCAGGGGGGATACGGTTCGAGGGATATGGGGGCGCTGATGGCAATGCTGATCCTGGCGATTATTCCCATTGTGGTGTTTTACCTGTTTTGCCAGAAATATATTATTCGCGGCGTAGTCGCGGGGGCGGTTAAGGGGTGACTGCAACTGCCGGGACTCCAAAAATTTTTGTGGAAAGAGGGATTGCATGGAACAGTTTACCCGAGATATGGCTGTGTTTTTGGGCAGTATGCCCTGTATAAAGGGAGAGTATACCCCTAAGCAGCTTTATCAGGCGGCCTCCCAGGCCGGGATGAAGGCGCTTATGCCCTTGTGGGGGCAGAGCCGGGAGAGGGAGGGCAAACGAGCCTGTTACTTTTCGGCGGAATTTTTAGTGGGGAGGATGGTTCAAAGCAATCTGTTCAATCTGGGCCTGCTAGAGGAGTGTGAAGCGTTTCTCCGGAACATGGGCGCCGGGACCGCTGTTTTCGAGGAGATTGAGGATGCGGCTCTGGGAAACGGCGGATTGGGAAGACTGGCGGCCTGTTTTCTGGATTCCGCCGCGTCCCAGGCATTGCCCTTGGACGGATATGGAATCCGATACCGGTACGGAATTTTCCGGCAATCCTTTGAAGGAGGATTCCAAAAGGAGGCGGCTGACAACTGGCAGAGCTTCGGCGATCCATGGAGCGTCCGCAGGGAGGAGCAAAGTGTCCTAGTATCCTTCGGAGGGCAGCAGGTGAGGGCTATCCCCTACGATATGCCCATTGTGGGATATGGGGGTAAAACGATAAACACCCTGCGGCTGTGGCAGTCGGAGCCTCTGACTCCCTTTGACTTTGAATTGTTTAATGACCAGAAGTATGACGAGGCGGTAAGGGAACGCATCCGTGCCGAGGAGATCTCCGCTGTCCTCTATCCAAATGACAGCACTGACGATGGAAAAAGGCTGAGGCTGAAACAGGAGTATTTCTTCTCCAGCGCCTCCCTCCAGAGCATCTTGAGGGAGTATACTGCCCGCTGGGGGGAGGATTTTTCTCGTTTCCCGGATTGCTATGCCATACAGCTCAACGACACCCATCCAGTTATATCCATCCCTGAGCTGATCCGACTGTTGGAAAAGGAGCATCGGATTCCTTTTTCCGCAGCAAAGGAGATTGCAATCCAAGTTTTTGGCTACACAAACCACACCATTATGGCGGAGGCGCTGGAAAGATGGGATACCAACCTGTTTCGGGAGACGCTCCCCCAGGTGTATCCCTATGTCAAAAGACTTCAGGAGGAGCTGGAGGAGGAACTGAAAGGAAAAGGCGTCTTGGAGCCTGGTCCATACAGCATTATCCAGGACGGTCAAATCCATATGGCCAGGATGGCTGTATTTGCGTCCCACTCTACCAATGGTGTTGCCCGTATCCACACCGATATTTTAAAAAAGGACGTTCTGGGGAAATGGTATCGGATTTATCCGGAGCGGTTTAACAACAAGACCAACGGCATTACCCAGCGGCGGTGGCTGGCCTTGGCCAATCGGGAGCTGTCCGGCTTTATTACCCGAAGGATCGGAAAGGAATGGATTACCTCCTTAGACCAGCTGGAAAAACTGGCGCCTTGGGCTGAAGACCCTGCCTCCATCGCAGAATTCCGAGAGATCAAACGCCGGAAAAAGGAGCAGCTGTGCAGCTATATTGCCCAAAGGGAAGGGGTGCGGCTGAACCCGGATTTTCTCTTTGACATTCAGATTAAGCGGCTCCATGAGTACAAACGGCAGTTCCTAAACGCCCTTTCCATCCTGGATCTTTATTTTTCCCTGAAAGAGGAGGGGATCAAGGGCTTTTATCCCACAGCCTTTCTCTTTGGAGGAAAGGCCGCTCCAGGGTACCGGAGGGCAAAGGGAATCATCAAGCTGATTCATGAGATCGCCCGGCTGGTCAATGGGGATCCAAAGGTAAACGCCATGATGCAGGTTCACTTTGTGGAGAATTACAATGTGTCCTATGCGGAAAAGCTTATCCCGGCAGCGGACATTTCCGAACAGATTTCCACTGCGGGGACCGAGGCTTCCGGAACAGGGAATATGAAATTCATGCTCAACGGTGCAGTTACCCTGGGAACTCTGGACGGAGCCAATGTGGAGATTGTGGAACAGGCTGGAGAGGGGAACAACTATATTTTCGGGGCTACAGTGGAGGGAATTGCGGAGGCGGAATCCAAATATGATCCCAAAAAGATCTATCAGGAGGACAAACGAATCCATCGGGTGTTGGATTCCCTGACCAATGGACTGCTGGATGACGGCGGAACAGGCCTTTTCCGGGAACTCTTCGACTCAATTCTGGAGAGCACGCCGTGGAGCCGGGCAGACCAGTATTATCTGCTTTTGGACTTTAAGTCCTACCGGCAGGCCAGGCTGGCAGCGATTCGGGACTATGGGGAACACCCGGAGGAATTTGGAAAAAAATGCTTCTGGAATATGGCCCACAGCGGCAGGTTTTCCAGCGACAGGACCGTTTTAGAGTACAGCAGAGAGATTTGGAGAATTGACCCGTTCCACGAATTGAAACACGGAATTTAGGAAAAGACCGCTTTTTTCGTTGACTTCTTGGACAAGGATTGGTATAGTAATATGGGAGGATACGGAAAAGTCCCCAAGGGATACCGTCTCCCGGAAGAGATGTTCAGCCGGTTTTTACTTGACAGGAGGTTTATTCAATGAAAAAGGTAATCTTGCTCAACACCATCAACGATGTTAAGAATTTCGTCAACGCTGTTTCCAAATACGACTTTGATGTGGACTTGATCTCCGGCCGTTACGCCGTTGACGCCAAGTCCATTATGGGCATTTTCAGCCTGGACCTCTCCAAACCCATTGAAATGGAAATCCACGACGAAAACTGCGGCGATTTTCTCGCGGAGATCAAGAGCTTTATCACTGAATAACGTTCGGGCGGTATTAACAGAATGGGATGTTTCAGTCGAGAAACATCCCATTCTGCATTTTTAAAAATCCTATTTATTGTTCGCCCAACGTCCCTCCGTGTACCGCGATGGCGGTTTTCAGCAGAAACCGGTACATTGGTTTTAACAAAAGGAGGTCCCTGGAAACCGCTTCCCCCAGCCTGTCTGAGAAAAACAGACGGGCGTCAGAACTTTCTGCATTCAGGGAGATGCCCCGCAGGTCAAGCCATTTCTGCTGTTCCGGAGACCTATCGGGGTAGTGAGGTCTTTTGTACCGCTCTCCATCCAGGGTGTAGGTGGTCTGGGCCTCATAGGCGTCAATGGCCTCCAGGGCATCGGAGCTGCCTGAGAGGATGGAGCGGCGTAGGGCGTTCATGTATTCGGTGGAAGCGGCGTAAAACCCGCAGCCATAGCTGAAGGTGTCTGGGGAAATGTCGAAATAGATACCGGGATAGTCGGTCCCATACATTTTTGGCCCTCGCTTGAACACCAGCCACATATGTTCCCGGTAGATATGCTTGTCCTTGGTATAGCGGGTATCCCGGCGAATGCGGGAGATGGTCTTGCCCACTTTAGGTTCGGTGACAGCCTGGGGATCCAGCTGTTTTACAGCGGCGGAGAGCTGGACAGCCATTTCTTCCAACGGATGAAGGACAAATTCCTCGTATTGTGCTTTATGCTCGTCAAACCAGGCCTTGCTGTCCTGGAGATGGTTTTCAAAGAGAAAATCTAAGGTTTTAGATGTAAACGGCATAGGCGGATACCTCGTGCTTCCTTTATTTTATCTTGGATATTTATCTGTGGGACAGTCCGATGTGACCATTATAGACCTTTTTTCCCCTTATTTCAAGGCGTTTCCCAGGCCCATTTTGGTGGAGAGGTTGTATGTTCCAAAGAAAATAAACAAATTTATTTCCATTTTAAAGGGACAGGCAGGAAAAAATATGATAGAATAAAGATACAATGAAAAACGGAAGATCGCCCGAAAGGAGTAAAAAGCCATGAAAACTGTAATCAAACGCCGCCCTTTTGGCACAACGGGGCTAGATGTCTCTGAGGTGGGCTTCGGAGCTATGAACCTCCGTATGCTCAATACCCGGGAGGAGGGTATTGCTCTGGTCAACTATGTCCTAGATCAGGGGGTCAACCTGATTGATACTGCCCGGGGCTACAAGGGGGTCAATGGCTCCGGTCAGGAAGTGGAGAGCGAGGACATGGTCGGGACAGCCATTGAGGGGCGCACCGATATCGACGAGCCCATTGTCATTGTAACCAAAGGCCATGGCTACACGCCGGAGGCCTTTGACGAGGACCTCCAGGACAGCCTGCGGACTTTGAAGGTAAAGAAAACTGATAAGGGTTTGTTTATTGGGCAGACAGAGGTGAAGCTGGTCAACTTTTTCCACGGAATCAAAGCGGACCGGTGGGAAACAATGATCAAATCCGGGGTTATTGAGCACGCTAAAAAGCGTCAGGCAGAGGGATTGTTCACTTATTTGGGATTTTCTAGCCACTACGGGGATGTCAAGGAGATCAGGGAAGCCCTTGACACCGGCGCATTCCAAGTGATGGAACTGCCCTACAATATATATAATCGCTCCATCGGCGAGGACGGGAAGACCGACTTTCTCCAGTATGCCCACGATAAAGGGGTCGCCATTGTCAACATGAAGGCTTTTAACGGCAACTCCATGGTGGCCACCTCTAAGCTGATCTCTGATTTTTGCTCCATCAAATACAGCGATATGCTGCGGTTCTGTCTGTCCAACCCCAATATCTCCACAGTGGATGCCGGCGCAAGGTATGCCGAAGAATTTCAGGCGGATATCCAGGCCTCCCTTCTCCCCGCCATGGGCGCAGAAGAGCGTCAGGCCCTGAAGAAGGAAGCGGACAAAATCTCCGGGCTGTTTAACAACATCTGCCGGGAATGTATGCACTGCCTGGAAAAATTTGAATGTCCTCAGGGGATTGATTTCCCCTCTATTCTGGGAAACCATTCCAGATACCAAATGGCCAAGACCTTGGGGAAGGATCCTGCTCCCTATGTGGAAAATTATCGGAAGATGGAGGGTTTAAAGGCTGACAGCTGCGTTGGCTGCGGTGGATGTGTGGAATGGTGTGAATACCATCTGGACATTCCTGCCATGATGATCCGGGCCAGGGAGGATCTGGAGTAAATTTTTCTTATATCGAACGCGAAAAAGGGGATGCTGTCTTGCTTTTAGACGCATTCCCTTTTTGCAGACAGCTTGGCCCGCTTCACTGTTATAGAAACAAACTGGAGAGGAAAGGTGACAAAATGACAACAGATATGTTCGGCGAAACCAGATTAAAGATAAATCTGCATCTCCACACCACCAATTCTGATGGAAATAAAACGCCGGAAGAGGCGGCAGCCATTTATAGGGCAGCTGGTTATGATGTTCTCGCCATAACCGATCATTGGAAATACACCCCAAGCGGCGTTACAGGCGGTCTGAGGATTCTTTCCGGTGCTGAGTACAACATCGGCGGCGCAGACGGCGGCGCGGGGGTATTCCATATCCT
>CATJCP010000241.1 GCA_949737515.1 uncultured Oscillospiraceae bacterium | reverse complement strand
TGGCACCCTTAATTCCAGCATCCTGATAGCATTTCCGCAGCAAATCTTTCATATCCTCTCTCCCATTTTAACAAAATTTATCCGAAAACGCTCACTTAGTCGCTTGCCAGAACCCGGAATAGGTCCTGAACCAGATCTGACAGAATCCCCTTCTCTTGTGCCGCATTCACGTAATCACTTAGTATTTTGGAATCAACCCCCAAAAAGAGAGGTATATCCCCATGCTTCTGATTAAAGAGTGTACATTGCTGGCGGGTTAATTGGTAGTAATTGGTGACGAATAGACGCTTGAGTGTGTACTCTTCGATCTGTGGATCCAGACATTTCGCGCCTACACTGATTTTTGTCGGCGGCTCTTCGATATTAGGTGCATCTGGATGAGAAGTGGACTGTTGAGCATGATCTACTCGCATCTGGAAACTCTCTCCTGTAATTTTGGGGTCTTCAATGAAGCCCTGTCCACTTTCCCAACACCATCCCCTTAGTTCCGCCAGATCACCCTCCCACTCTCCGAGAATGATTCCAAAGGAAGAATAGTTGTCCTGAGGATCAGGTGCGCTCCTATAGCTAACGACACAAGGCACTTCCACTCTGCCCAAGGGAATTTCATGTATTTCCTGCTTATGACAGTCACCGCAAAAATAGGCGCAGATAGAATTGGCACGGATAGTGTCCTTTACTCTCTGCTGATGCTTCTGATGTAGATCAAAAAAGCTATTATGAGCCAAGAGAATATTGGGCATATCAGGTATATAGGTCATCTCAGCCAGCGCATCTACATCTAATAGCTGGTTTTCCTTCTCTTTCCCATCTGCCGCCAGAGCAGTATTGCAGTGAATAAAATTGATCTGGTTTCTCCAGGTTCGATTATGTACGCTGGCTGGGTGTTCCACAGGGTAATGAGGAATCAGCTCCTGAACAAAGTTCTCATAACCCTCAAAAGCTACCAGTAACCCTCTCACCCATTGCTCCGTATCTTCAAAGGGACTACTTTTTGCTGATCGTATGAAAAAATTTTTCGTCTTAACAGAACTCACGCCATCGTGGTTGCCTGGAACGACGAACAAATCCTTCTCGATATCCAGCTTCAAGTTCACCAACAGTTTTTGCAGAAAGTCTCTTGCCAGACCGAAATTATCGCCTTCCGAAAAGTTATGAAAATCGCCGGTGACAATGACTAAATCAATTTTGTCATACTCACAGCATTTTTTTATCAGCTCTTTCTCAAAATTAATCCAATCCGACCGTTTCGCAATATGTAAGTCAGAAATATGCAACCACCGAACCACCCTGTCACTCCTCCTGCCGATACACCAAAGGACTTGTCTATTGTTCATTAACAATGGCTTTTTGTTTACTCCATACGTTCATTATAGCAGATTTTAAGATATATTCCAGTACCATTTCTCTTTATACAGTATCCCTCTCTCAGACATTCTTGCCACTTGGGGGATGAAATACCCGCGTCCTCTAAGTCGAACAATTTTTTAAGGGGCCGACTTCTGGTGTAACCATCCTACAAATCAAATGTGGAACCACTGCCCGCGCCTTATAAATGTTAAATCTTCAATCTTATTCATAATCATAACCTTAGATGAATTGCCGATAGTATAGGAAAATTTCAGGTTTTTTAATGAGCGTTGATAGAATCTAACATCTCACTACCACACTACGATTTTGAATTCCTGCAATTGTTAACTCTCCTTTTGTACTCAATTTTATACGAGTTATGCTATGTTGTCCTTTGCTCGATTTTTATCTCTCGCACCATCCTGACTAGAGCTAATCTTTCTGCTGGATCAAGCCATAAATGAAAGTCTGCCACAATCTCAGGGTAAGCACTCACGCCTCCGCCTTTGCCCTGTTTTACACGCATCCCAACAGCATGTGTTCTACGAATCCATAAAGATGGCGTAACAGTCAGTGATGTTGTATGCGCCTGGTGAATCAGTTCTTCACAGGCACCATCATCAAATTCTCCATTCATGTCATTTTCCCATTGACGGAGGAACTCCAAGGTATTGCGGCTCCGCATCCAGCTTTG
>CATJCP010000240.1 GCA_949737515.1 uncultured Oscillospiraceae bacterium | reverse complement strand
CTCAGGAGGCAGGTATTTACAGAAATCGCCCGTCTTGCCTATGAGGGAGGGGATTATTCCTCCCAACTGGAACGAATCCCTTATTCCATCATTCCCGGTGAAATCCCTACATACCGGGAAAGTATCTTTAAGGAAAGGGCTATCGTAGGGGAACGCCTGCGTTTGGCAATGGGGATGTCCCTGCGCCGGATAGATGAACATGCGCCTTTGTCAGAGGGAATTGACGATACTGTCATTGCGGAAAAATATTATGAGCCGCCTTTAGTTAATGTCATTTCTTTTGCCTGCAATGCTTGCCCTGAAACATCTGTGTTTGTCACTAACAACTGCCAAGGATGCCTGGCCCATCCCTGTACTGCTGTATGCCCTGTTAAAGCAACCAGCATTGTCAACGGGCGTTCGGTAATTGATTCTACCAGATGCCTGAAATGCGGCAGATGTGCTGACGCCTGCCCCTATTCCGCTATTGTCAAGCGGAATAGGCCGTGTGCTTCTGCCTGCGGGATGGATGCTATTGGTTCGGACAACCTGGGCCGCGCTAAAATTGACTATGACAAGTGCGTTTCCTGCGGTCAGTGCCTGGTTAGCTGTCCCTTTGGTGCAATTGCGGACAAATCCCAGATTTTCCAGCTGATCCAAGCCATTAAGCAAGGGGAGGTTATTGCGGAAATTGCCCCGGCCTTTGTTGGGCAGTTCGGTCCCAGCGCTACCCCGGAAAAGATGAAGGAGGCGCTGAAAAAGCTGGGATTTGCAGAAGTGTATGAAACCGCTATCGGCGCGGATTTGTGTACCGTTGAGGAAGCCAAAGACTTTTTGGAAAAGGTTCCGGAGGAGCAGCCCTTTATGGGGACTTCCTGTTGCCCAGCCTGGTCTGTAATGGCGAAAAAGCTGTTCCCGGATTATGCTAATTGCATTTCTATGACAATGACCCCTATGGTTTGGACGGCCAGATGGATTAAAAAGCACCATCCTGACGCGAAAATTGTCTTTATCGGGCCCTGCGCCGCCAAAAAGCTGGAGGCGTCCCGGAGGACGGTGCGCAGTGATGTTGATTTCGTCATTACCTTTGAGGAACTGATGGGTATGTTCGTTGCCAAAGGTGTGGAGTTTGACGAAGTTGAACTGGACGACCCGTTGGACGACGCTTCTACTGTAGGACGGAACTTCGCCGTTGCGGGAGGCGTTGCGGAGGCAGTAGTGGACTGCATTAAAAAGCAGTATCCAGAGAAAGAGGTGCTGGTGGAATCCGCTGCCGGTCTGAAGGACTGCCGTAAAATGATGACCCTGGCAAAGGCGGGCAAGCGCAATGGATATCTGTTGGAGGGAATGGCCTGTCCCGGCGGCTGTGTTGCAGGTGCGGGCACGCTGCTCCCCATTACAAGAGCTTCGGCCGCGGTCAAGACTTTTGCAAAGACTGCGTCAGTTGACCATGCGGCGGACAGTAAGTATGTGGATGAATTGGAGCATCTGGCTGAAGAGTAGATGGACAATCGAAACCGCCTTGATCGATTCAGGGCGGTTTTGCTTTCATTTCAAAGGAAAAGAATCAACCGGCGGAGTATCGTCCGCCCAATATAAGGAGGCAGGACTATGAAAAAGGATATGGATATGGAACCGGTATGCGGTGAGAACAGCCAGAAACCAATCGGATACCTCTCTGAAGGAAGCCGGCCCCTTATGGCGGACACCCGGTTGAACCCTACCGACAGGATAGATGGGCTTTATGTCCGTCCCGGGGCCTTCGGCGTTCTTGGGGCAACGGATATGGGCTTTGGGGTGAACTTTACGGTACAATCCAGGGGGGCGACCTCGGTGGAGCTGCTGCTGTTCCACCGCAAGTCCGATGAGCCTTTCGCGGTTTTAAAGTTCCCGGAAAGCTATAAGGTGGGGTATGTATACTCTATGATCGTCTTTGGATTGGATATTGAAGAGTTTGAGTATGCCTACAGGCTGGATGGGCCTTATCAGCCGAAAAAGGGGTTGTTGTTTGACAAAAACAGGCTGCTTCTGGATCCCTATGCCAAGGCCGTTACCGGTCAAAGCGAATGGGGTGTGGGAACCGGCTGGAACCATTACCACGCCAGAGTGGTGCAGAATGATTTTGACTGGGGAAAGTATTGTCAGCCTATGCTTCCGATCCAGGATCTGGTCATCTACGAGCTGCATGTGAGGGGGTTTACCAAGCACCATTCCTCCAAGGTGGACAGTCCCGGAACCTTTTTGGGGCTGATGGAAAAAGTCCCCTATTTAAAGGAACTGGGGATTAACGCAGTAGAACTGATGCCCATCTTTGAATTTGATGAGATGCGTGATTCCCGGGAATACAATGGAACCCATCTGGTTGATTACTGGGGGTATAATCCGGTGAGCTTTTTTTCCCCCAATACCAGTTATGCCGCGGCAACTGAGTACAACCATGAAGGCGGCGAGCTGAAAAGGCTGATCCGGTTCCTCCATGAGAACGGCATTGAGGTCATACTGGACGTGGTATTCAACCACACCGCTGAGGGGGACGAAAAGGGACCGTTTTTCTCCTTTAAGGGCTTTGACAACAATGTGTACTATATGTTGACGCCAGAGGGGCGGTACTATAATTTCAGCGGCTGCGGCAATACCCTCAACTGCAACCACCCCATGGTGCAGCAGATGATTCTGGACTGCCTCCGATACTGGGTTACTATGTACCGGGTGGATGGCTTTCGGTTTGACCTGGCCAGCATTTTGGGACGCAGTGAGGATGGAAAGCCTATGAACAAGCCT
>CATJCP010000239.1 GCA_949737515.1 uncultured Oscillospiraceae bacterium | reverse complement strand
CGGGATCCTGGAAGGAAGGGGAGATAGAGGGGCTGTGCGCCAGAGGAGGGATTACTGTCAGCCTTTCCTGGAAGGATGGAAAACTGGCGGGCGCAAGTCTCGCCGCCAATAGGCCCTACTGTGGAACTGTCTGCTGCCAAGACCGGAAAGTATCCCTTGACCTGCAGGCAGGCCAGACCCTTTGCTTAAACGGAAACCTGGAAATCGTCTAACAGTTTAACCGGCGAACGCCATAGGGGACAGGGGTGACTAAAAACAGCCCTGTCCCCTTTTTTGTCAGATAGGACAACCCGGAAAGACACCTTTCCGCATCCTGCCGGGTGGAAAACGCCGCCGCCACAGCGGAGCCGCTCCCGGTCATGGCACAGCCCAGAGGACGGTACCCCGCCATTTCTTCCCGGAGGCCCTCCACCGCAGGGCATTCCGCAGCCTGTTCCAGAACATTTCCCATATAGCGGAGAATTTCCCCCTTGTCCCCGCGGCGCAGGGCCTCCAGCATGGCGGGGATGTTGGGGCTTTTGCGGGAGGGGAGGCTGTCATACCGCTGAAAGCATGGACCTGTCGCCACCCCCTGGACAGGCTTGGCGATGACAAAAAAGCATTCCGGCAGGGCGGGGAGGGGGGAAAGCCGCTCCCCGATCCCCTCCACCAGCTTTGTGCCTCCTGCCATACAAAATGGGACGTCCGCCCCAATGGAAAGGCCGGTTTCATACAGGACCGCCTCCTGCAGAGGGTGGTCCAGCATTTCGTTCAGTCCGGCAAGCACCGCTGCGGCGTCAGCGCTTCCCCCGGCCATTCCCGCCTGGCTGGGGATTTTTTTTTCGATGGAGATGCGGACGCCGGCCTGTATTTTTGCCTCTGCCAAAAAACGGTCCGCTGCTTTCCAGGCCAGGTTCCGGCTGTCGGTGGGAATTCCCGGCGCGGTGCATTCCAGTTCTATGCCGGAACTGCCGGGAATGGCCTCCAGGGCCACCCGGTCAAAGAGGGAGACTGACTGCATCACCATCTTCATCAGGTGGTAGCCGTCTGGGCGTTTCCCCAAAATGTCCAGCGCCAGGTTGATCTTGGCAGCCGCCAAATATACTGCTTTCATCCGTTTATCCCCCTTATCCCAAAAGGCGGCGCAGGTCGATGGCCTTTTTGGGACACATCTCGTGGCAGCAGTAGCAGTGGATACATTGCTTTCGGCTGTGGATTTCCGCCTTGCGGTCCCTAATCTGGATAATGTGCTGGGGGCAGCTTTCGGCGCACTTGCCGCAGCCGATACAGTCCCCTTTCCGGATCACCGGGTTGGGTACCAATACCCTTTCCATGACCCTTTTGCAGGGCCTTTGCAGGAAGGCGGGGAGCACATCCACAAAGTCCAGGTTTTTCTTCCGGGGCTTTTGGAAATCCGGGACTGGCCGGAAAGGATCCCCAACCACAAAGGCGGGAGAAAATTCCGCTGGGCAGAGCCCCCGCAGGATTGCATTCTGCAGAATGGGAATTTGGGGGACCGGCATGTCGATCAGGTTTGCCAAGGCCAGGTCCAGGGTATAAGGGTTCCGGGAGGCAAACAGCAAGCCCATGTGCTTGGGGCTGCCGCCGGAGGGGCCATTCCCCTCCATGGCCTCCACTGCGTCCACAATGGTTATGGCAGGATGGACGCATTCCCACAGGTCGATGAGCATATTGGTGAAGTCGTCCCGCTCTGGATAGCGGTAATGAAGCTCCGGCTTCTGGAGCCCCGGAACTGAGCCGAACATGTTCTTGACCGCCCCGGAAAGGCCTGTCATGCCGTGGGTCTTCAGCTTGGGCAGGCTGATGATCAAATCCGCCCCAACCAAAGGGGTGATGACGTTAAAGGCAGTGCAGGCCTTCCCCTGGGGCCATGTTACCTCCTGGTAGGTGAAATCCTGGTTTAGAGAAAAGTGGTGTTCGCTGCCGGCCTGGGCCATGCCGCTGGCGCTGTAGATGGCGTTTAAGCTGGATTTGGTATAGGGCCCGCCGGGGCTTTCCGCCACCAGGACAGAGGCGGCCCCCAGCTCCAGGACCTTCTCCGCCACCGCTGATACAAGGGTTGGATGGGTCGTGGTGGCCTCCTCTGGTGTGCGCTTCATCAGCAGGTTGGGCTTTAGGACAACGCTGATCCCCGGGCGGATCAATTTGCCCAGTTCCAGCAGTGCAAATAGGCGGTCAACGCCCTCCTTAATGGTGGAATACTCGTACCTTTCCGCCTGTACGCAGGCTACGTTTTGTACCGCGGACGTCATGGTATGTTCCCCTCTCTCAATGATTTCTCCACAAGCAGGGACAGGCTGCTTTTCCGGCAGCCTGTCCTTTTACAGTGTTTTTAAGAACGCTTCGATCCTCTTTAAGGCCTCCATCAGATGCTCGATGGAATAGGAATAGGAAATCCGCACAAAGCCCTCCCCGGAGGCCCCAAAGGAATTCCCCGGCACAACGGCAACCCTTTGAGCATAGAGCAGCTTCTGACAGAAATCCTCTGAGGAAAGCCCTGTGGATTGGATGGAGGGGAATACATAAAACGCCCCCTCTGGATGAAAGCAGGTGAGGCCCAGCTTGTTCAGTCCATCCACAATAAAGTTCCGGCGTATGTCGTATTCCTCCCGCATGTTCACTACATCCTCGCCGCAGGAACGCAGAGCCTCTACCGCCGCGTGCTGGCTGGTGGTGGGGGCGCACATAATGGCGAATTGATGGATCTTCAGGATCTGTTTCATAATGGGAGCAGGGCCGGCCACATATCCCAGGCGCCATCCGGTCATGGCGAAGGCCTTGGAAAACCCGCTTACCACAACAGTGCGTTCCCACATCCCCGGTATGGAGGCAATGGAGACATGGCGCTGGTTCCCATAGGTCAGCTCCGCGTAGATCTCGTCGGAGAGGACAAAGATATTGGTGTCCCGCAGCACTTCGGCGATCTCCTCCAGGTGTTCCCTGCGCATGACTGCCCCGGTTGGGTTGTTGGGAAAGGGGAAGATCAGCAGCTTGGTGCGGGGGGTGATCTTCTCCCGAAGGGCCTTGGCTGTCAGGCGGAAACCGTCCTCCGCCTTGGTCTCAATGGGTACGACAGTGGCATTGGTCAGGGAGGCGATGGGGGAGTAGGCTACAAAACAGGGCTCCGGGATCAAAACTTCGTCGCCGGGATTGACACAGGCGCGGATCATCAGGTCGATGGCCTCCGAACCGCCTACAGTCACGAGAATTTCCTGTTTGCGGTCATAGCTGATCTGGAAGCTCTCCTCCAGGTATTTGCCGATTTCGCCCCGCAGCTCCGCCAGGCCGGCATTGGCGGTGTACCAGGTGTGCCCCTTTTCCAGGGACTGGATTCCCGCATGGCGGATGGCCCAGGGGGTGCGGAAGTCTGGTTCCCCTACTCCAAGGGATATGACGTGGTCCATTTCATTGGCAATATCAAAAAAGCGGCGGATACCTGACGGCTTTATCTCCATCACCTTTTTGGAAAGCAGGGAGTCGTAATCCATCACAGCAGTACATCCTCCCTCATATCGCGCTCCTTCTCTTCCAGGAGGACGCCGCGCTCCTTGTACTTTTTCAAGACAAAGTGGGTGGCGGTGGACTGGACCGCGTCGATGGGGGCCAGCTTTTGAGAGACAAACAGGGCGACGTCCTTAAAGGATTTCCCTGAGACCGTCACCGCCAGGTCGTAGCCGCCGCTCATCAGGTAGCAGGTTTCCACCTCGTCAAAGGAGTAGATGGTCCGGGCGATCTCGTCAAACCCGTGGTCCCGCATGGGGATGACCCTGATCTCAATCCGGGCTATGACATATTCCCTGGAGGTTTTATCCCAGTCGATGGCAGCCTTATATCCGCGTATGATTCCCTTGGCTTCGTATTCCTCAATGGCGGCCGCCACCTTGGAAACCGGTTCTCCAACCATCACCGCAAGCTGCTCGTTGGTCAAACGGCAGTTTTTATCCAGCAAATTTAACAGCTTATCCATGAGATTCACTCCTCTGTTGACAATATTTCAAACATTATAGCAGATGTTTTTTATAATGTAAAGCAAAAGGCAAAAAAGTTTCCGCCAAGGCGAAAAAGGTGGAAAATTGTATGGAGGTATTGTAAAATGGAGGGAAGAAGCAAAGGAAAGGGAGGCTTTCCATGTTAAAGGCCATTTTATTCGACGCATATGGAACGCTGATTTCCACAGGGGACGGCTCTGTGAAAGCAGCCAAAAGGATACTTGAGCGGAACAAACGTCCGGATATCTCTCCGGACCAATTTTACGCGAGATGGAAAGGGCTGCACCGCCAGCATATCGGCAGCCTGAAAACGTTTATGACAGAAGAGAATATTTTCCGTCTAGACCTCTCCCGGCTGTACCGGGAGTATGGTTTGATGGGGGACGCGGATCTGGATGTTGAAATGATGCTGGAGACACTGGGGAACAGAAAGGGCTTTCCCGAGGTGAAGGAGGTCTTGCGGGACTTAGCGCAGGACTATATGATTGCAGTTGGCTCTACCACGGATACAGCCCCTCTGCTGCAGGATTTGAAACGAAATGAACTGGAAATTCCATATGTTTTTACCTCTGAATCCATGGAGGTTTATAAACCGGAAAAAGCGTTTTATGAAAAGATGCTCTTCGGTTTAGGGCTATCCCCTTCCGAAGCGCTTTTTATAGGGGACTCCCTGATTGATGATGTTCAGGGTCCCCAAAGCGTTGGGATCAGGGCCTGCTGGGTGAACCGCAAAGGAGCTGAGGCGGGGAATATAAGGCCGGACTTTGAAATCCAGAGCTTGGCAGAAATTCGGGAGATCACCGAAAAAATAAAATAGCAATGCAACGGAATCGTCTTTTTGTGTTACTATTATGATAAAGGGAGCTAATCTGAGACGATTTGCAGTGAAAAGAGGGATTTATATGCGTCTAAGCAGAAAAATAGGGATTGCAGCTGTCCTGGGTTTGGCCATTGTATGGATATCCGGATGTAATACGACAACGCCTTCTGACAGCAGCCAGCACTCCTCCCCAGCGCCGCCGGCCCAGGTCAATATAGACCTGTCCACCCTGTCCATTGCCCCAAAGTCCAGCGGGGATTCCGGCGTATCGGCGGAACAGGGGTTTTTGATCACCGGTGAGGATTTTTCCAGGTGGAAGGAGCAGGAGCTCCGCACCGTACTCCAGACCGAGCCCGCGTTTGCCTACTCCCTGAAAAAGCAGGAAGACGGCTGGCTGCTGGCCCCGGAGAAGGCCCTGGAGCGCAACGCTGTTTACCGCTTCCAGGCCATGGGAGGGGATGGGAAGGCAGTCCAGTCCTTTGCCTTCCAGACCGAAAGCGACCTCCTGGTAAACAGCGTTTACCCTGGCCAGGATTACGACTATGTAGACCTGGATTCCGGCATTGAGATTTCCTTCAACACCCCTGGGATTTCCGCCGCCGACTTTAAGGAGCACTTTTCCATCCAGCCTGCGGTATCCGGGGAGTTCCAGGTGTCGGGCTATACCGGTGTTTTTGTCCCCGCCGAGCCCCTCCAGGAGAACACCTATTACCATGTCAGCCTGTCCCCAGGGCTGAAGGCCCCCAATGGCATGGAGCTGAAGGAGGAATATTCCTATTCCTTTGGCACCAGGGAGGGCAAGAAAGAACGCGTTTGGTTCTACTGCCCGCGCAGCGACTTTGAGACCTATATGCCTGGGGATGACGTTTACTTCTCCGTCTATACCCAGGATGAAACCGCCCAGCTGGATTTCCAAATTTCCGCCTACCGCTTTGACGGATATCAGGCCTATGTGGAGGAAATTGCAAAATACAACAACTATTCCAATGTGCGCTGGGGTCCTAAGGAAAAATACCGCACGGAAACCGCCTCCCTCCAGCGGGTGTACCAGGAGACGCAGAAGCTGGCCCCTATCAGCGGTTCAGAATATTACACCATCATCCCCGGCGGTATGGAGCCCGGATTTTATGTGATGATGGTTGAAAACGCCGAAAAGAAGATACAGGTTCAGCGGTATTTCCAGATCTGCAGCCTTTCCGTCTACCTGGAGTCCTCCAGCGGGAATTCCCTGGTCTGGGTCAACGATCCTGATACAGGAAAGCCCCTGGAAAACATGGAGGTTATCTTCCGGGATATCAGGGGTAAGCATCCGGACGCCAGCGGAAAAACCAACGCGGACGGAATCGTTCGGGTTGCTACCAAGGAGCTGGAGCGCTCTTCTGTCACGATCCAAAGGGACGGTATCCCCATCTACTATACGCTGAAGGATTTACGGGGGAATTCGGAGGTTCCCCTGTCGGAAAGTTATTACTTGGCCATCTACACCGACCGGGAAATCTACCAGCCTTCAGATACCATCCGCTTCTGGGGCGTTGTCTCCCCCAGGAATTCCTCCGGAAACAAACCCTCCGCTGTGAAAGCCGCCCTGACCGACGGGGATAAAACCATCTCCGGCGTCACGGTCAAGGTGGGGGAAAACGGCTCCTTTACCGGGGAGCTTTCCATCGCCAGCTTGGAGCAGCGGCATTACCAGTTCTCCATTTTGGACGAAGCGGGAAAGCCCTACGGCTATCACTATCTCAACGTTACGGAATTTACCAAGCCCAGCTATATCCTGGATGTTTCCCATTCCAGGTCCTTCTACTTCGCCAACCAGCCCATTGACTTCGGCGTCAGGGCCAGGTACTTTGACGGTTCCCCGGTCTCCGGCGGAAGGCTGTACGTCAACGCAAACGGCGAACAGACTGTAACCCTGGACGAGACCGGTTCGGGAGAATGCGCCAGCTACTATCAGTCCCATGGAAATGAGATTCCCATGTGGTATCCTACCAGCCTCTGGTATACTGTGGGCAGCGGCGACCAGCGGGACGTCTATATGTCAGTGGACGGCTATATTCCGATTATCCAGTCCAAGATCGGCCTCAAAACCGAAAGCGATGGCTCCACACTGACCATCCGCACCAACTACCTGGACGAGGCCAAGTATGCCGCAGACCCCTCCATCGGCGACGAAGAGGCGTACAGCGGACCTGCCGCAGATATCCCCCTGCAGGTGGTAATCAACCGCCGTACCAATATCAGAACCCCTTCGTCTACTTACTATGACCCGATCCTGAAAAAAAGCGTCACCCTTTACAAAACAGATGTAAAGGAAGACGTCGCCAATGTTCTGCAGGTTCAGGCTGCCGGAGGGGTTGCCCAGGTGCCCATCTCCGAGTACCAGAATACCAGCGATGTCAGCTACTGGTTTCAGATTGAATTTGACGGCGATGTAAACGGCCGTGTCCAGGGGGTGCACTATCCCTCCCGCTTTAGGGGACCGGGCAGCCGGGAGGGCTTCCGCTACTCCTTCCAGCCTTCCTATGAGCAGCTCTCCTTTAAAGAGAACGAAACAATCCCTCTTGCCCTGTATCTGAACCAGGACAGGGCGGAGAACAAGGGGAGGATCCTCTACAACGTCTATCAGCGGGATATGCTCTCCACCGCCTTCCTGGACCAGGGGACCAGCCAGGCCTCCCTGACCTTTACCCAGGAGTACATTCCCTCGGTCCAGATTACAGGGGCCTACTTTGACGGCAGGAAGGTTTTCAACATAGAAGGCTTCTCCGCCTACTTCGACCATGCGGACAGGACCTTGGAGGTGGACGTATCCTCTGACCGGGAGACCTACCGTCCCGGCGAGGAGGCCAATATTACGGTGAAGGTCTCCGCCCCCAACGCGTCGGTCTGCGTGGGAGTTGTGGATGAGTCCATTTTTCAGATTGAGCCTCAGAACCTTGACATTGCCCAGCAGCTCTATAAAAACATCTATTATCCCACTGTCTCTCAGAACGCCTCCTATGTGCCCTATGAGGAGGAAATTGCAGACGGAAACATCAGCACCGGCGGCATGGGCGGCGCAGGCGGCGGTGGAAGCGGGTACGTCCGGGAAAAATTCCTGGATACCGCCCTGTTCCAGACTGTAAAGGCAGATGAAAACGGCGTTGCCTCTGTCAAGCTGACCCTGCCGGACAACATTACCTCTTGGCGGATCACCGCTGCGGCTGTCACCGGGGACCTGAAAGGAGGCAGCAGCACCAACAACACCATTGTCACCCAGCCCTTCTATCTGCAGACGATTGCCACTGGCGAATACCTGCCTGGAGACGACGTTTCCGTCTCTGCCATGGCTGTGGGGACTGAGGCCAGCCACGGCGAGGAAATTCAGCTCACCGCCCTGCTGAAATCTTCCGATGGAACGGTTCTCGATACCCTGGAGTCCGGGGGCCAGGCCGGGAGGCAGATTCCCTTCAACTTTGGCAAGCGCCCTGTGGGAGAATATTTGCTGGAAGTTTCCGCCAAGTCCGGCGAGTATGCCGATGCCCTGCGCCAGCCCTTCTCGGTGGTGTCCAGCGTTCAGACTGAGGCTGTGTTCCAGGAGGTATCTTTGGAACAGATTTCTTCCTTGGAAAGCGTTCGGTACCCGGTGCGGGTGACGGTTTACAATACCCTTCTCCAGCCTTATCTGGAAACCCTCAACCACCTGATGTACCGGGAATCCGACCGCACGGAGGAGCTTGCCGCCTCTTATGAAGCCCGAAAGCTTTACAACCTTCTTTTGCCGGAGGAGGAGCGGGAAACTGTTTATAAAGATAACCGGCTGGAGAATATCCAGGATCAGGACACTGGCGGGATCAAGATTCTTCCCAATTCGGAGGCCGATCCCGGGGCGACTGCCAAGCTGCTGATCGCGGCGCCTGGTTTGACCGACGCCTCCAGCGCGGAGAGCTATTTCCGGTCTGTCCTCGCTGATCCCGCTGTTACCCAGGAGCAGAGGATATACGCCTACCTCGGCCTTTCGGTACTGGAACAGCCGATCCTCCGGGATATTCAGCGAATGGCTTCCGAAGAACACACAGCTTCCGAAAAACTCCTGCTGGGCGCGGCCTTGGCCTCCTTTGGGGACAACAGCGGTGCGGAAAAGATTCTGGCTTCCCTTTCCGGCCTGCGCAGGGAGCAGAACGGCCTTGTCTGGTACGAGGGGGCGGATCAAGGGGAGACCCTGAAAAACACCGCCAACGCCCTGCTGCTGGTCTCCTTGGCCCAGACCGGGACAGACGGTCAGGGGATGGCCGCATGGCTTGTGGAGCAGACAATACAGGGCAAACTGGCGGATACGCCGGTCAGCCTGGAGCTGCTGGCCTATCTGCGGGGCTTTTCCTTTGATGAGCTGCCGGAATCCAAGTTTACCTATATGGAAAATGGGGAACTGCAGCAGGTGACCCTGGACGAAAGTGGCATGAAGTTCCTCTCCTTCTATGGGGACGGGCTGAAAAATGCCGAATTTAAAGCTGTCAGCGGGGATATTGCGGCCAATGTCCGCACAGTGGCGTACAGCGACGGGTTGTCCACCGCAGGGGAGAACCTGGTCCAGGTGAGCAAGAAGTATTACCCCGTTTACGCAGAAAGCGGCTTTGCCGCCGGACAGAGGGTAAAGGTGGAATGTACTGTCACCTTTTCGCCGGACGCGCCGGAGGGCGGGTATGTCTTCTCTGATTTCATCCCCTCTGGGATGCGGTATCTGCCAACCCAAAGAGACTACATAACCGGGAATTTTGAGGGCTATATCAGAAATGAGGGCCAGAAGATGAACGGCTGGATATGGCTTTACCGAGAAAAAGAGGAGCCTGTAGAGCCCCTGGGCGCCAGCGAGGAACCCTTGGCAGTCCCTGTTGAAAAGGAAGTGGAGGAGGAAGAGGCCCCAATGGAGGAGGACGTTCCCCATACAGATGGGGAAATGGAGCCCTATTCCCCCCGGACCGAGGTCCCGTCTCCTGACAATGAAAACACCTTTACAGTCGTCTACTATGTGAGCAATACCCTGCCGGGAGAATTCCAGACGGAGAGGGCTGTCGTTTCCTCCAAGGAACACAGCATCCGGGTGGAGAGCGCGCCGGGGACGGTTGTAATCCGGTAAAAATTTGTAAGCGAAAGTCCACTCTCTTTCTTTGCGAAGGGGGTGGGCTTCCTTGAAAACTTGTTAAAAATCTTGACAAAGATTTTTGTGTGATATTTTTTAAACAGATCCCGCCATGCCCCTAAACTTTAGTTTAAGCATAAACCGGCGGGCCTTCGCAGGAATGGAGGCATCATTGCTTCCATTCCTTGTTTTTGGGGAAAATGTTCTGATGCTTATGTCTGCTATTTTAATGAGGGCAGACAATAAAAACACATATATTTGCAGGGCTATTTTAAAAATCCGTTGTTTTTACCTATATTTTCGTGTATAATGTCAAAATTACGAAGCTTTTTAAATTTGTTCTTGCAAAAATGTTCCTGAAGGTATATAATGATAGCGATTTAAATCACAGAAATGGAGTGTGGCGATTATGGGCTTTCGTACAGCATATGTCAACCGGGTTTATGAAACGGTGGCAAAGAGAAATGCCGGGGAACCGGAATTCCTCCAGGCAGTGAAGGAGGTTCTGGAATCCCTGGAAGCGGTTGTGGAGCAGGATCCTTCCATTGAGAAGAACGGCATTTTGGAGCGGATTGTGGAGCCGGAGCGCTTTATTATGTTCCGTGTGCCTTGGGTAGATGACAACGGCAATGTACAGGTCAACCGGGGCTTCCGCTGCCAGTTTAATTCCGCCATCGGGCCTTATAAGGGCGGGCTGCGGCTCCATCCTTCGGTAAACGCCTCCATTATTAAATTCCTGGGCTTTGAGCAAACCTTTAAAAACAGCCTGACTGGCCTTCCCATGGGCGGCGGCAAGGGCGGTTCTGACTTTGACCCCAAGGGCAAATCCGACGGCGAAGTGATGCGCTTCTGTCAGAGCTTTATGACTGAGCTCCAGCGGCACATTGGGGAGAACACCGACGTTCCCGCCGGGGATATCGGCGTTGGCGCGCGGGAGGTAGGCTACCTCTTTGGCCAATATAAGCGGATCCGCGACGAGTTTACCGGCGTTCTCACCGGCAAAGGCCTGAGCTACGGCGGCTCCCTGGTGCGGACCGAAGCCACTGGCTATGGCCTGCTCTATCTGACCCAGGAGATGGTCTCCTGCATGAAGAACCAGACCATGGAGGGCAAGACCGTTGTCATTTCCGGATCCGGCAATGTGGCCATTTACGCGGCCCAGAAGGCAATGTCCATGGGTGCAAAGGTAGTTGCCTTGTCAGACTCTTCCGGTTATATTCACGATCCCAATGGCGTCAATCTGGATGTTGTCAAGCAGATCAAAGAAGTGGAACGGGGACGGATCAAGGAGTATGCTGCCCGGGTAAGCGGCGCAGTCTATACCGAGGGATGCAGCGGCATTTGGGGAATCCCCTGCGATATTGCCCTTCCCTGCGCCACACAGAATGAGCTGGACGAGGAAGCGGCCAAGAAGCTGGTTGCCAACGGCTGTATGGCTGTGGCGGAAGGCGCGAATATGCCCAGCACTCCCGGTGCGGTTGAGGTGTTCCAGAAAAATGGCGTTCTGTTTGCCCCGGCCAAGGCCGCCAATGCGGGCGGCGTGGCTACCTCCGGTTTGGAGATGAGCCAGAACTCCATGCGCTACTCCTGGACCTTTGAGGAAGTGGACAAAAAGCTGCACGACATTATGGTAGGGATCTTCCACAATATTTATGATGCGGCGGAGAAATATGGCATGAAGGATAACCTGCTTGCAGGGGCCAACATAGCCGGGTTTGTAAAGGTAGCCGATGCCATGAAGTGGCAGGGCGTTTGCTGATCAATAAGCTGAAATGCGGGATAGATTATACAAATTGTATAATCTATCCCGCGCTTTTGTATTATTTATATGCGGCCGGCGATACAGCAGATCATCAACATTGTGGGAAGAAGCTTTGCTTTCCATAAATTGTAACGTTTTTCTTGTATCTCCGGGAAAATGTGTTATAATCTGGTAAAGAACTGCATAATCAGCCGGCGGCACAGGAGGGGACTGCATGAGGGTATACGCTTATGAGATTGACGGCGCCTACAGCGGGTGGACGGTAGAGGCTTATCTGCGCCAAATTCACTATTCCAGCCGGGTCCTTACCAAGCTGAAAAAATCCCCTACCGGTCTGCTGCTCAACGGAGAGCATATCCGAACCATCGACAAACTCCAGGCTGGGGATGTCCTGCGCCTAGAACTGGCGGATGAAATTGGCGGCGAGCCCCCCTCCGACCTTCCAGCAGAGATTATTTACGACGACGATGATCTTCTTGTATACGATAAGCCTGCCGCCATGCCCTGCCATCCTTCCCAACGGCACCGGCAGGATACTTTGGCCAATGTATTTGCCTATTACTGCCAAACCCACCAGCTTTCCGTCCCTTTCCGCCAAGTAAACCGGCTGGATAAAGATACCACCGGCCTGACGGTGATTGCCAAAAACGAGTATGTGTCCTCGCAGCTCAACGGGAAGCTGGAAAAGGAATATTTGGCTTTGACTGAGGGGAAATTTGCTGAGCCCGAAGGGGTCATTGACTGCCCTATCCGCCGGTTGAATGAAACTTCTACCCTTCGCCTTCCCGCAGTGGAGGGCGAAGAGGGGGCGCAGTCCGCCTATACCCGATACCAGACGGTGGCCTATGGAGAGGTGGACCCGAAGAAATATCCGGAAGGGGCGAGAGGGCATACCCTCCTTCGGGTTTGGATTGCCACAGGGAGAACCCATCAGATCCGGGTCCACTGCGCTTCCATTGGACACCCCTTGGCGGGGGACGACCTATATGGAGGGAGCCTTGCCATCACCTCTCAGCAGATGCTCCGATGCTACCGCATCCGTTTTTTTCACCCTGTCCGCGAGGAGTGGATGGAGTTCAGCTGTCCCTGGGAAAAGGAGATGGTCCGGGTGATGGGGGAGACCTCCATTCCTGTGGAAGCGATTCATTTCCTCTCTGGAGAAGATAAATAAGCTGGTTTTTGTGTACTACTCATGAATTTATATTGTAATTTTTAAAGAAAATGGTGAAAATCTATTATCACCCGTCAGAATAAGAGCTTGGGCTTGCATTTTGAAGAAAAAAAAGGTATAATGTAGGTGCTATAGGTGTAAGCTCCGCCGGGATGGAGCTTTGTATTCATGCCCAGCGCCCGGCGGCCTGCTGACAAAGGGAATTGTAAAGGAGATGATAGCAATGAGTTCTTTAAGCCAGACCAATGCCGCAGACGGACATTCCAGTGAGCCGAATGAACGGGACAGCGGTTTCATGAGCGTCTGGCTGGGGCAGCTTTGGACATCTGTAAGCCAGTTCTTTTTTCATATATCATTTGAAACCGGATCTTTTCTGGTGAATCTTCTTCTCCGGGCGCAGCGCCGGATCTGGACTTCGGCTTTATCACTTGGCAGGCGCACGGAGGAAAATCTTCGTTTTTGGCTGATGAAGACCCGCGCTTCTCTTCGGGAGACCGGCTTTGCCGTTTCCCTTCGCCGGATGCGGGAGGAATTTCGTTCCATTTGGTGGAAACCCCTTCCTGCGGACGCGCCCGGCGTAGCCGGGGAGATGAGGGTCAAAACGTTCCGGCCCGGTGCGGCGGCTTTGTTTACCTTGAAATACCTTTGGAAGCTGACCGCAACAGTTCTCAACTATGTCTGCCCTGTTATGGCAATTGGGGTGCTGATAGGTACGGTTCGGTATTTTACTTCCCTACCTTTTGTCCTTTCGGTGGAATATGATGGGAAAAATATCGGATATATTACCGATGAACGCGTATTTGACGATGCAAAACAGATGATGCGTGACCGCATTATCTATGAAGAATATCAACAACCATTGGACGCAGTACCCAAATTTACCCTCTGCGTGGCGGACAACCAGCAGCTTTCTGATTCTTTTGTACTGGCTGACCAGATTATCCAAGCCTCCGGCAACGAGATCATTCAGGCGGACGGACTGTATATCGACGATGAATTTATCGGCGCTACTACAGACGGCCAGTCTATGATGATGCTCCTGGAATCGCTGAAAGAGCCTTATATGGAGGAATACCCGGACGCAAAGGTCGAGTTTACTTCTAAAATAAAGGTTCGGCAGGGACTATATCCTGTTTCCTCTGTGGTGGAGCTGAACAACATTGAGGAGTACATCTCCTCTGAGGTCGAGGGTGAAAAGATCTACATCGCCCAGGCTGGCGACGCTCCCATTACCATCGCCCGCAGCAATGGCATCAGCTTGGCAAGCCTGCGGGAGCTAAACCCTGGTATTGATACGAAGCTGCTGATTGGGCAGGAAGTGCTTATCAGCAAGTCTGTCCCGCTTCTCGGGGTGAAAGCCACCTATACGAAAACCTATACCGAAGAAATTCCCTTTAAAATCAATCGGACAGTAGACAGCAAATACTATTCTACCTATTCCAAGGTTGTTTCCACCGGTGAAAACGGGCTCAGAGAGGTCGAGGAGGAGGTCGTCTACATCAACGGTATGGCGGCTGAACGGAATATCCTTTCCACAGAAACCCTCATCGAACCCATTGACCAAGAGGTTGTCGTCGGGTCGCTGGTGATGCCGAGCACCCGGTCTTATTCGTCCTCTTATATCCCGCCCCTTTCCGGCGGCAGCGCAACCAGCAACGGTTATATTTGGCCTGTAGGCGGTTCCGGCGGGTATGTGAGCTGCGGCCTGTACGGTTATTATAACCATACAGGAATGGATATCGCGGTTTCCACTGGCACGCCGATCTACGCGACGGCTGCGGGCACAGTAGTGGTGGCGCAGCAGAGGCCTGGCTATGGGAAATATATTGTAATCGACCATGGCGGCGGCCTTCAGACCTGGTATCTCCACAGCAGCGCACTGTATGTAACCCCAGGACAGAAGGTAAACCAGGGGCAGACCATCGCCGCTGTTGGCCAGACCGGCAATGCGACTGGACCGCATTTACATATCGAGTTCAGAAGCTACGGCGCGGTCAAGAACCCCGCGAATTATATTGGCACCCGTTGACCCAAAATGGCCCCTCCACCTTGGCGGGGCCATTTTTAATGGGGTGGGCGGGTTCCTGAAAGAGAAAAAATAAAAGAAAGCTAAAAATACTATTGGCAAAATGGCAAAAGTGGAGTATATTAAATAGCATAAACCAAAGGCCAGAAAATGGGAATCATGACACAGCTTTTTTAGGTAATATTTAGGAGGGCCGGCTATGAGCGCAGGATGGATGGGTACAGAGACCAATACCGCCGACAATGTTTTGCAAAACCAATATTTGACCTTCTTGGCAGATCAGCAGATTTTTGGCGTCCCAATTGTGGATGTGATGCAGATCATCCGTATGCAGAAGCTGGTGGAGGTCCCGGACTATCCGCCGTACGCAAAGGGGATTATCAATCTGAGAGGGACCATTGTACCGATTATTGACGTCCGGGTGCGCCTTGGAAAACCAGGGGCAGAGTATAACGACCGCACCTGTATTGTGGTGATCGACGTGCAGGGCCGCCATTACGGGATTGTAGTGGACCAGGTGAGCGAGGTTGTAGAGATTACCTCTAGGAATCTTTCTGATCCGCCGAAAATGGGAGGAAAATCTGTCAATGAATATCTGAAGGGCATTGCCAAGATAGAGGATAAGGTCATAATGGTTTTGGACTGCGCCAAGCTGCTGCGGGAAGAGGAGCTTCGGGCGTTGACGTCAGCGGCAAATGTCTGAAAGAAACGCTCAAATCCTGCTTTGCCGCCTTGATTTTTGGTTGTTTCTGCCGATATAATTGATATAGGATGATTTTCCTTATCCGTAAAATTGTCCCTTTATAGGTTTGCTTTATTGCTACGGCGCAGATTTTGTGCTTTTTCCAAAAATGAGGAAGGGGGAATAGTTGTGGCATTTTATCGTTCAGTAAGCATGAACCCCATCAGCAGAAGCTGGTATGGAATGGCGGCTGCCAATAACTTTAAACTAGCACAAGCCCTGACCAGAAGGGCCGATACTTCGGCGGTTTCCAGTGTGAGGCCTGTAAACAGGGTCTCTAAAAATAACGTTTCCGCTCTGTCCAAGGATTCCTCAGAATTCCTGAAAAAATATCAGGACCATATGGCGGAGCTCCAGCAGGCGGCCCAGGAACTGTCCATCCAAAAGGCCAACGGCGTGGCCAACCAGCTGACCGCGGCATCTTCGGACCGCGGTGTGGCAGAGGTGCAGGCAAAGGGAAATCCGACGTCCCCGGCTTCTTATCAGCTGGATGTACAGCAGGTTGCCACAGCCCAGACCAACCAAAGCAGCGGCGTTTGGGCTGGAGCCGCGCCCTCCGAAAGAGGCACCTTTACCCTGGAGACACAGGAGGGGACAGCGGATCTCCACATTGATCCCACTGCTGTAAAGTCCAACCGTGAACTGTACCAGGCAATGGCCGATGAAATCAACCGCCTGGATTTGGGCGTTACCGCAAAGGCACAGGAGGCCAACGGGAAGGTATCCCTCACCATATCCTCCGCCAATACCGGCAAGGAAAACGGCTTTACTGTCAGCGGGACCCTGGCGGAAAAGATGGGGGTCAACCAGGTCCAGGAAGCCGCCCAGGATGCGGTCTATTCTGTCAAGGATCAAAATAACGCCCTGGACCGTGGAAAGGAATTCACCTCTGCCAGCAACCAGGTTTCCATCGGTGGGAATAACATTGAGGCTACCCTGAAGCAGAAGGGATCCTCCCAAATCAAGATTGGGGATAATATTGAAGGGATGGCTGAAAAGCTCAGCAACCTGGTGAAAACCTTTAACAAGACCGTCAAATTCCTGGACAGCAACGCAGAACGGGGAACCGGTGTCCTCACGCAGATGCGCCGTATGGCCCAGCTGCCCACTGGGGAAAAAGCCATGAACATGGCTGGGCTCTCGGTCAACGGCGACGGCACCCTCAGTTTTGATAAGGATTCCTTTACTAAGTCCATGGAGTCCAGCCCGAGCCTGACAAAGGAGATCATCAGCGGGAATTACGGTGTGGCCCGGGGGATCCAGAGGGACGCCCAGGCGGGCATGAACACTCCCTCCGCCAAGTTGGTGGATTCTATGAAGACAACCCAGAACTTGATCAACCAGATGGCCCAATCCAATATGCTCAACCAGTGGTCCTACAGTCCAATGGGGGCGTATTCCAAGGCCAGCTCCTACAATCTGTTCAATTACTTTACCTCTGGCGCAATGATGAGTATGTATATTTAATGTTCTGCACTGCGTGAAGGGCGGAACAGAGTACCCTTTGGGATTCCCCTAAACCCCGCACTGCGGCAATAAAGCAGGGGCGTCGCTGTGTCCAGCGGCGCCTCTTTTAATGCTGGACTTGGGGGAAGGGCGTTGCCCAAAGATCGTTTCAGGGTGATATATAATATACATATAGTATATATCAGCAAGCTTTTACTATACGGATTTTAGAATATAACAAAAGGGGACTGAAAAATGGGTAAACGAGCTGCGGCCCTGCTGGCATTGCTGATAGGGTCTTTCCTT
>CATJCP010000238.1 GCA_949737515.1 uncultured Oscillospiraceae bacterium | reverse complement strand
ACAGCAGGCTTTTTCTCAGTGCCGTCGTATTCAAAGGTTTCAGGGGACAGCTCAATCACAGGGTTGGATACTGTCTTGGGGCTGATGGTGACTTTCAGCGAAGCTTCCGCCTTTTTGGTGTTGGCAGTCTCCGCGATGCTGGCGGTCAAGGTGTAAGTCCCCGCGTTTGTCGGTGCCTGGCTCCATGTGAATTTCACATCTGTAAACGCCGCCCCGGTGATCTCCAAATCCCCCGCGGCCGGGTTGGGGATGGCTGTGCCGTCATATGCCTTATCCGGCTTGTAGCTGGCTTTAAAGGCTATGGCTGGCTGGGATTTTTCGATGGTCAGGGCCATTTCCCCGCTTTCCGCCGCCGTGTAGTTGCCTTTGGCGGGGATGCTCGCCTTAACGCGGTATGTCCCGGCGTTGACAGGCAGGCCGGAAACAAAGTCCGCCGCCCCCTGGGCCTTGTAGGAATAGGCAATGGTTCCGTCAAAGGTTTCATTGTTTACCAGTGTAACCGTAAGCAGCTCAACTTTCGCCGCGCTTCCGGTATAGGTCAAGGTCTGGCTTGGGCTTTCCCAGGAAATGACAGGCTTCGCCGGGTCTATGGCAAAGGTTTTTGTGACCGTTCCGGTATAATTTCCTTTGCCGGTGACGGTAAGGGTCATTGTCCCAACGTTGGTAAAGTCCTCAATGTCCCAGGCTTCCGTATAATCGGTATCCTTTGCAAGCCCGTCTATGGTAACGGCTGGTTTCTGGTCAAGGCCGTTATAGGTGGCTTTCACGCTGGAAAGCTCCGCCATATCATTGGTGATGGCTTTGGGGTTGACATGGACGGTAAAAAGAATGGTCCGTGGGTTTTCTCCCTCCATACTTGCTGTGCAGTAATAGTAGTATTTTCCCGCGGCAAGGTCTGTGGGAAGGGAATATGTGTTTTCCTCCGCGCCGGGAATGGCCGTACTATCTAACTTCCATTGATAGGCGGTGCTTTTTCCGTTAAAATTCACCTCAGCAAACAGATCAGCCGTTTCGCCATAGGTGAGGGTTATTTCCGTCTCGGATGTTGTTATGGTGCCATGCGGCTCCGCTTCATAGCCGCAAAAGTTACATTTTTTAAAAACGAAAGTGGTTGATCCTTCTTTCCTGCTCCCATCAACAAGAACATGGGGTTTATCCCGTATTATATGCTTGCAGAATATACAAGCATCGGTATGATAGGATTCATCTACTTTCTCATGAGGTACCCCTAAACTATTTTGGAATATGCAGGAACTCTCTTTTTTTTCATATCTACAGCTTGGGCATACCTCTTTATGCTTATGGTCGGTGGTATTGTTACCCAGGTATACATACTCCATGTTGGAGTGTTTGCACTTCTTAACTGTGATTTCCTTCTCGCTCCCGTCCAGTCTGTTCCCTGTCGGGATGGGGATTGGTTTCCCGTCCTGGTAAAAGGCATAGCCTTCCGGGAGAACATCCGCCAGTGTAACCCCAGAAGAGTATTGACACCGAATACAGTCTATACCCTTGAAAGTACCGCCGGTAATCTGGACTTTGGTGCCGGATGCGCTGTCTGAAAGAAATAATCCAGCATATCCCTTAGAATCCACAGTGCCGCCGGAAATGTTTATCATACAAGTTCCGCTAACTTTGATAGCTGCCTTACCGAATGTCGTTCCGAGTGATGATACCGTTCCGCCCTCCATATTCAGGGTACTGCCAAAAAGATTGATTCCAATGACCCCTCCTTCAATCTTTCCGGTCTTTTCCTCGCTGGAGTCCCTGAGGGTAAAATCAAAACCACTTACATATACCGCCCCTGACGAATCGCTGGAAGCCAGGGTATGGCCGTTTAAGTCCAGGGCAAACTTATATTCGCCGGATTGGTTGCCATTCAAAAAAATTTGCTTTTCCCCCAAATCCACATCCTGGAGCAGCTT
>CATJCP010000237.1 GCA_949737515.1 uncultured Oscillospiraceae bacterium | reverse complement strand
TTTACCGTCCCATCGTGGAGATTCAGCAGCACCTCCACCGCCCGGAAGGTCATGTAGCTGACCCCCAGCAGTCGGAAAACGGAAAGCGCCGACCAAACCTCTCCTACCTTTACCAAGGCCAGGGGCAACAGAGCCAGCGGCACCACCAGCCAAAGGGGAATTTTTTCCCGGCAGCGGCGGTAGATTAAGAAAATCGCCGCTTCCCACAGATAAAAGGCAAGGAGGGCGAGCAACTGCCCCCCTTCTCCAAAGACCAGCCCCAGCATGAGGACGGAGAAAAACAGTCCATAGGTTTTCAGGGATTTTCCCCAGAGCCCCAGCACCACGGCAGGTAGGAGCAGCAGCGCCAGCAGATAGAAAAACAGCAGGCCGGAATAGGGGGTCATGGCGTTCCCTCCAATTGGGCGGCCAGGGCCTTTTTGTCGATTTTGCCGTTGACATTGAGGGGAAAGGCGTCTACCGTGAGCAGTTTCCGGGGGATCATGTAGACAGGCAGATAGGCCGCCGCCTCTTTTTTCAGCTGGATAGCCCGTCTCAGTGGGGTGAGGCCGTCTGGCTCTGCCAGCAGCAGGAAAGCCGCCAGATACTGCGCTTTGCCGTCGGCGTCCCGTACCGGCAGTACCGCCGCCCGGCGAATATTGGGAATCCTTTGCAGGTTGGCTTCCACATCCTCCAGTTCGATGCGGTAGCCGTTGAGTTTCAGCTGGTTATCCGCCCGGCCGCAGTAGTAATAGAGGCCGCCTTTTTGATAGCACAAATCGCCGGTGCGGTATCCCCGCAGGCCAGTGTCCGGGTCGGTGAAGAAGGCTTTTTCGGTGAGATCAGGCCGGCCGAAGTAGCCGGGGCCGACTGTGGGACCCAAAATCAGCAGTTCGCCGGTTTGCTCCTCCTCAGTAACGGTCTGCCCGTCCTGCTCCAGCCGCAGGGTCACCCCATCAACGGGCCTGCCAATGGGGACAGAGCGGCTGTCCCGGCGCATCTCCCCGGTGATTTTGGCGGCGGTGACTAAGACGGTAGCTTCAGTGGGGCCATAGGTGTTGAGGATTCTTGCCGCCGGGAACCGCTGGGCCAAGGTGTCGCAGAGGGTATGGGTCAGCACCTCCCCACAAAAGAGAAATTGCCGCAGGTGAGGGAGAAGTCCTTCCCTAAAGCGTTCCGACTGAACGCACAGCTCTGCAAAGGAGGGTGTGGACACCCATAAGGCCAATTCGGATTTTTCCAGGGCGGCGAAGCATTCCTGCAAATCAGCGGCCATTGCGTGGTCTACGGTAAAGAGGGGCATCCCCCTGCTGATGCCGGCATAGACCGCGCAGCCGGAGACATCGAAGGAATAGGACACCTGATGGAGAACAACGCCCTCTTCCTCCCGGTAGAAGGGCAGCAGCCCCCGGCAGAAGGCATCCAGGTTCCCGGCGGTGATGGGTACTCCCTTGGGCCTGCCGGTGCTGCCGGAGGTAAAGAGGATGTAGGCGGGGGCGGTATCGGGTATCCAGTTTTCGGAGGAAACTTCTGCCGGCGTGGAGAAAATGCCCTCCAATTCCGCCGGGGCCAGCACCTTTGCCGGAACATCCAGCTTCCTTCCGGTGAAGTCCACAATCACCGTTGGCTGTACATCCGCCACAATCTGAGCGGCCCGATCATCCGGTACCACGCTGTCGATGGGGACATAGGCTCGCCCGGATTTCAGCGCGCCGAAAATGCAGGGCAGAAAGTCCGTTTCCTTGTCCCCGCAGAGTACCACCGGGGAGCAGTCCTTCCCGAAGGTATCCAGCAGCCAGGCGGCAAAGGCATCCGAGCGGGCGCCCAGTTCTTGATAGGAGAGCCGCTCCTCCCGATTGACCAAAGCGGTCCGGTTAGTTTTGGCATAGTGTTTCAGCTGTTTCAGTACGATCATGGGCACCCTCCTTTATACCGGGTCTACGGTGAGGAAAACGGCAGTGACCGTATCTCCCTCCAGTTCAAAGCAGAGAGAGGGCGAAAGCATTTCCCCTATCCGGTAGATGAGCAGATACTCGTCCTGCTCCGCCGGGTCGCCGTAGGCCGCCAGCACATCCGCCTTGGAGGCACCGGAGGAGATGCCCTTGGAGGTAACGGCCTCCGGGCTTTCCGAATAGATCTCCGCCAGCAGATCTCCCTCTGCCAGAGGATTGGTGTAGAAGGTGGCGGCTTCATAGGTGTAGGTTTTGTCCAGGCCGTCGTAATCGCAGGATTTTCCCTCGGCATATTGGTAGTCCTCCCCCAGGGCCTCTATCACCGTTTTGATGTTTTCCCTGGTATGATATTCCTTTCCGGCAACCGTGAGGGTCAAATCATTCTCAGTAAATCCGGCGGCTGGTTGGCTCCCGCAGCCAGAAAAGGCAAGCAGAATACAAAATGTGGTTAAAAGAAGCAGTTTTTTCATAGGCTCTCCTTTCGGGGGTTAATCTGCCGGGCCGTAGCCCTCCAGACCAAAGACTGGCGGTATTGTATTCAGTTCCATCTCCGGCAGAGGGCCGTTTTCCAGTTCATACGCAGCAATTTCGGCATCTATCTGCTCCTGTAATGCGGTTCTATCCGGCAACGGGATTTCCTGCATGGCGCGAGACTGGGGCGGGGCAGGATAGTCCTGGGGACAGGTTTGTGTGAGATAGTGAGCTGCGATCTCAGCGTTTTGCTCCGGAGTCAGCAGTTGGCGGTCGATCAGCCGCTGTCCCCAGACATGGGTGACCGAAAAGGTACTGTCCCCGTGGAGGAAATACCGGTAACGCACCGTTCGCCCTCTGGAGATATAGTCCTCCAGGTGGCTGTCCAAGTGATACCAGGTTCCATCTATCTTTACCACCGTCCAGGCATGGTCGGCCAGTTCTCCCTCTACGGTATAGAGGAGTCCGGGGACATACTCCGCCTGAAGCCCCATTTCCCGCAGCAGCAGGGTAAGGGCGGCGGCGTAGTCCTCACACATACCAACACCAAAACACAATGGGCTTAAAGCTCTCTGCTCCAGATAAGGGATGGGCTGTTCTCTGGCACCATGAATCCGCCACAGCTCCTGGCCGATGGCTTCTCCCCTGGTCATATGGTCAAGCACATAGTCAAAGGCAACCTTGGTTTTCTCATACTCACTCATGCTTGGCGTGGATATTTCCAGTGCAATTTCCCGAAGCCGACCCTTGATGTAGGGATGGATTTCGTCTGATGTAGCAGGCTCTGATTGCTGGGGAGGTTCTCTTTCCGGGAACGGAAAACTACTGCTGATTGTGGTAGACGGCTGCTTTTTGGGAACCGCATCCCCCGCATAGGACAAAGCGCTTTCGGGAACCGGCTGATAGTCCTCCTCTTTTTTGGAGGCGCAGCCGGAAAGGAGCAGGAAAGAAACCAGAAAGAAAAGAAATTTCATGGTATATCACATCTTTCTTATAGATCGTCCTCCTTTGGGAACGAACGAATTTTCAGATTTTATTTATCCTTCATCTGTCGGGCCATAGCCTTCCAGGCCAAAGACAGGCGGAATGGTATTCAGCTCCATCTCCGGTAAGGGGCCGTTTTCGGCCTCCCAGGCGGCCAGTTCCGCATCCGCCTCTTTTTGCAGGGCCTCCAGATCCGGTGCGGGCGTTTCCTCTATGGTCAGCCGCTCCGGGGTAGGGTAGTCCTGGGGCGCGGCGGGGAAAAGGAAGTTCTCTGCCAGCTCTCGATTTTGCTCCTCGGTCAGCAGGTGGGAAGCAATAAGGTTTTGCCCCCAGCGGTGGGAGCCGGAGAGAGTAGCGTCCCCTCGGAGAAAGTATTTGTACCGCACCGACCTGCGCCGGGAGATGTTGTCCTCCAGTTGACAGTCCAGGTGGTACCAGATTCCATCAATTTTTACCATTGTCCAGGCGTGGTCCACCAGATGGCCCTCCGCCGAAAGGCCCATTCCCCGCAAAAGTAAAGTGAGGGCGGCGGCATAGTCCTCGCACATCCCAATGCCGAAGCGCAGGGGGCTTAACGCCCGCTGCTCTATAAAGGAAATGGGAGCATCCCCGCCACCGTGTATCCGCCACAGCTTCGGGCCGATAGGCTCCCCCATCAACACATGGGTGATCATGTAATCGAAAGCTGCTTTGGTTTTCTCATACTCGCTCATAGCGGGGGTAGAAATCTCCTTCACAATATCGGAAACCAGCTTTTCCAGATAGGGGTGAGTCTGCCCGGAGGAATTCCCCTCTCCGTCCAACGAACCCAGCCGGTAGCTGCGGCTGCCAAGGCCGATGGCTTCCCCATGCTCCAAAGAAAGTAGTCCCCCGCCTTCCTCGATACGCCGGCTGAGTGTTTCCCCGTCCGAAGCGGCGAACACCAGGTCAACGCTTGCCTGTTCTAGTGCCACCGGGTCGGTGGAGGCCAATATTCCGATGTCGTGCATATCCGGTTCTCTGGGATGGCTACGACAGTCGCAGTCCACCGAAAGATGATTCAGCACATGAAGGTAGACGATATTCTCCCCGTTTTCAAAATGATCCGAAACGGACTTTGCTGCCTCGGCGGTGGATTCCAAAAAGGCAGTCGTGTCCCCGCCCTGCCAGGTTGTATCGTCCGCCCCGGCTGTGTGGATGCGGCACTTGCCGGGAACAGAAGCAAGGCCGATGGAGGCGTTGCGGATCACTCCACTGTATCCACCGGTGGACTGCCCTTTGAAGTGGGAAAGCACCACACAAAAATCATAGTCCGCCAGCCCCGCCCCCACCAGATTTTCGGTAAGATGAACGCCGCCCTCCACCGGTAACGCCATTTCCCCGGCAGCGTCCAGTATCTCCACAGGGGCGATGTCCGCAAAACCGTGATCCTTGGCGATCTGAAGGTGCAGGGCGGTGTTGGCGCGGGGAGAGCCGCCGCTGACGGTGTTGGTTTCCACCAGCGTCCCGTCCAGAGACTGCACCAGGCCGCCGATGAGCTGGGGATCCAGGTAGAAGTTTCCGCCCGGTTCCCCGAAATGGATTTTGACTGCCACCTTCCCAACGGGGGTGCGTCCCAAAGCGGCAAAGGCTTTCTCCAGCCCTTCGGGCGTGATCTCGGTGGTCATGTAAACGATGGGGTCGCCGGGCTCCTCCGGTTCTTCCGGTTCGCTGCTCCCGGCATCGGGGGGCACGCTTTCACTTTCCGGTGGAGCGGGCGCAGGCGTTTGTGAGGAGGGGGACTCCAACGGTTCGGAGGGAACGGGCGGAGCTTTGCCGCTGTCACAGGCGGTAAGGGAAAGCAACATCACGGCCGCTGCTAAGGCGGCGAAAAGCCCTTTCACAGTCATCATTTCTGTCCTCCCCTCTGCGACTGGGAAAGTTTTCGGAGCAGCAGTCCCAGATAGTGACCCACCCAAACGAACAAGCCCATAATGGCCAGATAATCCAGAAAGAAAAGGGCCAGCGGCTCCTCAAAATCGAAGAAGGCAAACTGGATCTGTCCCAGGAGATAGGCCCCTACCTCCCGGCGGAGGAAGGCAGTAACGCCAAAGAGCGCCACAGCAGCTCCCGCTGCCCGGAGAATGGCAGTTTTGCCTTTTGAAGTCTTGCGGAAATGGGCCAGCGCCATGGACCAATGGAGGCCCAGGTGCAAGCTCATTAGGACAAGGTTCCAGTAGGCGCCCAGCATATGGAGGGTGCGGGCAAGATGGGCGTGGCCCTGGATGGGCAGAAAGGTATAGAGATGGCGCGAGAGCAGCATGCCGCTTATCGCCTGGCAGAGCATCCCAACCAGGATCAGCACCACCAAGGCGGTCTGGTAAGCCCTGTACAGAGTGTACCGCCCTTTCAGAACATTCCGGCTCCAACTCCGGTTGAGGGCATGGTGAAGGACAAACAGCAGGAACATCGCTGTCCCGATCACCTCATGGGTGGTCTGGCCGATCAGCTCATAGGCCATGAGAAGCAGCAGAGCAACGGTCATCAAAGCGTCTACTGCCATCTTTATCGTCTGTTTTCTGCCCATCCGGGGAGGCCTCCTTTCGGTCAGCGGATAAAGTTGGTAAAGGTAATTTGCTCCTGCTGTGGCAGGGGCACGCCGGCCTTCTCCCCGGCCTCCTTGCACCGAAGGAACCAGGCCATATTCCGGGCCAAAAAGCGCATACACTGCATCCCCTCCAAGTCCTCCTTCACCTGCTCCGGGGTAGCCCCGTGGACCATGTTCCAGTAGCGGGAGGTGACGATGGGCATCTGCATGAGGCCGAAGTATTTGTTCAGCTGGTCCCAGGTGGCGGTGGTCCCCGCCCGCCGGGCGGACATGATGGCCGCCGCAGGTTTCAGATAAAAGTTATTCCTGCCGCCGCAGAAGTCGGCATAGAACACCCGATCCAGGAAGGAGGTGATGGCCCCGGTGGCCCCGGCCCAGTGGACGGGGGAGCCGAAGATGAAGCCGTCAAAATCAGCGGCTTTATCCAGAAACTCGTTGACGGTATCATCAATAACACAGGCTTTTTTCTTGGCGCAGTCCCGGCAGCCCAGACAGCCGGAAATGGGTTTGTTGCCGATCCAGTAAATTTCGCTTTCCACCCCTTCTTCCCGAAGGGTATCGGCAATTTGAGTGAGGGCGGTAAAGGTGCAGCCGCTTTTGTGGGGGCTTCCGTTGACCAGTAATACTTTCATTTTGAACACTCCTTGATGTTATACAAATTTCTTATTGTGGCTTTTTCTGAGAGAGGACCCAGCGGAGAACTTCCTCATCATCGAACACGACAGACCCGCCGCCGTGATAGTTATAGATGCCCAGGGCGTTGAAATAGGCGTTGTCTGGAGTCTCCAACTGCAACAGGGAGGCAATCTGTTCCTCGGTCAAGCCCTGCTCGATGTAAGCGGCATGGAGGCCGTTATAGGCGTCCCGTGCCTTCTGGGAGCCGTAATACTCATCGTTTTCCGCCATAAAGATATAGACCGCCACACCGTTTTCCGCCACCGGCTGATAGCTGCCGTCCCACTGGGAGCCGCCGTGGAGGTAGGCGGCATACAGATCGGGCCGCAGGGCTACCGCCCTGGACATGGTTTCCCCTCCGGCGGAATACCCGGCGGCGTAGATCCGGCTTTTGTCCACCGCAAAGTTCTCGATGAAATGTTCTGTCAATTCATTCGTCTGCCGGGCGGAGGTCTCTCCCCAGTCGGTGAGCTGGGCGGAAACCACGATCAGCTCCTCCGGGTACTCGGTCCAGGCGGTGAAGCCGTTCCAGGTGAGGTTGGAGCCGGAGGAATCCTCCCCGAACCACATCCGGTCATAGCCGGGCATGGTCACCACCAGGGGGTAGCTCTTTTCGCCATCGTAGCTTTCCGGCAGATAGTAGCTGTAATGGATCATGCCCTCTTTGCTGTCCAGCAGCTGCTCCCGGATGAGGCCGGTCTGTACCGCCGGTGCAGGATCAACTTCCACCGGAGCGGCTGAACCGCTTTCCGCGGCAGACACTTCCGGTGGGAGGCTGCTCTCCGGCTGAACCTGGGAAGAGGATGCCATCGAGGGGGAATCTCCGGCAGGAAGGCCGCTTGTGCTTTCCTGCGTCCCGCACCCGGCCAGAAGCAGCGCCAGCGCAAGGGCTGTTCCTTTATCCATCCAATTCATTTTGTGTATCCCAGCCCTTCCACCCACTGGGCAACATCGGCCTGGGCCTCAGCCACCGAGCGTTCGCTGACGGTAAAGCCATCCTCGACCACAGCGGCGCCCGGCTCCAATTCCTTGATGGTGCCAATGGTGCCGGAAAAGCGGCTGCCGTTGTGGACATTAAAGGGAACGATGGTCTTGCCGGAAAAGTCGTACTCGTCAAAGAAGCTGTACATCACCTGGGGCAGGTCGTACCACCAGGTGGGGAATCCCACAAAGATCACATCGTACTGGTCTAAATTCTCAATATGGCTGGTCAGTTCCGGGCGGGCGTTGTCGGCTTGCTCCTTGGAGGCATATTCGATCAGCTCTCCGCCATCGGCGGGGTAAACAGTGGAGGTTTGAATGG
>CATJCP010000236.1 GCA_949737515.1 uncultured Oscillospiraceae bacterium | reverse complement strand
GTCAATACCTTTTTTCAAAAGTTTTTCGAATTCCTGCTGCGGCCCCGCTCTTTTGACCAGGTTTTTCCTCCTGCTCTCCGTGCGCTTGACTATATTACCGCGCCTTTCCCTTTTTGTCAACACCTTTTTTCATTTTTTTCTTCTTTTTGGAAAGCCGCCGAAAATTTTCCTTATAAAGCCCACATTATTACTTCTTCCATTTTCCTAAGAAATCATTTTATTCCAATTTCCGACACGTTATTTCAAACTTGCTCCCATCTGCTATTAAAACCCGAAATAAATTGTTTTCATCGTCCGTCCTAATTTCAGAAACATTCATTTCTTCACTATCATTTAAAAGTTCAAACAACAAATCCTTAAAGTAGGTCAACCGCATTTTATTTACTCCTTTACAAAACGATTTAAGGCTGGAATTGATTTTCGGCGGCTTATATTATGCTTAAACGCACAATATTATTATAGCGCTTAAACATTTAAAATACAAGAGGATAGATTATTGTTTTCAAATTATTTCCCTTTAAATAAATATTGGAAGCAGGGACACAAGCATATGATAAAATATGATCGTCTATGGATGACACTAAAGGCTAAAAATATCAGCCAATACCGCCTTATCAAAGATTATGGCATTGACAATGCACAGCTTCATCGATTAAGAAAAAACATGGTAATAAAAACCATTACCATCGACAATCTGTGCCGCATCCTTAACTGCCGGGTAGAGGACATTATGGAATATGTGCCGGATGAGCCGGAAACAACGTAAGGGCTGTGAAGAAATTTAATTTTTCTTCACAGCCCTTTTGCTAGGGGTTTATATTACCAGTCCGTAATAACTTCCTCGTCATTCGTCATCTTAACAACGTCACTATAGACCTTGTCGATATAGACGTCCCGGGTAGTAAACTCACATTCCCCATTGATGGCCACATAAACCTGTCTGGTGGGCCCTTTGTAGAAGGATACCACATCCGGCTTTCTGCTTTCGTCCACATACTCATAGGTATATGTCAGCAGCGGCTGGGTCAGGTTCAGCCCCTCTTCGGATTCTACAAGGCTTTCCGCCGTCGGGCCGATTACCACCTGATAGAACTTCTTAAAGTTCTTCTCGGTCAGCGCCTGGCCGTTGTAGTGGATGTTGAGCTTTTCGTCGTCGGTTCCCGCGTCCACCAGGGTCAGGTCAAAGCGGTAGGTCCCGTCAGGGGTTTCCACGGTGAGGGCCTTGATATCATTGATATAGGGCAGAATAAACAGCCGGGAGGCCATGTTCTCGTACTGGATGTTCATCCAGGTATTGGCGTAATCCATGTTGATATAGGCGCGGTACACCACCGGCACCCCTTCCAGCATCAGGTAGAAGCTTCCAGAGGAATCCGGCTCCCCCGCCCGGTAGTGGATCTCATAGGTCTGCTCGTTTTCCTTGTATTTCAGGTCAAGAGTGCTGTACGGTTCATCCAGCCCGTACTGGGCAAGCTGCTCCTCTGTGACATTATACGCGCAGATTTCCGTCGCCACTGTGTTAAAGACCGTCTCCATCACATCGGAGAAAACCTGCGTCCCCACGTCGCGGTTTCTGGGGGACTTAATCTGGTATTCAGAAAAGCCTGTGCGCCCATCGTTAGAGGCGGAGGAGGTGGCGCTGGCCGACCGTTCGATGACCATCGGCTCCTTGCGGCTGGTCCCCCCAAAGACGCAGTTCATAACATCGGGCATGTTCTCTGTATCCGAAAGGGTGAAGAGATCCATGCTGATATAATCGGTCAGCACCTGGCGGGTGCGCCGGATATCAGAGGTAGAGCAAAGGTAAACCGTATTGCTGTCCGGCAGCTTCACGTAGGAGTAGCTGCTTCCGCCAGGCGCGTCGTTGCCCACCTCAATGGTGTGGCGGGTCCCGTCCTTCATCACCACGGTGACGCTGCTGGCAGCAGGGTCAAGGCCGTACTGGGCCAGATCGGTGACGTTTTCCGCCAGGGTGTCTCTGGCAGTCAGGGAGCACACAGCCAGCGCCAGCATTCCATAGCTGTTTTTGATCTTGGGCAGGCCGTCCAGTTCTTCTATCTTCCATTCGTTCTCCCCGGCGGCAGTGTCGCGGACCAGGGTGTACTCCTGGGTGTTGCGCACCTCCAAGGACTGAATATCCTCCAGCTTCAGGGAGAGCAGCTCCACCGACTTAGAGGCAGAGGAGGCACTGGAGAAGGAGCTTGATGAGCTCTCTTCTTCCTCCGGCGCGCGGAGCAGCAAAAGGAGAACCCCCACCAGCACCAACACGACCACAAGGCCAATGATCAAACTTTTGACTTGTTTTTTCATAAGAGACAAAAATCCTTTCAAAAAAGCCTAAAATTCTCACAGAGAGGGACCGGTGAAACAGGCCCCCCTCATCTGCACATCTTACTTATTGCGCCGTCTGAGCCAGATAATCAGTCCAGCCGCCATAACCGCCACTGGGATGACTACCATAAAGACAATCAGGAGCGTATACGCCTGCTGGGCGGTAATATCCAGCTGAGAGTTCCCCAAGACCTTGGGCGCAATGGTAATCACGTCATCCCTTTGGGTCAGGGTGTTAAATAGGTTGGTGAAATACTCCCCGTTGGTGACCGAGGTACTCTGGAGAATAGAACCCTCCACAGCGGAAACAGTGCCGCAAACCACCACATGGGACTCATAAGGTTCCAGGTTGACGTAACGGGCCTTTGTAGAGAGAATCACGCCGGGGATGGGACCGGAAACATCGGAGGCAGAGGGGACAAAGGTGTCCGGCGCGTCTCCGGGCCGGATGCCGGAGGCCTCTCCAAACTGCAGTAAAGTCGAGGTAACAAACCCATTCCGCTCAGTAAACACCTGGGAGAGGGGACGGCTGAAGGGCAGCGTCACATAGGTTCCCTTGGAGGCAAAGGACTCACTGTACTTCTCGTCCACATAGTCCACCAGGGAGAAGTAGGGGGAATAGTTCATCACCTTGCTGTTGTCAGTCTGGAATACCACGCCGTCTCCTATGGAAATACCCCACTCCTCCAGGAAAGCCTCCATATTGGGCATGGGGGCCTGAGTAGCGTCGGCAAAATAGAAGAAAGACTTGCCATAGTTGCTGTCATTGCTCAGGAAAGTGTCCAGCTTTTTCAGCACCGCTTCATCCATATCCCGGCTGGGGGACACCATAATGGCGCCGTCCGCGTCGGCTGGGATGTCCTCGGTGTTAAGGTCCACAGTAACCAGCTCAAAATTATTCTGGGTCAGCAGATCCTGAAGGCCCTCACTGACATATTCCTCATGGCCGGTGGTGACAGCCAGCTTGACAACCCGGTCGCTGGCTACAGCCATTATGGCGGAGGTCATAACCTGCTCTGCCTTAGAGGAAGCGATGTAGGAGGAGCCGTAATAGCTGTTGGAGGTGCGGATGTTAAACAGGTCGTTGACCGATACCACCCTGCTTCTGCCGTTGCACTGGACCAGGATATCATAGTTTTTTAGTTCCAGATCCGGATAGTTGGCGGTAAAGGTGGGATTTTTTACGATGTCCACATAGGAGACCTTCACATGTTTGGAATGCTGGGAGTACTTATTGATTACCTCCACAGCCTGGGTATAGTATCCGCCGTAAGCGGTAAAGGTGGCCTCGTCAGCCAGGACAAACACATCCACATCCTTTTCCAGCCCCTTCAGATAATCCACCGATTCGTCGGTGAGCATGAAGATGCTGTCCTTTGTCAAGTCGATGTTAATCGGATAGCGCTCAGCCAACACGGAAAAGATCACGTTGAGCAGGATGATCACCACCAAAAAGGCCACAGAGAGGGCGGTGGCGAAGCTGCCGTATCTCAGCTTGCGGTTCGATAACAATTTTTTAAAGTCCATCTGCAAAACCTCCCATCATCAGGACCATCTTCTTTTTTCAAAGACGCGCACCGTGAAAAATACAAACACAGCGCAGATACTTATGAAAAAGAAAACGTTGGAGATATCCAGGATACCGTTGGTGAACTCGTCATAACGCTCCATAAAGGAGAGCCCGCTGACAAACTTCTGCATCCAGGATACGGTGATCAGGGAGGAAAGGGAGTTGACCAGTATCAGGGAAAAGCCCACGGCAAAGCCGCCTACGGCGGCGATCACCTGGTTTTCGGTGAGGGCGGAGATAAACATCCCAATGGCAATCAGGGCAGCCCCCAGCAGCAGCATTCCCAGCACGTTGCCAAAAACCACAGTCCAGTCCGGTTGGGCAAAGGTGGCGATGACAATAGCGTATACCAATGTAATGGCCACTCCCAGGCAGTAGACGATCAAGGCGGACAGGAACTTGCCCAGCACCAGGGAAAGGAGGCTGATCGGGGCGGTGAGCAGGGCTTGGTCCGTTTTGTTTTTTAGGTCCTCGCTCATCAGCCGCATGGTGAGGATGGGGATGAGCAGCATGATAATGGTGAACATCCCATTAAATACATTGCTCAGGCTGGTGGTGTTGCTGTAAAGCACGCCAAAGAAAAAATACCCGGAAAAAACATAGAAGACTGCCAGATAAATATAGCCGATGGGAGAAGAGAAATAAGCGGACAGTTCCCGCTTTAAAACAGCAAACATTAGGCGTTCCCTCCATTTCCAGAATCAGAGGAGGCGGAGTCCTCCGCAGTAAGCTGGAGGAAAATATCCTCCAAAGACAGCTCCGAGCTTCTCATGCCCAGCAGGGGCCAGCTGCGCTCAGCAAGGCGCTTAAAGACTTCCCGGCGGATATCCATGCCCTTCTCCGCTTCCAGGGAGAAGTCGAACACCTCGCCGTTTTCCCGCTGCCCCACCATGGTGACCTCCTGCATACCAGGGATCTTCGCCAGCAACTTTTTGACCTCCTCCTGGGGCCCAGCCACCCGCACCAAAAGCTTATGATCGGTGGACATGGACTGGGAAAGGCTGTCCGGAGTTCCGTCCGCAACCAGCTTGCCCTTATTGATGACAATAACCCGGTCGCAGATCATCTGCACCTCCGACAGGATATGGGAGGAGAGGATAACCGTGTGGCGCTCCCCAAGGCTCTTGATCAGGTTGCGGATCTCTATCATCTGCTTGGGATCCAAGCCGACGGTGGGCTCGTCCAGGATCAGCACATCGGGATTCCCCAAAAGCGCCTGGGCCAGCCCCACCCTTTGGCGGTAGCCCTTGGACAGGTTCTTGATCACCCGGTTGAACACATCCGCGATCTTGACGATATTGCAGATCTCCTCAATATGCTGCTTTTTGGGAAGCTTCACCTTTTTCAGGTCAAACATAAAATTGAGGTAATCCTTTACCGTCATGTCCAGATACAGGGGAGGATGCTCCGGCAGATACCCAATCCGGTTCTTGGCCTCAATGGGCTCCTCCAGAATCTCATGTCCGTCAATGGTGACGGTACCGGAGGTGGAGGACAGATAGCCTGTGATTATATTCATCGTCGTGGACTTTCCCGCACCATTTTGTCCGAGAAAGCCGAGGACCTCCCCTTTTTGCACTGTGAAGGTGACATCGTCTACCGCACGCTTGTCGCCATACAGCTTTACAAGGTTTTTGACCTCTATCATTTTGTTCCCTCCTGACAGCCTTTCGGCTGCAATTTTTATTTATAAGTAAACAGCGGGCTGAGTCCGCTGATCTACACGTTTGCTGGAAAGCCAATACTTATCATAATACAAATACGTCAAAATGGCAATTAAAAACCATAAGAAATATGGCTTTTCTTTCTGAATATTGTGTGAAAACCAAATTGACAGGGGGCGCTCGTATTATAATAGCAAAAAAACAGAAAAAATATGTAAATAATATGTGAAACTTCGACGAATGCAAAAAGAACTGCCCGTTTTTCGGGGGTATCCTTTCGGGGTATCGTCCAAGTCCCGCCCCTTCCCATGATGAAGACGTTCTCTGATCAAGAAAGAAAAAAGCTATATGCCGTTCACACAGCACATAGCTAAGGGATGGTTTTGAATAGGTTCATAAAGAGCGTTCGTTGTGTATCGCTCAATGAAGCCCAGCAATCAAGCAGTTCCTTCTGCTCTGATGTGAGGGATATTACGTCATCTTCTGTGGCAAAAAATTGAGATAGGGTTATACCAAATCCACGGCAAACCTTTTCTAATGTTTGTATGGTAGGAATCTGATTTTTTCGATACCAAGTCGAAATCGTTGATTGTGATAAACCAGAACGCTGTGCAAGTTCATATTCTGACCAGTTCCGTTTCAACCGCAGCCTTGTGATTTCAGCTAAAACATCTTTCAAATCATCACCCCATTGCCTCGTTGTATCGTTCATTATACTTGGTTAAGCCCTTGCATTGGAGTAAGCTATAAAGTATAATAAAAACGGTATAACGTAGTATCGAACAAATGAAAACTTATTCCTCACTTTGTAGGAATGATGTCTTCAGCCGGTCCACAATATCCAAGATGGTTTGTTGCTGATTTTTATTTAGACCATCTAAATAAAAGCAAGTACGGTTTTCAAGGCCCATCATATAGTCCAAAGATGTATTGTATAAAATTGCTAACCTTGTAAATTGTTCAAGGCTGGGAGTAATGGTATTGCTCTCATACCCGCTAATTGTGGAGCGGCCTACATTCAGACGCGCAGCGACTTCAGATTGAGATAGTTTCTTGCGCTCTCGAAGCTCTTTCAGCCTTAAACCAAAATCGTACACCTCCACATAGTCACCCCCTATGTGGTCAATTTTATACGATAAACAGATATTTTAAATGTACAAAAAACTTATTTTGTTTCTTTATAATAAACAACCAAGGTTGAGATATGGAGGGATACAATGTGCAAGGCCGACAGTGGAACGTCCCACTGTCGGCCTTCACACATCGCTCACACTGATTTATCTTCCTTTTCCCTTACGGCAATGTGCAGTTCCTCCAACGCCTTTTCTTCCACCTCTGCGGGGCACTCTGTCATCAGTTCGCTGGCGTTTTGCACCTTGGGGAAGGCGATGACGTCCTTGATGTTCTCCGTGCCGGTCAGTATCATGGTCAGCCGGTCCATGCCAAAGGCCAGCCCCCCATGGGGCGGCGCGCCATATTGGAATGCCCCCATCAAAAATCCGAACTTCTCCTGGGCCTGTTCGTCGGTAAAGCCCAGGGCGCGGAACATCCTCTTCTGCAGCTCCTGGTCATGGATACGGATAGAGCCTCCGCCCGCCTCATAGCCGTTGATCACAATGTCGTAGGCAATGGAGCGCACCTTCTCCGGATGCTCCTCCAGCAGGGGGATATCCTCCTCCGCCGGGTGGGTAAAGGGATGGTGGACCGATACATACCGGTTCTCCTCCTCGCTGTACTCAAAGAGGGGGAAGTCCGTCACCCACAAAAGGTCAAACTTGGACTTATCCAGCAGCTCCAGCTTCTCGGCCAAATGCTTGCGCAATGCCCCCAGGGCGGCAAATACCACCGGGTTTTTATCCGCCACAACCAAAAGCACGTCGCCCTTTTCCAGGCCAACGGCCTTGTGGACAGCCTCTACCTCCTCAGGGGCCAGGAATTTCTCAAAGGAGGAGCTGTGCGCGTCAGCGGTGACGCGGGTAAAAGCAAGCCCTTTAGCCTGGTAGGTTTTAACAAAATCAGTCAGCTTGTCGATCTCCTTGCGGCTGAGCTTATCTGCCGCCCCCTTTGCAACAATGGCTCGGACGCTACCTCCCGCCTCCAAGGCCCCTGCAAAAACCTTAAAAGAAGTTCCCCGCAGAATCTGGGACAGGTCCACAAGCTCCATGCCAAACCGGGTATCCGGCTTGTCGGAGCCAAAGCGTTCCATGGCCTCCATATAAGGAATACGCCGCAGGGGCAGGGAGATATCCACATCCAAAACCTCTTTGAAAAGCCTTTTCAGAAACCCTTCGTTTACGGCAATCACATCGTCCTGGTCCACAAAGGACATCTCCAGATCGATCTGGGTAAATTCCGGCTGGCGGTCTGCCCTCAAGTCCTCATCCCGGTAGCACCTGGCGATCTGCATATACCTGTCCACGCCGGAGAGCATCAAAAGCTGCTTGTAGGTTTGAGGGGACTGGGGCAGGGCATAGAACTTGCCCTCATGGATACGAGAGGGCACTAGGTAATCCCTGGCCCCCTCCGGGGTGGATTTGATCAGGGTTGGGGTCTCTATCTCCAAAAACCCGTTTTCAGAGTAGTAATCCCTTGCTACCTTTGCAATCTTATGGCGGGTTAAAAGGTATTTCTGCATCTGCGAACGGCGCAGGTCAAGGTAGCGGTATTTCAGCCGCAGCTCTTCCTTTACATTGGTTTGGTCGGTAATCTCAAAGGGCGGCGTCAAGGACTTGGCGAGGATGCGGAAATCGTCTACAAAAATCTCAATCTCCCCTGTGGGGATATCTTTATTGACAGATTCCCTCCTGCGCACAGTCCCTTGGGCCATTACAACATATTCTCCCCGTACCGAAGCAGCCTTTTCAAAGATTTCCCGATTAGTGGAGTCGTCAAAGGCCAGCTGGACAATGCCGCTTCTATCCCGCAGGTCAATAAAAATCAAATTCCCCAGGTCGCGGATTTTTTGAACCCATCCGGCGGCAACAGCCGTCTTACCAATGTCCCCTGCTGTCAGTTCCCCGGCATAACAGGAGCGTTTGAGCCCTTTCATGGTGTCTGCCACAATCTATCATTCCCTTCTGCGAACCGCGTTTTTAAGGCCTTTCCAACTGTTCCCCCTGAGAGGTCATCTGGAACATCTTCTCCATATCCTCACAGGAGTTATAAAGCTGTTCATATGCCATAAAGTCCGCGAGATGTTCTGTAAAATCCTTGTCCAATGACATTTCCTTTGTCTCGCCGCTCACCATATTCTTGATGGAGACTTTTTTCTGTTCCAACTCATTTTCTCCGATAATGGCAGAAAACCTCGCTCCGATCTTATTCGCGTATTTCATCTGTGCCTTTACACTGCGCCCCATCAGGTCACATTCGGCATACACGCCAAAATCCGTGCGCAATTTTGCGGTGAGCTTCGCCGCAACTCCAGCCGGAGCCTCCCCCATACTGCCGAAATAGATGTCGCAGGGAGGCTCTTCTTCAAAGACGCAGTTGGTCTTCTCCATCAAAAGCAAAAGCCTTTCCAGCCCCATCCCAAAGCCCAGTGCGGGGACAGACGGCCCGCCAAGCTCCTCTACAAGGCCATCATATCTTCCCCCAGCGCAGACTGCGCTCTGGGACCCCAGGCTAGTGGTAATAAACTCAAAAACCGTTCTGGTATAATAGTCCAGCCCCCTCACAATGGACGGATTGACGGCATACGAAATGCCCAGGGCGTCCAGCGCCAGCCTGACGCTTTCAAAGTGCTTCCGGCAGTCCTCACAGAGGTAGTCGGTAATCTTCGGTGCATCCTTGGCAATTTCAGCACAATCCGGGTTTTTACAGTCCAGAATACGCATAGGGTTTTTGTCCAAACGGCTCAGGCAGGTTTCACAAAGCCTGTCCTTCCGTCCCTCAAAATACGCCCGCAGCTCTTTCCGGTAACCGGAACGGCACTCCGGACAGCCGATGGAGTTGATTTCCAGGTGGATATCCGGCACCCCCAAGCGGGTAAGGATCGCCTGGGCCAGGGCAATGGTTTCCGCATCTATCAGGGGAGAAGAGGAGCCGAACGCCTCCACCCCAAACTGATGGAACTCCCGGAACCTTCCGGCCTGAGGTTTTTCGTAGCGGAAGCAGGGGGTAATATAAAAGGCCTTTAACGGCATAGGATCATTAAAGCAACCGTGTTCCAGCAGGGCCCGCACCACCCCGGCAGTGCCCTCCGGCTTTAAGGTAACGGAGCGTCCGCCTCTGTCGTCAAAGGTGTACATCTCCTTTTGGACCACATCCGTTCCGTCTCCAACCGAACGGACAAACAGTTCAGTATGCTCAAATACAGGGGTGCGTATCTCCCGATAACCAAAGGCCTTTGCCTCTTCGGCAGCTACTCTTTCTATATATCTCCATTTATAGCTGCTGACCGGCAGTATATCCTGCGTTCCGCGGGGGGCGTTTGTCAAATTTCCCATAGCGGTACCTACCTTTCAAAATATTCAAAAATACAGACCAAAAGCAGGGCCGGTTCCGCCGGCCAATCCCCCGCTTCTGGTCTGCCTTGGCTGTTTTGCTCATGATCCGGCGGACTGGCGCTACATCTTGGGATTTACAATGTTTCTCCAATCCAGATCGCCGTGCTCCAGAGCATGGATCAGCGCCTCCGCCGTCGCGATATTGGTGGCCACAGGGATATTGTGGACGTCACACAGCCGCAGTAAACCGGCCTCGTCTGGTTCACCGGGCTTGGCAGTGATGGGGTCTCGGAAAAAAAGCAGGAGGTCGATTTCATTGCAGGCAATCCGGGCGGCGATTTGCTGGTCCCCTCCTTGGAAACCACTGAGAAATTGAAAGATATCAAGACCTGTAGCATCGGCTATCTGTTTCCCGGTTCTTCCGGTAGCGCAGAGGTTATGCCGGCTTAAAATGCCGCAGTAAGCAATACAGAACTGCACCATAAGTTCCTTTTTTGCCTCATGCGCAATCAGAGCAATGTTCACGAAAGTCCCTCCTTAACTGATAAATCTTAAAAAATGAAAAGGCAAATATGAAAAGCGCAAATCCTGCCTGCCGGCAGGCCCCTGCGCAGAAAGGGTCAAGTTTAGGAAATTCTCCGGTCATTGGACCGCCAGGGGCCGGTAATCTCCATCCAGCCTCCAAGCAATATTTTCAAAGGGAAGAAACGCTTTGGAGGCAACGGGAAGGGAAACTCCGTTTGCGGCGGACAGGGAAACAGAACTGTCCTCGGGGACAACTCCAATCAGCTGCACCGCTACCTGGTCAATGACCGCGTCCAGATCGGGCAGAGAATCGCCCACAGCGGTTTTGCCCACCCGGTTGACAATCAGCCTTTGAGAGAATCCAGAGCCCTTCTCCCTCTCCAGCAGGATAGAAGCGGAGGCAGCGTCCCGAACGCAGATAGGGTCGGGGGTGACCACCAGCAGGGCCCTGTCGGCAGCGTCCATCCCCAGCCGGAACCCCCTCCCGATCCCAGCCGGTGAATCCAGCAGGATCCAGTCGTAATAGGCGGATATCTCCCGGCACAGCCAAACCAGGTCGGCGTGCTGAAAACCGCTCCAATCCCCGGCAGGGGCGGAGAGCAGAGAAAGGCCCTTCTGGCTGTCCGAAACAGTAACGGCGTCATAGGGGTCGCACAGTCCTTTGAGAATATCTCCCATATCATAAGGGGACTTATTCTCCATCCCCAGCATCAGGTCAAGTCCTCTTAGTCCTGCATCCAGCTCCACCAGCAGCACCCGAAATCCATGCCGTGCAAGGGCCTGGCCCAAAAAGACAGAGCAGCAGGATTTTCCCACGCCGCCTTTTCCGGAGGCAATCAAAACCTTCCGCGTCAACCCCATTTCTGGTAAAGCACTCCTCCCGCCATTGAAATCAATACGGAAACAGAACTCAGAGAGCACAAAATCCCCTTGTTGCCCCTCTGATGCGCATTCTTTTCCGATTATAATTATTGTAGCATAGATTCAGCGAAAATGGTATAGATTTTTTGTGTAAGAACAGAAAATCAGGAAATATTGACTTATGTTTGGTGTCAGATTTGTCTATTGTAACAACAGCTGTTCCTCTGCACCGGAGCTGTCGGTCTGTCCCAGGCCGAAATAGAAGTCATAAATGCGCCGGACGATAGGGGTACAGACCTCGCCGCCCCCCTTTTCCACCACCACCGCTACCGCAATCTGGGGATCGTCGGCAGGGGCAAAGGAAATAAAGGTGGAATTGGTAAACTCTCCGTAGGTCTGGGGGGTACCGGTCTTAGTGGCCACACGGATGGGATAATCGGCAAACCAGAAGGAAGCCATGCGCTCCATGCCCTCGGTGACAATTTCAAAGACCTCTTCATCCACCCCCATGTCGCAGACCACTGAGGGCTGTGTCTGAGAAATGATCTCCTCAAAGCTGTAGGAATGGATGGACTTTATTATATGAGGCTGCATCCGAACCCCCTTATTGGCGATGGTAGCCACATAGCTGGCCAGCTGGAGGGGGGTTGCCATTGTCTCCGACTGGCCAATGGAGGCCTGGAGCACGTCGCCGGGCACCCATTCCCGGCCGTGGCTGGCGGAAAGCTCCGGACTGGCCAGCTGGCCGCTCTGGGTAGCCAGCTCCAGGTTCACCGGCTGTCCAAATCCCATCATGGTGCTGTAACGGTTGATAGCTTCCACACCCAGCCGTCTGCCCACATCATAAAAGAAGATATTGCAGCTGTTTTTTATGGCGTCCATAACATTGATATTTCCGTGATAGCCCAGACAACGGGGCTGGTAGTCCTGATAATAGGTGTAGACATGGTTACAGGGGACTGTCGAATACCGATCCTCCAGCACCCCCTCCGCCAACGCGGTCACCGCCATCCCAGGCTTATAAATAGAGCCGGGGGTATACGCCCCGTTAAAGGCCCGGTTCATCAAAGGGGAAAGGGGATCCTGGCTGAGGGATGCATAATCCTGATTATAGGTCTGGAGATTGTAGGAAGGATAATTCGCAGCGGCAAGGATATCTCCGGTCTTTACATCCAGAACAACCGCCGTCGCTCCCTCCGCCTCTTTGCCCAGATAGGGCTCGGCGGTTTCATTAAGGTTTTTTACATGATCTGCCAGAGCCTGTTGAACCACTGCCTGCAAATTCTTGTCTATGGTCAGGGCAATGGTGTGGCCTGGAGTGGGCTCTACTTCGTCCACCACATCCTCCACCATTCCGTTGAGGATCTCAATCCGCCGCTGGCCGTTTTTTCCCCGCAGTTCTGATTCGTAGGCCCGCTCAATCCCAAACTTTCCAATCCAGTCGTTCAGCTGATATTCGCCGGTCTCCTTCAGCTGTTGGTACTCCTCCTGATAGATTGGTCCAATCAGGCCAATAATCCACGGCGCAATATCCCCGGATACATAATTTCGGGTAGTGCTCTCGTTTTCCCGTACGCCTGGGAGCTCGTCGCTGCGTTCACTGATGGTGGTCACAAGCTCCTTGGATACATTAGAGGCAAAGGTGTAGGGAAGATTGATGGAATAGCCCCGCTGCTCCATCTCGTACCGAACCCCTGCCACCAAGCGCTGGACTGCAGGAGGGTATTCCTCCAGCTCATACCGTTCCACCAGGCTGAGCATGACGTCCGCCACCGTCGCATATTCCTGGAGCTCCAGAAACTTTTTTAACCGGCTGACAGAGCTGTCCGCCCCCTCCACAAAGGCAAAGGGCTGGGTTTGGCTGATGGGAAGATTGTCGATCCAGCTTTCTCCAGCCTCCTGAAACAGGTCGAACATTTTCAGGATGATTTCATTATCCTGCCCCTTTATCATTGCCGTTTTATCAAATACAATGTCAAAGCAGCTTTCGTTTACAACCAGAGGGCGGCCATACCGGTCCACCATCTCCCCCCGCGCCGCCTGAAGGGTCTGTACCACGCTGGCCCTCACCTTTGCCTCCTGAGCATAGCTGGCCCCGTCTACAACCTGCATATTCATCAGCCGCAGAGAGAACATACAGAACACAGCCAGGATAAGCACCCCAAGGAGAAGGGAACGTAGTTTAAAAGAGGAATGGTTCATAGCTTTTTCCTTTCAAAATATATAGCCATGGCTGCGTTAACAGACAAAAACACAGCCTCCGTTTTGTCTGTGCTCCCTCCAAATATCACTCCATCCTCCTGTGGAAGAAACCGCACAGCTTTTTCCAAATCACAAAATAAATCGGTGTCAACAGGGTGGAATAGAGGATCACCCACAATGTGCTGTCCCAAAAGATGGAGGGGGTACCCTCATACTGCCACATATGGTACATAAAGAAATAGGTCAGGCAGCACCGCAGAGACATGGAGAGGAATACCAAAAGGAAAGCGTTGCGCAGATTTCTCCGGAGAAGGTATATGATCAGCAAGCCGCTGACCGCCGAAAACACAAGGGTCAGGATCGCGTCAAATCCAAAGAGGAAAAATCCCCCCAAATCACAGAGCATCCCGGCCAGGGCCCCAAAGATCCCCCCGATAAACTCTCCCTCATACATGGCAAACACCACTGCGGCGGGAATCAGGAGGATTGGCTTGACGCCGCGGATCAAAAACAGCCTCGGTGTGTTCTGCAGCACATACAGGAGCAGGAAAAGGGCCCCATACACGATATAGCGGAATCCTGCAAAAAACTTCTTTTTTTCGATTGCCGTCATTCCGCTTCCTCCTCTGGAACAGAGGAGCTCCCTGAGGAGGCCGCATCTTTTTTTTCTTGGGCCTTCGCCTGTCCAGGGGCGGTGTATTCCCGGGTCTGCCCCTCAAACCCAGTTATGACCACCACATCCTTAATGGAATAGATATCTACCGCAGGCTCCAGCACCGCGTAAAGGGAAGTGCCGTAGGTCTCCACTTGTACCTCGCTGACCGTTCCCACCATCAGCCCCTTGGGAAACACGCCCCCCACGCCGGAGGTCGTCACAATATCCCCTTTGGCCACCGCGCTGCCCCGATCAATATAGGACATTTTGCACATCCCAGACTGAGCAAGGGCAATGGTCCCGGCCACAATACCGGTATCCCTGGTGCGGGCGTCGGAAACGCCCACATGGAGGGTGGGATCCAAAATGGTAATGATCTGGGAATAGGTTGGACCCACCTCAGAAATATATCCCACCAAACCATCGGCAGTGATCACCGGGTCCCGTAGCTCCACCCCGTCGATGGAACCCTTGTCAATGGTGACAGACCCAAACCGCGCATCCGGAGAACGCCCGATGACCGCGGCAAGCTCAACCTGGAAATCCTGGTTGTTTTCCTTAATTTCCAGGAACTTCTTATACTGTTCATTCTCCTGGAGGGCTGTTTCATAGTCTACCAGCTGCTGACGAAGCTCACGTATCTCCTCCCGAAGGGCTTCGTTTTCGCTTTTGTAGTCTCCTGCCCGGAAAAGGGTGTCCAGAATATCCGTGACCGAATAGGATATGCTGGCGGAAAGTTTCTGGAAGGGCGTGGCCGCCGCTCCCAACACATAGCTGGCCATCGTACCAAGTCCCCCCATATAGGCGGCCCGAAGCATAAAAGCCACCAGCACCACCAGCAGAGCCAACAGAATTTTAAAGCGAAGGCTCTTAAAAAAATCGCTCATTGGCAACCCCCTGACTGAGCTTATAATATCCCTCAACAAAAACCGTGGGTCAATCGGCCCGAAAAACTGTGTTTATTTCTTTTGAACCGGTTTACACACACAAATGGAAAATCAATACATCTTATACCCAACACCGGATTTTTATAACAGCTGACAGCAGCAGCCGGGCTCACCCTTAAATACCAGGGAGGGCCGCCGCGCACAACGTCTACGGCAGCCCCCTTCAGCAAGCTACAAAAGCCCATGTCAATGTCAGTATTTCTGTGTATCCTCCGAAAGGACCTCCCGCAGCCGGTCAATATCCTCCAAAACCTTGCCGGTCCCCGCAGCAACACAATCCAGGGGATTTTCCGCAATGTACGCCGGCATACCGGTTTCCTGGGAAATCAGTACATCCAGTCCCTTCAGCAGCGCGCCGCCTCCGGTCAGGATGATTCCATGGTCGATAATATCCGCCGACAGCTCTGGCGGTGTGTTCTCCAGGGTGATGCGTATTGCCTCCAGTACCGACGAGATCGGCTCTGCCAGAGCCTCCCGGATCTCCGCTGGGGTGATGAACAGGTTTTTCGGCAGACCGTCCACCAGGTTCCGGCCTTTAATCTCCATAGGCTCTTCCCCGTCGTACCGGTAGGCAGAGCCGATCTTGATCTTAACATCCTCGGCGGTCCGTTCGCCGATCAAAAGGTTATACTTTTTCTTGACATAGTTGATGATCGCCACATCGAATTCATCCCCGGCCACGCGGACTGACTTGGCGGCCACAATGCCGCCAAGGGAGATGACCGCCACCTCGCTGGTACCGCCGCCGATATCCACCACCATATTTCCGGTGGCCTCCGCCACCGGAAGCCCTGCGCCTATGGCGGCGGCCATAGGCTCCTCAATGATGGCTACACTCTTGGAGCCCGCCTTTTGGGCGGCTTCCTTTACCGCACGCCGCTCTACCTCGGTAACGCCGGAGGGGATGCAGATAACCACTCTGGGTTTGATAAACAGAGAATTGCTGCAGGCCTTTTTGATAAATATCTGCAGCATACTGGCAGTGATGTCAAAGTCCGCGATAACCCCGTCTTTCAGGGGCCTGACCGCCACAATGGATCCAGGGGTACGTCCGATGACGTCCTTCGCGTCCTGCCCCACATAGCGGACAGTGTCCGTCCTGGTGTCCACCGCCACCACAGACGGCTCCCGCATAATGATGCCCTTACCCTTCATGAAGACCAAGGTGTTGGCCGTACCCAGGTCAATTCCGATATCCTTTGAAAATATACCCACTGTTTTTACCCCTTTCCAGCGGCCCAAGGCATCGCCGGTCAAAATTCTGTCGGTTCTGCGACAAATCCAAATACATTAAAGCCTCTCCGCACAGGAACCCGACGGAAAGGGCTCTCGTTTGAAAGCAAAGAAAAGTACTGTTTTTTATTATACCCTTGCCCTGGTATTTTCTCAACCTGAAATTCAAGGTTTTCATAAAAAATTTAAAGTTTTCCCGTCTGTTTTGGAGAGAGAAGGCCGTTTCGGATCAGCCTCCGGTAAACCTGGGCTGCCGGAAAGCCAACGATATTGGAATAGTCCCCGGAAATCCCTTTGACAAACAGCTTTCCCCGAAACTGGATGGCGTAGGCCCCCGCCTTTCCAAAAGGCTCTCCAGAGGCAATATAATCATCGATTTCTTCACCGGTCAGGGGATAAAATTCCACCTGAGAGGCACAGGAAAAGGATTCCTTCCCTCCCTCCCACAGGATTGCAACCCCGGTAAAAACCTGATGCTGTCTTCCGGAGAGCTTACTGAGCATCCGCCGCGCATCCTCCTCCCCGGCGGGTTTTCCCATAATCTCCCCCTCCAGGGCAACCACTGTGTCCGCGCCGATGACAATACGGCCATTGCTTCCTTCAGCCGCCGTTCTGTTCCAAACTTCCTCTGCCTTTTCCAGGGAGAGCCGTCTGACCAGCTCCTCTGGAGATTCCCCGGGAAAAGTCCTCTCGTCAATGCCGGCAGTGATAACCGTAAATTCCGGGCAGATATCCTTCAGCAGCTCCTTTCTTCTGGGAGAACCGGATGCCAAAATAACAGGCCGTTCCATAGCCGTCCCCTCCTTTCCTCTCTGCCCTTTACAGGACGTTCCGATAGTAAAGCCCCCTGGTATATCCTCCGTGAGGCCCCTTCCGCCCGCCGGAAAGGCCGGCTTCCTCCCAGGAAAGCCTCTCCCCATAGGCTCTGATCACCTTTGCCGCCTCCTGCGGCGTTTCACGGGTAAAGTATAGCGTATGCCAGCTGGCGCCGCCGAATTCGTCCAGCCGGTCTGCCAGGTACAAAGGGGCGCTGTTAAAGAGCTGACTGCAGTCCCCGCCAGGTTCGCAGTCTATGAAAAATTCCGCACCGGTACGGTCGGTGACAGTATGGAACTTTTTCCCGCATCTTTTACAGCCTACAGCGTTTTTCACAGGGCAGTTCCGGAAGATCATCAAGGGCAAATATCCGTAGGAGACAACGCCATAGGGCAGGGAACCCCCCATCTGGCGTATCCTGGCAGCGGAAAGCTCAATTGAAAGTTCCGCCTCCGTAACCCCCAGGGCCCCGTATTCCTCCAGGGCCAGGGAATTGAAGATATTCAATGCCCAGCCGCCGGTCACCTCAAATCCCGCCTGCCTTGCCAGCCGCACTGCACCAATATTGGAGGCAACTGCCTTACAAATGCCAAATTCCCGCACCCCATTCAGCATATCCATTGTCTTCTGGGTGTCCCGAAACAGAATACGGGGGATCTCCACCGCAATCCTGTCCTTCTCCATTAGTTTCAACATCGAATTGTTGAAACTGTTGAAAACATCCACAAGGGGTAGGATAATAAGGGAGAGAGGGGCCACTATATCTTGTGTCAGTCCTTTCAGCGTGTGAAAACGCCCTCGGAGGGCCGGAGCCTGTCCCGAAATTTTTCCCTGGGGTTCTTTGGGTCTTTTGGAAACATCGCCAATATCCCGGACTGTATAGTTCACCGAATTCCGACGCAGCTCCGAAAGCCTTTCCAGCCCCTCCCGGCGCATGGCGTTGAGAGCGGAAACGGGAAGCATCAGGTTTTCTTCGATCCGGCATTCTATTTCTCTGGGAAGGTAGGGAGTGGAACCGGTTTTGCAGAGGCTTTTTTCGACAGTATCCCGCCCGGTGGGCCTATTGAGGGCAATCTGCGGGACCTCCCCCTCCACCGCTGCACTGCGCCCTTGGGCATCCCGAACCTCAAGAAGGGAGGGACGGTCCGCTTCCATGGCAAATCGGAAGGAAACAGGGACCCTCTGGAATTCCTTCCGATAAAGGGCGGCCAGCTCCCCTAAAACACCCTGAGCGGCTGCCACATCCTCCTTCTGGCGGATGCCAAACATCTGCGGTCCAAGGGTTTCCGCAAAGTACCCGTCTGTAAAACCGCTGCGGGAAAAAACCGCCCGGAGCTGGTCAAGGTCGGGCTGTTTCCCCTCCCTGGCGAAACGGCAGGCCGTCACCGCCGCCGCCACATATTCCGGCCGCTTCATCCGTCCCTCAATTTTCAGGGAGGTGACGCCAATCTCCTTCAGCTCCGCCATCCGCTGGATCAAGCTTAAATCTTTCAGGGAAAGGGCGTATTCGGAGCCGCCTCCGCATACCTTATGGGGAAGGCGGCAGGGCTGCGCGCACAGCCCCCGGTTTCCGCTCCTTTCCCCTATCATTGCACTGAGATAGCACTGTCCGGAAACACACATACACAAGGCTCCATGGACAAATATCTCTGTCTCCACATCACAGTTCTCTGTCACCCTGCGTATTTCCGCTTTTGACATTTCCCGGGCAAGGACCACCCGGGAGAATCCCATCTCCTGGGCCTGGAGGGCCCCCTCTAAATTGTGCACCGCCATCTGGGTGGAGGCATGGAGGGGAAGCTCCGGACATATCCTCCGGCACAGGGACGCCACCCCTAAATCCTGCACAATCACCGCATCCACCCCGGCGCGGCAGGCCTCCTGGATCACTGAAACCGCCTGGGGGATCTCGCTGTCATAAATCAGTGTATTGACTGTAAGATGAACCCGTACATCCCTCTCGTGGCAGTATTTAACTGTTTCCACCAGACTCTCTCCATCAAAATTGGCGGCGCCCCTTCGGGCGTTGAGCACCTTGGTTCCCAAATATACCGCATCCGCGCCGCACCGCACCGCAGCCTCCACCGAATCCCTTCCGCCGGCTGGGGCCAAAATCTCTACCTTCACAACATCCCTCGCCTTTCTGAACAGGGTTCTCCTAAACCTTTGCCTTATCCTGCTTCCCAGCCTTCATATGCTGGAGCTCCACCCGAAGCTGGAGGACCTCCCGGCGCAGCTCTTCATTTTCCTTCTGCTTGGCGTCCGTATCCTCCTTCGCCCGTTTGATCTCATCCATATACCCGGAAAACTGCTGGCGGAGGCGGTCTGCGGACTTTTCCGCCTGACGTCCATCCGCCAGGAATTGAAGGGAACAGAGGATCAGGGCATCATTGACGGACAGGGTTTCGTTTTTGGCGAGAAGCTTGGTCAGCTGTTCGTCCAGCTCTCCTGCCAGTTCCTCTACATAGATCGGCTCTTCTGTTGTGCTTATGGTGTAGCGGGAACCCGCTACCTCTATCTTTACCCGGTTGACTGCCTGCATAAACCTGCCCCATTCCTTTCGTTTTTTTGCACCTACTGCGTGTATGTTGGGTCCGCGCCTGTCTTTTACAAATTATTATAATACATTTTTGGCGAGGAAGAAAGCGTTTAAGGAAAAAAACTGGCCAAGATGGAGGCTGCGGAAGGGGCGTCTCCGCCTGTCGGACTGTCCTAAATCCATTTCACACCCCAGATATCCAAACAAAATTTAGAAAAAGGATTTGTTTACAGCATTTTAACCAAAATCCCTGTTAAAAATTCTTTCAAAAATGGAAAACAAGAAAGATTAATCATTAAAACACATTGCAATTCAGATGATTACCGATTATAATTTAGTTAGCTGTCCCCATACAGACAGGCAAAACGATAAAGAACCAAGGACCTGGTCTTTCCTGGCTTTCATAAAAAGATTGGAAGAAAGAGACCTCCCTTCCCGGAATTTCCGGGAAGGGGCCAGCCCCCAATACACGGTGTCAAAATAAAGAGTAAGGTGGGATAACCAAATATGCGAACAAAATTTACAAGCGAACAAATTAAAGCGATGATCTGCAACGCCCTTTCGGAGAACTTAGCGGTGGATCCGCAGAGTGCCCCTGACGATCTGTACTATAAGGCGTGCGTTATGGTGGTTCGGGAAATTCTCCGTGGAAAGCGCCGCCAGTTTAAGGCCTCCTGCAACGCCCAGGCGCGGAAGAACACCTATTACCTGTGCATTGAGTTCTTAATGGGCCGCTCCCTGAAAAACAGCATCTACAATCTGGAACTGGTGCAGCCCTTTACCCAGGCCCTTTCTGAGCTGGGGGTCAAGCTGGAAAACCTCTATGAGTGCGAACCGGATGCCGGCCTTGGGAACGGTGGTTTGGGAAGGCTGGCAGCCTGCTTCCTGGATGCGCTGGCTACAACGGATCATCCCGCCATTGGATATTCCATTTTGTATGAATTCGGCATCTTTAAGCAAAAAATCGAGGACGGTTGGCAGACCGAACAGCCGGACAGCTGGCTTCCCGGAGGGAGCGCCTGGCTGGTGGAGCGTCCGGAGCTGACAGTTCCCATCCACTTCGGCGGGAATGTGGAGGAATACTGGAACGACAATTACCACTATATCTCCCATAAAAACTACTCGACCGTCAATGCGGTGCCCTACGATATGTATGTCACCGGCTATGATTCCAAGGCTGTAAGCGTCCTGCGTCTGTGGAAGGCCCAGAGCCCCGCAATTGATATGGCTTCCTTCAACCGCGGCGACTACCAGAGCGCCTTAGGTAGCACCATGTCCGAGCTGATCAGCAAGGTGCTGTACCCCAACGACAACCACACCGAGGGAAAAATGCTTCGACTCAAGCAGCAGTATTTCCTGGTATCCGCCTCCCTGTCGGATATCATCCGCCGGCACATGGCCCTGTATGGTACGCTGGATAATTTTGCGGAAAAGAACGCCATCCATATCAACGATACCCATCCCACCCTGGTTATCCCGGAACTGATGCGGGTACTGCTGGACGACTGCGGGTACGACTGGGATCACGCTTGGAACATTGTCACCCGGACCTTTGCCTATACCAACCATACGGTTATGGCGGAAGCCCTGGAGCAGTGGAATGAGGATATCTTCCGGGAACTGCTGCCCCGCATCTACCAGATTGTCCGGGAAATCAACGAACGGTTCTGTCAGGAGCTGTTTGAGAAATACCACCTGGGAATGGATACCATTTCCCGCATGGCCATCTGCTGCGACCACAATATCCGCATGGCAAACCTGTGTGTGGCCGCCTGCCACAGCGTCAATGGCGTTTCCAAGCTTCATTCGGAGATCATCAAGAAATCGGTATTTAAGGACTTTTACGCCATTACCCCGGAGAAGTTCAAAAATGTGACCAACGGCATTGCCTCCCGTCGCTGGCTGTACCAGTCCAACCCGGGCCTGACCAGACTGCTCAAGGAGAAAATCGGAGATGATTGGCTCCGTGATTTGTCTCAGCTTTCCAGGTTCAAGGAGTTTGCCGGTGATGCCGACGTCCTGGACCAGCTTGCTGTCATCAAAAAAGAAAACAAGGAACGGTTTGCCCGGTATATTAAGAAGACCACCGGCCAGACCATCAATACCGACTCCATCTTTGACGTACAGGTTAAGCGCCTGCATGAGTATAAGCGCCAGCACCTCAATGGACTGCACATACTTAGCCTTTATCAGGCCCTGCGGGAAAACCCTGATATGGATGTTGTGCCGCGCACCTTTATTTTCGGCGCCAAGGCCGCACCCGGTTATTATATGGCCAAACAGATTATCAGTATGCTCTGTACGCTTTCCAAAGAGATTGAGAGGGATCCCATGATCCGGGATAAGCTGCGCATCGTCTATTTGGAAGACTACCGCGTCACTCTGTCCGAGCTGCTGATGCCCTCCGCCGATGTCTCCGAACAAATCTCCCTGGCGGGAACGGAAGCCTCCGGCACCGGCAACATGAAGCTGATGCTCAATGGCGCCATCACCCTTGGTACCCTGGACGGAGCCAATGTGGAGATTCGGGACCAGGTGGGGGATGACAACATCATCATCTTCGGTATGCACACCGAAGAGGTGGAAGACCGCCGTATGCGGGGGTATTATCCCAAGGATATCTACGAAAACAACAAGGTGGTGCGCAGGGCTTTGGACGAAATCCAGCATGGCTTCTCCGGCAAGCAGTTTACCGAAGTCTTTAACTCCCTTGTGTATCAGGACCCCTATATGGTTCTGGCGGATTTCAACTCCTACCGGGAAGCCCAGCAGAAGGTAGAGCAGCTCTACCGCCAGCCCCATGTCTGGAATAAAATGTCCCTGATCAATATTGCCCAGTCCGGCATCTTCTGCGCGGACCGTTCCATCACCGATTATGCCCGCGATATCTGGCATCTGGATTAAACAAAAATTTGGTATCTGTAGTTTTGAGAGGGAGGCTGCCTGGGGGCAGCCTCCCTCTCGGTTCCAATAAGCCTTTAAAAGAAAAAGATAAAGCGGATGCTAAACCCCTTTACCAATTTATGACGTCTGGATTTTGAAAGAAAACTCCATATATGTTTATCCTTCATTTGACATCCAGTGGGTTCCAGACATTGCCATCAATTTCTCTGTTTTGAACAGAGAAAAGACTTTAATTTCTATCCTCTGTCCCTTGTATAATCGGCCAATTTGTGGCAATATGATAAATCGTAGCCCTAAATTTAATCATGAAAGGTAGGCTAATATGTCCGCAACTATATTCGACAGCAGAAGTCAAACCTACCGGGAACCCTTTGGAGCGGTCCCGGCTGGGACAGAGGTCCGCCTGACAATCCGGCTTTCCAAAACAGTCTCCCATGAATCGCCGGAGCTGCTGGTGTTCCGCGCAGACCAATGGGAAACACCAATAGCTTACCCTATGGAGGTATCTCAGTACCGTTCCTCCAGCAACCTTTACTCCGTTGTTTATAAGGCAAATGAGCCCGGCTTATTTTTCTATTGCTTCCATGTATTTGAGAATGGCCGGGAAACCTATATCTGTAAAAACCGAACCGGCCGGGGGGTCATTATGCCCAGCCGAGGGGACTTGTGGCAGCTTACTGTATACAGCAAGGATTTTGAAACGCCGGATTTTTTAAAAGGGGGCATCATTTATCAGATCTTCCCGGACCGGTTTTACAACAGCAAAACTGAAAAGAAAAACGTGCCGGAAGACCGGAAGCTGGTCCCCTGGGGAACCCCTCCGGAATACCTGCCGGATGAAAACGGGGAGGTCACCAACTCCGATTATGCCGGAGGCGACTTAAAGGGCATAGAGGAAAAGCTCCCCTATCTGGAATCTTTGGGAGTGACCGCCATCTATCTCAACCCGATTTTTGAGGCCCATTCCAACCACCGGTATAATACGGCGGACTATCTGAAAATCGATCCCCTTTTGGGAACAGAGGAAGACTTTAAGGCTCTCTGTGCAGCGGCGAAGGAGCGGGGGATATCCATATTTATTGATGGCGTATTCAGCCATACCGGAAGCGACAGCATTTATTTTAACCAAAAAGGGCGCTACCCTGGAAAAGGCGCATATCAATCCAAGGACAGCCCTTATTACAAATGGTTTACTTTTCAGGATTTTCCCGACAAATACACCAGCTGGTGGGGATTTAAAACCCTGCCGGAGGTTAAAGAGGAAGAGGAAAGTTACCTGGAATTCATCTGCGGCAAGGAGGGAAAGGGAGGCGTTGCGGAAAAATGGCTTTCCCTGGGCGCCGCCGGGTTCCGGCTGGACGTTGCCGACGAACTCCCCGACGTGTTCCTGGACCGCTTTCGGGAGACGGTTAAAAGGGTTGACCCCCAGGCCCTTGTTTTGGGGGAGGTCTGGGAGGACGCCTCCAATAAAAGCAGCTATGGGGCCAGACGGAGGTACTTCCAGGGAAAGCAGCTGGACAGTGTGATGAATTATCCATTTAAGGACGCTATCCTTCAATACGTGGGAAACGGCGGCGGCGACGCTTTTTACAACCAAATTATGTCGATTTTAGAAAACTACCCCAGGCCGGTGCTCAGCATTTTAATGAATTCCCTTTCCACTCACGACACAGAACGGGCCATCACCGCCCTGGGAGGGGAACCCACCGAAGGGCATGACCGCATCTGGCAGGCTGAACGGCAGGAGCTTGCCCCGCACCAATATGCCGCCGGAAAGGCAAAATTTCTTTTGTGCAGTGTGCTTCAGTTTACCATAGTGGGAACTCCATGCATTTATTATGGCGACGAAATTGGGATGATGGGATATAAGGATCCCTTTAACCGCCTGTGCTTTGATTGGGAAAACCGGGACGAGGATATCTTTCAGCACATCAAATCCTTGGGAGAAATGCGCAAACAGCATCGGGAGTTTTTTGCAAAGGCGAAATTTCTGCCGGTAAGCTTTACCGACTCCATCTGCTGTTATCTCCGCATTGAGGGGGAAGATGCCATCTTTGTGGCAATCAACCGTTCTTCGGCAACCTGCCCGCTGCCAAAGCTGACCGAATTCGAAAAAACAGAGACAATTCTGGGAAGGGTTACAGAGGACAATTCCCTTATGCCCATGGGCTTTATCATCCTTTTTGGAAAGTGGAGGGCACAGGATTAAAAGGTATCATATTCAAGATGTAAGAGGCTTTCTTTTATGCAAGAAATTGCACAAAAACGGGATTCAGGGGCGGATTCCCGCAAAAACTTTTACCCACAGTTTTTAGTCCGGCTTTTCATCTGCAGTTTATTGAGACTAGAGTGCGTCTAATACTTTCCCAATATCCCCCTCAATACAAATGGACCGTTTTTCAATTTTCGGCGGACAGACGGCTTCTCCCTGGTTAATGCTTGCATAAACCGCTTTGGGATTCCCTGCCGTCATCCGCCAAAAGGGATATTTGATAATCCCCGGGGTGTTTCCGCCTACGCCTAATTCAAGATATACCATCTTCATCCCCTGGTGCTGCCGTAAAAAGTCCCTATATCTTCCAGATGCGGCATTCCAGCCTTCATCCTCAACAAAGGTATTATCCGCCCGCAGATTCATGGACATGGGGGCGCCGCAGACAGGGCAATAGGGGATCAGATCCGACGGTATGCGCATATTTTTCTGTCCTGCAACCATTTTTTTCACGATCACTTCATTGTCATAGGTTTTGTTGTGACATGGTTTGGAACACTGCCACAGGCCATAGTCCCCCTGCGTATAAAAAAGTCTGCCCTTATCAAACCCAGATCTTTGGAAACAGTGGTCTACATTGGTGGTCAGGATAAAATAATCCTTATCCTGTATGAGCTGCAGCAAATTTTGATAAACGGGCCGGGGAATATGGCAGTAGCGGTTGATGTCAATGTAGCGGCTCCAATACGCCCAATATTCCTCCAGCGTCCGGTAAGGATAAAAACCAGCGGAATACATATCCTGAAACCCGTATTTTTGGATAAAGTCAGGAAAATTTTCCTCAAAGTGCTTTCCCGAATAGTCAAACCCAGCGGATGCAGACAGTCCCGCTCCTGCTCCCACCAAAATCGCCTCCGCAGATCGCAGCTCCTCCTGCAGCCTTGCGATCTTATCCCAGCTTCCGGCTGTAAATTTTGTAGTCGGCATCTTTAAAAACATTAAAAATCACCTCTAAACCGCAGCTGTTTTCAGCCAAAAATTCTTTTACGGTCCGGACAGCGATTTCAGCGGCTTCCTCGTTGGGAAACCGGAATTCGCCTGTGGAAATGCAGCAAAATGCAATGCTCTTTAAATGGTTTGCCGCCGCAAGCTCCAGGCAGGAACGGTAACATCCTGTAAGAAGTTCGCGGTTCCTTGGGGTTACAGCCCCGGAAATTACCGGTCCAACGGTGTGCAAGACATGGCGGCAGGGGAGATTATATGCCCCTGTTATTTTAGCTCTGCCTGTTGGTTCCGGCGTCCCCTGCGCTTCCATGGCATGGAAACATTCCAGCCGGAGCTGTACCCCTGCGGAAGAATGGATGGCATTGTCTATACAGCCATGGCAGGGGATAAAGCACCCCAGCAGGGCATTGTTTGCGGCGTTTACAATCCCATCCACAGAGAGCCGGGTAATATCCCCCTGCCATAAATAGATCCCTGGACACACCGGATTCAGCTCTGAGAGATGAATAACCCCTTTTTGCTTTGACTCTTCCTGTAAATATGCATCCTGCACTGCCAGGAATTCCTCTGAGACCTCTTTTGGGGCGCGTATATTCATCAAAGAGCGAAGCAGCCTCTTTTGCGAGGGTTCATCTGCCGGAACATCAATTCCTATCCATCTTTTCTCCTCGTTTTTCAAATAATCTATGAGATATTCCCGCCGTTCTTTCTGGTTCATGGCATCCTCCAAACTATTCAGATACCGCTGAAATCCGCTGTTGAATGTGGTTCCCCCTTACTGCCTCATCGATCATGGCTATGGCGTAGTCCGCATAACTGATCACACTTTCGCCTTTAGAGTTCAGGACCAGCTCCTCGCCGCCGGGAATGTATCTCCCGGTTCTGGCCCCTTCTGCCTGGAAGTCCCCAGCTGGGCTGATATAGGTCCATTTCACATCATTTCTGGTGCGGAGCTGGCGGAGAGCCTTGTCATGGGCTGCTGCCAACGGCTTGAAGGCTTCGGGGAAGTCCGGGCTGTCCGCAACACAGGCGGTGTGTTCTTGATTGACGTACAAGCTTCCCGCGCCGCCGACAATCAGCAGCCTTGCATCTGTATTCGCCGTTAGGTTGCAAAGGTGCTCCACAGCCTTGGGGATCTCTCCAATGGTTTCCGGAGTCCACGCGCCAAAGGCGTCGATTACCACGTCAAAGCCCTCCAAATCGGAGGACGTCAAATCAAAAATGTCTTTGACAATCACCTTTTCAGCCTCTGAACGGTTCTCCCCACGAACCACTGCCGTAACGTCAAGCCCTCTTTCCAATGCCTCTTTGACAATCAGCCTGCCCGCTTTTCCATTTGCACAAACAACTGCGATTTTCATAATATTGGTACCTCCAAATTTATTTCTTGGTTGGCGGCTTGTTTTTTCCCGCCTGCAGCATTATAATAGATCCAAAGGAGAAAAACCGCAAGTACGCACTTTATTGTGCTATAGTTACTAAAAAGAAACTATTGCATAAAAAAGAGGGATTTTCATGGAAAAAATATTACCGGCTTGCCCGGTAGAAACAACTTTGATGCTCATCAGCGACCGGTGGAAGGTTCTGATTATAAGGGATTTGTTGACTGGAACCAAACGTTTTGGAGAGCTGAAGAAATCCGTTGGAGGCGTGTCCCAGAAGGTGCTGACTGCCAACCTCCGTTCCATGGAGGAAAGCGGGCTGCTCACCCGAAAGGTATACGCGGAAGTTCCTCCCAAGGTGGAATACACATTGACGGAGACGGGGTATAGCCTCAAGCCGGTTTTGGATGCAATGATTGAGTGGGGTACCTCATATCAGGAAAAAACGCATGATTTACTCATCTCAGGGATAAGCAAACCCGGCAAATTATTGTGATAATTTGCTCTACTTGCCCATCTCAAGGGATAAGCAGGCCCGGCAAATTATTGTGATAATTTGCATTTCCCCTATTGACAAACCGGAGGATAAGGAATAGTATAATAAAAGCAGAGTCTGTTTCAGGGCGGAGTGAAATTCTCCACTGGCGGTAAAGTCCGCGAGCCCTTCGGGGTATGATTTGGTGCGATTCCAAAACCAACGGTGAAAGGCCGGATGAAAGAAACGGATGTTAAGGTTTACTTTTCTTCAGTGTAGGTTAAGGCTGGGGGAATGTGGACGGTTCTTTAACATTCAAAGCCCGTTGGCAGCAATGCCAGCGGGCTTTTTTGCAGGGTGTATACGATGGTATACAAACACCTGGCAGACTCCTTGCACAGAAAAAAGGAGGAATTGTTTATGGAAAACACAACTCAGGCAAAATCCCCGGCAAAACGCATCAGCGTCAACACCCTGGTAAAAATTGCAATTCTTAGCGCAGTTTCAGTCGTAGTCATGTTTTTTTCCTTCCCCCTTCCCTTTGCCCCCAGCTTCTATAAGCTTGATTTAAGCGAAATCCCTGTTCTGATAGGGGGATTTGCTATGGGGCCGATGGCTGCTTTGATCATCGAAGGGCTGAAAAACATCCTCAACATATTGATCGGCGGAACGACTACCGCCGGAGTTGGGGAGTTTGCCAACTTTTGTATGGGCTGCTCGCTGGCAATCCCTGCTTCCCTGTTTTACAAGAGAAACAAATCCAAGAAAACCGCTCTCATTGGCCTGGCGGTTGGGACGGTTCTGCTGACCATTGTCGGCTCTGCCCTCAATTATTTTGTTCTGCTCCCCGCCTACTCCTACTTTATGAAGATGGATTTAAGCGCTTTTGTGAGTATGGGCACCAAGGTCAACGCCTCTATTACTGATCTGAACACATTGGTGATGTTCGCCGTGGTACCTTTTAATTTGCTCAAGGGCGTGGTTGTTTCTCTGATAACGGTGCTGATTTACAAGTACATTTCCCCGCTCTTGAAAAAATAATATAATGCCAATATTCCGCAAAAGAGGCTGCCCGAAAGCAGCCTCTCCTTTTTTATGCAGATTTACTTTATTCCCCTTAAAACCATGATCAGGGACATATTCGTATCCCATTGTTTCACTCCCGCGTCGTATAGGGAAATACGTCTGTCGTACTTCTCATTTTTAATTTTCTTTAGGGTTTCAATTTCCTCCGGGGTCACTAGGTCAGGGATGATATGCTTTAAATTCTCTATACTGTCCAGTACAGACCGGCGGTTTGCATCTATCATGGCATGGGCCATTTCTGGGCTGTATTCTGGATTATTCGGGGTGAGGTTTACTGTAATAAATTCTGTGGATATATTTTGAAATCCATATTTCCCCATTTCCAAGGGCAATTCAGCCTCGTTCATCGGATAAGAGCATATGTTATAATCTCTCAGCGCCTTTTCGCAGGCTTCATCTGTCCGTCTGTAAAACTCCCTTTCAAATTCCGTCTTTTCCAAAATACATGGGGCGGAGATATTGATTCCTTTTCGAGCGGAAAGGACAAGGCACACTCCACCTTTCTTTAACACACGGTACTGTTCTCCAAAAAATTTAGCGGGTTCTATATGCTCCTGAACTGTGTTGGAAATGGTAACATCAAAGCGTTCATTTTCAAAAGACAGATGGGTAGCGTCATCCTCTGAAAAGCTAATGTAAGGGGCTTCTTGTCGGGCAAATTCGATAAATTGGCTGTCCCTGTCTATTCCGTATATATTGGCTTCTGGATACCATCTGTTCAGCGACCTACATAGGGCGCCGGGGCCGCATCCGATTTCCAAAATATCTTTCCGGCCATCAATTTGGAACGCCCTCTGGTATTTTTCCCGGAATATGTCGGAGAACCGCAGCGCCCTTGTTAAATTTAAGGTATCAATCCCTTGAATACAGTCTGACCAGATCGTGTTCATTTTTTGTCCCCCTTTTGCAATTATCTTTCAGCTCTTTCCTATCCCGTTGAATCCGAATAGGCTCAAAGTATGCCATCACAAACAGTTCCTGTCAAATTGACAAACTTAAGGGCTGTTCCGGTTTCGGCACAGCCCTTAACTGATTATATTGACCAAACAAATCCGGCAGGGGGATCAGACCATAGCGGCCCCGTCAACCGAAAGGATTTCCCCGGTAATATAGCTGGCCATATCGCTGGCAAGGAACAGGAATGCATCCGCCACTTCTTCCGGTTCTCCCATACGCCCCAGGGGAATGGGGGCAGTAATGCGCTTGACCATTTCCTCCGGCAGAGCGGCAACCATATCGGTACGGGTTACGCCGGGGGCGACCGCATTGACGCGGATGTGATCCTTGCCCAGTTCCCTGGCAAGGGATTTTGTAAAGCCGTTGACAGCGAATTTGGAGGTGGGATAGGCGCAGCCGGAGGCCTGGGCGTACAGGCTGACCATGGAGCTGGTGTTCAGGATGACGCCGCCGCCCTGTTCCTTCATGATCCCAGCAGCCTCTCTGGCGCAGACAAAGACAGAAGTAACATTGATATCCATTACCTTTGCAAAGTCTTCGGTTTTGTATTCATACAAAGGCTCACGGGCAGAGACACCTGCATTGTTGACCAGAATATCAAAGGAGCCAAAGGTCTCCTTGACCTTCTGGAAAGCTTCATGAATCTGTTCGGGATTGCTCAGAGCAGGACACATACCGATAACAGGATAATTGGGGTTTTCCTCTTTCAGACCGGCCAGGGCCTTGTCAACGGTCTCCTGACGGGAACCTAAAAGCGCAACCTTCGCGCCGTTCTGAAGAAACTTTTTGACGATTGCCAGACCAATGCCTCTTGTACCGCCGGTGACAACAGCAGTCTTGCCTTTCAGCAGTTCCATTAAAATCCACTCTCCTTGTTATTTGGCATTATGAGGACGTTTGTTTATAGTTTAACATACATCCCCATCCTATGCAAGCGGGAAGGTTGAAAAATATGGGTTGTTTTATGGCAATACGCTATATGCCGCTGGAGGCGATATTCCGATCCTTTCCCTAGCCTCTTTTGCCACTGTCTGCAAATATCCTTTATCTGGAATCCCAATAGAGAGGGAGATGGGAGCAGTAAGGAGAGCCTGCCCCTATTTATTTGCCCGCGTTTCCCTTCTTTCCATTGACATTTTTCCATTTCGCGATAGAATAAAATTAGGGATCTTTATAAAAAGCAGAAGGAGCGTATCACTTATGTGTTTATTTGAATCCAACTCCACCCTGGTTATGGCGGGCGACTCTGTTACAGATGTGGGGCGTGTCCGCCCTGTGGCAGAAAACCGGAAGGAAGACCTGGGCAGAGGGTACCCCGCGGTGGTAGACGCACTGCTAACCGCCTGCCGCCCGGACCTGCAGATGCGCATTATCAATACGGGGGTCAGCGGCAATACCAGCCGGGATCTTTTGGAGCGGTGGGACGAAGATGTCCTGGCCCATCACCCCGACTATGTTTCCTGCATGATCGGCGTCAACGATATCTGGCGGCAGTTTGACAACCCCCACCTCCATCACCGCCATGTGGACTATGAAACCTTCCTGAAAAACTATGAGCAGATGATCAGCCGCACCGTTCCCCAGGTAAAAGCCATGCTGGTGATCTCCTGCTGCTACATTGAGCCCAACCACGACGAGCCCTTCCGCGCCATGGTAGACCAGTACAACGAAGGAGCCCGGGAGCTGTGCGACAAATATGGCGCGATCTATGTGGACGCTATGGCCGAATTCGACAAGGGGATGGAGTACTACCACCCCTGCTTCTACACCTGGGATCATGTCCATCCCCAGCTGGGCGGACACATGGTCATTGCAAAGGCATTCCTGAAAGCAGCCGGTATTTCCCTGGACGACTAATTGGTTCTTTATCAATAAGGGGCAGGGAGTGTCCTCAGAGCTTTCTGAGGACACTCCCTGCTTTTTTGCTTTATCTAGATTCGCATTCTTCGGAAGGCACTGGGCATTGCTGCTCTGCGCGCACCTTGGCAATGCGCCGTTCCACCATACTTACAACGGTAAACTGCACATGTTCCAGCTGGATTCTCGCCAGCTCGCCAGGACGGGGGATATGCCCCAGCTGCTCTGTGATAAACCCTCCCAAGGTATCATATTCCGAATCCTCGGGAAACTCAATGTCAAACAGCCGCTCCACATCTTCCAGTGAAGTGGTCCCATCAATGAGGTAGACCTGGTCCGACACCCGGGATATCTGTTCCTCTTCCTCGTCGTATTCGTCCTGAATGTTCCCCACAATGGATTCCAGCAGGTCCTCCATGGTCACCAGGCCGGAGGTTCCGCCATATTCGTCTATTACAATCGCCATCTGCAGCTTCTTGGTTTTAAGCTGCTGGAAAAGCTCCTCACAGCGGTTTGTCTCCGGCACAAACAGGGCGGACCGCATGTAATCCCGGACATGGAAGCTCTCCGGCGGCACAATGGCAAACCCCAGCAGGTCCTTTACATACAGGATGCCGACAATGTTGTCAATATCCTCTTCGTACACCGGTATACGGGAATATCCTTCCTCTGTCGCCAACCGGATTATTTCGCCCAGTTCCACATCCGCCGGCACCGCTACAATCTCTGTCCGATGGGTCATAAGCTCCCCGGCAGTGCGGTCGTCAAACTCAAAGATGTTGTTGATCATTTCCTTTTCGCTTTTTTCAATCGCGCCAGCTTCATTGCCCATATCCACCATCAGGCGGATTTCCTCTTCCGTCACTTCCTCCTGCATGTGCTTGGGATCATACCCCATCAGCCGCAGGATTCCATCTGACAGAAACGCCGGGATTGCCGAAAAGGGTCGAAATATATGGTAGGTCATAATCAGCGGCCCTGCAAGGGCTGCCGCAGTCTTTTCGGGATGCAGCTTTACCAGACGGTGGGGGAGCACTCTCATAAGCGTCACTACCAGAAACACCAAAAGCAATACCATTCCTGCCGCTGAGGCGATATAGGCTGAGCTTGTTTCTCCATATTCCCCCTGGAAAAAGCCCCTGACTAGCCTTGAAAAAATATGCAGCGCCCCCGCCGCAATGCAAAAGCTGCTCAAGGTCAGTCCCAGGTGAACCGTTATAAAAAAGCGGTTAGGGGAGCTTAACAGGGGCTGGAGCTTTTCACAGATCTGCTGTTTTTTCTTTTCTTCCAGGAGCTTTTTCAGCTTTCCCTCATTGAGGTTAGAAATTGCGGCGTCCCCTGCCGTGAGAAATGTGCCCAGCAGCAGCGCCGCCAGGATAATCGTGATAGATGGCCATATACCACCGTCCGGGTTCATAATCAGTCTCCTTTTCTGCGGGCGCAGTATTTTGATTTCTCAAGCGCCCTATTCTCTTCATTATACGAAACCTTCACCCGGCTGTCAAATTAAAAGTTAGATGGTTTTCGGCCAAATTACCCCGATTTTCCCTGGATATCCGGGGAAATGACGGTTTGCGCTGTTTTATTGAACGAGAAATGAAACCGCCGCCAAATAAAACAGGATTATACTATTTCTCGCAGCTGTCAGCTGTTGTATTATCAGGAATATATTCAGCAATATCCTCCAATTTACATGATAAGATAGAGCACAGTTTATTTAGTGTCTTTGTCTCCATGTTATCATTTGCCCGAAGCCGTCGAATTGTTTTGCTGTCAATGCCGCATTGTTCTCTCAGTTGGTAAGTAGAGATCTTCTTCTCCGCCATTACATGCCACAATTTATCAAATACAATCATAAACTGATCCTCCATATTGACAATTAAAAGTATGGGGGTTATAATCTTCTCCGTTAAGGGGATATAACCCCCATATAAAATTAGCATGAGTTCAGTAAAAATGAATAAAACAGCATGATTTTGGGGCTATAAATAATGAACCCATGTTACATTAAAAGGAGAGATAACAGCATGAACAGCATACTGGACGATTTATTTAAGGGAAACATCAATATCATGGAAATCCTTTCCTTCAGACCATCAGCCCCAACCCCCGACCGGGCAGAATTTATGAAAACCTTGACGACGGAGCAGCAGGAGGTGTATGACGAAATCCGGGACGCCATTATGGTAGAATGCGCGCAGGAAAATCGGGATTGCTTTGTGATCGGATTCAGCATGGCCGTCAAAATGATGATAGAAGCCTTAACAAATTCCTTCCAGAAAGATTGATTTAACCGCGGCAACCTGCCGCCCCAGTCCCTTACCCCCTTTTTTAGAATTTTTCCCTGAAAAAAGATTTTTTCCCATTTGTCCCGAAAACCCATTTACAAGGCGGGAAAAACGTGTTAAAATCTACCTATAAAGAGAACTGACACAAAAGCTACAAGCGGATTCCCCCAAGCCCTCATTGGTCTCCCCAATGTACCAGCTGAAAGGGGGAGTCCAGCCTGGTAGTTTTCTTTGCGTGTCAAGGGACAGGCAGTGGCTGCCGTCCCTAAAATGCGGGAAAGGGCAGTGGTTCTCTCTGTCTGAGTGTTTCCGGTTCTGAAAGAATAATCCCAAAGGGAGGAAAAATCATGGCAAGAAAAATGAAAACCATGGACGGTAACAACGCCGCCGCACATGTATCCTATGCGTTTACGGACGTAGCGGCTATTTACCCCATCACACCGTCCTCCACCATGGCGGAAGTTACCGACCAGTGGGCTGCAAACGGCTTGAAAAACGTCTTCGGCAACACCGTTAAGGTTGTGGAGATGCAGTCCGAGGCCGGCGCTGCAGGCGCGGTGCACGGCTCGCTGTCCGCAGGCGCTTTGACCACCACCTATACTGCTTCCCAGGGCCTGCTCCTGATGATCCCCAATATGTATAAGATCGCAGGCGAGCTGCTCCCCGGCGTGTTCCATGTATCTGCCCGTACCCTGGCTTCCCATGCGCTGTCTATCTTTGGCGACCATCAGGACGTTTACGCCTGCCGCCAGACCGGCTTCGCGATGCTCTGCTCCAGCAGCGTACAGGAGGTTATGGACCTGGGCGCGGCGGCCCATTTGTCCGCCATCAAGGGCAAGGTTCCCTTCCTGCACTTCTTCGACGGCTTCCGCACCTCCCACGAAATTCAGAAAATTGAAATCTGGGATTTTGACGACCTCAAAGACATGCTGGATATGGATGCTGTCAATGAGTTCCGCAAACACGCCATGAATCCTGAGCGCCCCTTCCTGAAAGGCACCGCCCAGAACTCCGACGTGTTCTTCCAGGCCAGAGAAGCCTGCAACCAGTACTATGAAGCCGTTCCCGGCATTGTAGAGGAATACCTCAACAAGATCAACGCCAAGATCGGCTCTGATTACAAGCTGTTCAACTATGTGGGCGCCCCTGATGCGGAGCACGTTATCGTCGCCATGGGTTCTGTCTGCGAGACTGTAGAGGAAACCGTCAACGCCCTTAACGCTGCTGGCCATAAATACGGTCTGGTAAAGGTTCGCCTGTACCGTCCCTTCTCCGCCAAGCATCTGGTAGAGGCCATTCCCGCTACCACCAAGACCATCTCCGTTATCGACCGCACCAAGGAGCCCGGCGCGCTGGGCGAGCCTCTGTACCAGGATGTTGTCACTGCCCTGAAAGGCACCAAGTTTGACAGCGTTCCTGTTTACGGCGGACGTTACGGACTGGCTTCCAAGGACACCCCCCCTGCCGATATTGCGGCAGTTTACAAAAATGCTGAAGCTGCGGCTCCCAAGTCCCCCTTCACCATTTCTATTAACGATGACATTACCCATCTGTCCCTGGCTCCCGTTGAAGTGGAAGACACCACTCCTGCCGGAACGACTAGCTGTAAGTTCTGGGGCCTTGGCTCTGACGGTACTGTTGGCGCTAACAAGAACTCCATCAAGATTATCGGCGACCATACCGATATGTACGCCCAGGCTTACTTTGCATACGATTCCAAAAAGTCCGGCGGCGTAACTGTTTCCCACCTGCGTTTCGGAAAATCCCCCATTAAATCTACCTACCTGATTAACAAAGCTAACTTTGTGGCGTGCCACAATCCCGCCTATATCGGCAAGTATGATATGGTTCAGGATTTGAAGGACGGCGGAACATTCCTGCTCAACTGCGCTTGGGACGAAGCAGAGATTGAAAAGAGACTGCCTGCTGCTGACAAGCAGTATATGCAGAAACACAACATTCAGTTCTATGTCATTGACGGCGTGGAGCTGGGCAAGCAGATTGGTTTGGGCAGCCGCATCAATACCATCCTGCAATCCGCTTTCTTCAAGCTGGCTGACATTATCCCCGCTGACCAGGCTGTTCAGTATATGAAAGACGCT
>CATJCP010000235.1 GCA_949737515.1 uncultured Oscillospiraceae bacterium | reverse complement strand
TGGAACAGCGGTAATCGCAACAGCGGTAATCGCAACAGCGGTAATCGCAACAGCGGTAATCGCAACAGCGGTAATCGCAACAGCGGTGATTGCAACAGCGGTGATTGGAACAGCGGTAATCGCAACAGCGGTGATTGCAACAGCGGTGATTGCAACAGCGGTGATTGGAACAAGACCAATTTTTCCAATGGTTGCTTCAATACTGAAAGCCCGAAAATTTACCTGTTCAACAAACCTTCCGATTGGACTTATCAGGATTGGTTGAATAGTGATGCCCGGTATCTGCTGAATCAAATTCCCGGTGATGTTCTTGAATACATTTATCTTTCTGATATGACGGATGAAGAAAAGAAAGAACATCCTGAAGCCAAGGTTACAGGCGGTTATCTGAAAGAACTGAATAATTCTGAATGCGGTCAAATTTGGTGGGATGGGCTTTCAGAATACAAGCGGAACATTATCCGCAGCCTTCCGAATTTTGACCCGGAAATCTTTGAACAGATTACAGGCATTAAAATTGAAAATTAACTTTCAAGAAAGGATGAATGTAAAAATGGAAAAAACATTTGAACAGTTGGCAGATGAAGTCAATGAAATTATGAACAGGGTTATCCCGGAAAACGTGAATTGCCGTTGTGCAGTTCATTCTATTCCCCCGGCTATTGTTGATGCTCTGTTTGCTGAAATGGTTAAGCAGGATTTCACCCCTGTTAGAATCCTGAAAAGCGGTTCTGCAACCGTTGTGTTTTGGAAGGATGGCAGCAAAACAGTTGTGAAGTGTGGGGTTAATGAAACCCCGGATGATTATGATGCCTTTACCGCTGCTTTGGCTATCAAGATTTTTGGAAATAACAGCAGATTGAAGAAGGTTATCAAGGAAAAGACCGTTGTTCAGCAGATTAAGAAAAAGAAAGGGAAAGAATGATTACCCTTTATCCACACCAACAGAAAGCCCTTAACGAAACCAAAGAATTGAACCGGGTTGCCTATTACCTTGATATGGGGCTTGGAAAAACCTATGTAGGTTCAGAAAAAGCGGTTTCTTTTCCTAATAAGATTCTTCTGATTTGTCAGAAATCGAAAATTCAGGATTGGGTTGAACACTTTCAAACACATTACAATTTGACAGTGTTTGACCTGACCCAAAAGAAACTGCTTGAAGAATGGATTGGTACAGTTGGGAAATGTGTAGGTGTGATTAACTATGATTTGGTGTTCAGGCGGTCAGATTTAGCCCATATAGCCGGGTTTACCCTGATGCTTGATGAAAGTTCCATTATTCAAAATGAAACGGCTAAACGGTCAAAATTCATTCTGAAAATGAACCCGGAAAATGTAATTCTTCTTTCAGGAACACCGACAGCAGGAAAATATGAAAATCTTTGGTCACAGCTTCACTTATTGGGTTGGGATATTACCAAAAAACGATATTGGCAGCACTATGTTGAAGTTGAATGGATTGAAGATGGTGATTCAGGTTTCAAAATTCCCCATGTGGTAGGTTACAAAAATGTTGACCGCCTGAAAGCTAAACTTGCAGAACATGGGGCAATCTTTATGAAATCTGATGAAGCCTTTGAACTTCCTGAACAGATTGAAATTCCTGTTATGGTATCACCTACCAAAGAATACAGGCGGTTTATGCGAAACAGTTTAATCACTGTAAACAAGCTGAATGTGAATGTTTCCGGGATGGAAACAGGAAATGAAGTTGAATTGATAGGTGATACCGCTTTAACCAAAAGATTGTATGCAAGGCAGCTTTGCGGTCAGTATTGCAAAGATAAGCTGCAAGCCTTTGAAGATTTGATTTTCAGTACAAATGAACGCTTGATTGTGTTCTACAACTTTAATGAAGAATTAAGTCTGCTGCAACAGATAGCATTGAAGAAAACCCCGAATATATCGGTTGTGAATGGAAGCAGGAAGGACTTACAAGCCTATTTCCTATATGATGATTCAATCACTTTCATCCAGTATCAAGCCGGGGCTATGGGGCTGAATCTTCAAAAGGCAAACCACATTGTTTACTTCACTTTGACTGATAAATCAGAACTGTTTGAACAATCCAAAAAACGTATTCACAGAATCGGTCAAGAAAGAACCTGCTTCTATCATTACTTGCTTTGCAGGAACAGTGTGGAAATGGATGTATTAGAAACTTTAAGGATGAGAAAGGATTATACAGATGAACTATTCACCCAATATGAAGCCGAAGGAACTTGAAATTCCTGTTTTTGACGGAAAAAAGGCGGTGGCTAATACCCACCCCAAAAAGAAGAAGCTGAAAAGCAAAAAGGTTAAAACTGCAAAGGTAATTATGAAGTTCTTTGCCTTTGGGGTTTGTGTGGGATTCATCCCAACAGCGATTGTGAAAGGGAATGAAATGCCGGAATTGTACGCTATTCCGCTTATCCCGGTGGTTATTTACCTGATTTACAAGGTGGTATCTGATTTGAAAGGATGGTATGAAAATGAAGAAATGTAACAGTGGAAGCACTTGCCCGGTATCGGGTGAAAACATTTGCTGCAAAAGTTGTGACAAGCTGCAAACTTGCCCGGATGCTTGTGAAGATGCGCTTGATTTAACCAAGACTTGCCCGGATGAAGCTGATGAACCTGAACAGACAGCTTTGCAACAGTTTCAGACAAAAGAAGTCAATGTGATTCAGGCTATGACTGACCTGTTAAATCAGAAGAAAGCCTTGGAAGAACAGGAAAAAACGGTCAGGGCAAAGTTGGTTGAAGCTATGGATGCTTACGGTGTGAAATCCTTTGAAAATGAATTTCTGAAAGTCACCTATGTTGCAGCTACTTCCAAAACAACGATTGACAGCAAAACCTTGAAGAAGGAAATGCCGGATGTATATGAAAAGTATTCCAAGACTTCCCCGGTTGCTGCTTCTGTCAGAATTTCTTTGAAGTAGGTGATGTGATGGCAGCAGAAAAAAACTTTGAAAACCGGGTGAAGAAGTGGTTGCAGGGTTTGGGTATCTATCCCCTTGGAACGGCAAAGGACAAGATGCCTGTTCCCCCGATTGGTTACTATGAAAAGCGTTGGGGCGGTGGGTATTCAAAGAAGGGCTTGCCGGATATGCACATTGTAGCAAATGGAATATCCCTTGATGTGGAATTGAAAGCCCCGGATGGGAAACCTACTGACCTACAAAAGCGCAATATCAAGCAGATTAACAATTCAGGCAGCATTGCAATGATTCTTTACCCGGAAGGATTTGAACAGTTCAAAAACATTATGGAAGGGGTGATTCAATGCAAAGTTCACATTCAGCAGTTGAATGTTTTGAAAGCTGCAAACGCAAGTACAAAATGCGATATGTTGACAAGTTAAAAACTATCCCAACTGATGCAGCGGATAATGCTTTGATTATTGGTCAGGCATTACATACCGGGATTGAAAAAGGGATTGAAGAAGCAATTCAGGAATATTTCTTTTCTTATCCGGTTATATCGGATGCACATATTACGGAAGCAATGAAACTTGAAATACAGATTGCTAAAGCAAGGGCAATTGTTCCAAAGGGAAAGCATGAAGTTTTGATTTCCACACCAAAGTTCAAAGGGTTCATTGATTTGCTTGTTCCTATGGGTTACATGGCAAAAGAATCCCCTTATAACCCTTACGGAATGGCGGTTGATTTGTATGATATTTGGGATTTCAAATATTCAAACAATGTTGAACATTACATGGAATCAAGACAGCTTCACCTTTACAAGCACTATTTTGAAGCTGCTAATCCCGGTAAGAAAATAAGGAAAATGTTCTTCCTGTTTGTTCCCAAAAACAGCAGCAAACAGAAGAAAGATGAAACCTTGTATCAGTTCCGGGAAAGAGTACTTGCAGAAATTACACCAACGGAAGTTGCAGCAATCGAAGTTCCGTTTGATTATAGCAAAGTTGTTGAACATCTTGAACTTGTTCAAGATGTGCAGCAGGAAACCGAATATGAAGCTAATGAAGGTTGGCTTTGTAGATATTGTGACTATGAAGAATATTGTCAGAAAGGAAAGGATTATATGATTTTACCGAGTGCAGAAAGAAGAAATATCAGCGAAACCAAGAAAAGAAAGATTTGGATTTATGGGGCTGCTTTCAGCGGAAAAACCACAATGCTTGATGAAGCCCCTAATCCGCTGAACCTGAACACTGATGGAAACATCCAGTTTGTGACCATGCCTTATATTGGAATTAAGGATGAAGTCAAGGTTGAAGGACGCATTACCAAGCGTAAATATGCTTGGGAAGTGTTCAAGGAAGCAATCACCGAGTTGGAAAAGAAGCAGAACGATTTTCAGACCATTATCATTGACCTGTTGGAAGATACAAGGGAAATGTGCCGGGTGTATATGTATGACCAACTGAAAATTCAGCATGAATCTGATTCAGGCTATGGCAAGGGTTGGGATATTATCAAGACTGAATATCTGTCAACCATCCGCAGGTTCTTCAATCTTGATTATGAAAATATTGTTGTGGTTTCCCATGAGGATGTTTCCAAGGATATTACAAAGAAGAACGGTCAGAACATTACCCGAATTGCCCCCAACATTCAAGATGCTATTGCAAACAAGGTTGCCGGAATGGTTGACATTGTTGCAAGGGTGGTTGTGGAAGATGATGGTACAAGAACCCTGAACTTCAAAAGTAATGAAGTTATCTTTGGCGGTGGCAGATTGAAGGGCATTCAGCAGACCACTATTCCCCTTTCTTGGGCTTCCCTGATGGAAGTATATGATGAAGCAAATGCAAACGCTGATAAGCCTGTTTCCCCTGCTGCATCCGCTTCTAATAACAGGACTGGAAGAAGGGGAAGAAAGGCAGCGGAACAGGAAGAAGCAGATACCACGGATGCCGGAAAGGAATCTGTTCAGGATGCTTCCCCGGATTCTGAAAACCCCATTGAAGGGGCAATGAATCCCCCGGAAGATGATAAACCGCCTTTTGACCCGGACGAACAGACCGAAACCAAAAGCAGAACCCGAAGAAGTCGGAAATCTTCACAGGATGAACAGCCGGAAAAAGCGGTTTGCGAAGCTGACACTTATTTCTATCTTCCTGATGCTGATAACTATGTTATGAAGCATGAAGGTGATGAAATCCCGGAAGGTGCAAAAGAAATCACTAAGGAAGAATTTGGTGAAGGTATCAAGAGAATTGCACAGGCAGGAAACCCCAAGACTGATGAAGTTCCGGCTGATGCTGATACTCCTGCAAGTGTTCCGGGAAGAAGAACACGCAGAAGCAGAAAGGCAGATTAAATGACTTGGTTGCTTTTCCTGTTGGCTTTATTGTTCGGTTTTGGGGCAATAGGCGATAAAGAACAGAAGAACCGAAACAATTACACACTGATTTGTATAGCCTGTATTTTGGCTATTGCAATAATAAAAATATTTTAAGAAAGGTTAGGTAATAAAAATGGCTGATTTGTTTGATAAGTGGGATAAGGAAATTGATACAGAAGGTTTGCAGAAGGATGTTGAAGAAGCTGCTAAGAATGGCGGTAACTTCAAGGAAGTTCCCCCGGACACCTATGAAGTGTGTGTTGACAAGATGGAATTGGTTGCATCCAAGAAGGGTGACCCAATGGTTTCCATTTGGTTCAAGATTGTTGCAGGTGAGTTCAAGAACAGCCGGATTTTCTATAATCAGGTGGTTCAGAATGGCACTGGAATCCACTTCAACAATGAATTGTTGCGTTCTATGGATTTGGATTGTGTTCACGCTATCGAGGATAACGGCGGTAAGCTGTTCAAGACCTATAAGCAGTATGCAGCCCTGTTGATGGATGCAGCGGAAGAAATCGACACCAACAAACTTACCTTCCAGTTGGAATATGGTGAGGGAAAGAACGGTTTCCATACTTACAATATTTCTGATGTTTTTGAAAATTAACTTTCAAAGTTAAGCAGCTTAAGAAATGCCCCGGTTGGTGCAGACCATCCAAGCATTGACCGGGGCTATTTTCAGGAAGGAAGTGATAAAAGATGCTGTTTTATGACTTTGAGGTTTTCCGCTATGATTGGTTGGTTGTCATTATGGATATGGCAGCTAAAAAAGAAATTGTCATTGTGAATGATAAAGCAGCCCTTGAAAAGTTGTACCGGGAAAAGGTCAACGATATTTGGGTTGGATTCAACAGCCGGGGTTATGACCAATGGATTCTGAAAGGTATTCTTTGCGGATTTGACCCCAAGAAAATCAATGATTATATCATTGTTAGAGGTCAACCGGGATGGAAATTCAGCAGCTTATTCAGAAACTATCCCCTGAACAACTATGATGTAATGGCAAACATTGACCGGGGCTTAAAAGTTTTTGAGGGGTTCATGGGGAATAACATCAAAGAAACTTCTGTTCCCTTTGATATTCCAAGAAAATTAACAGATGAAGAAATTGCTGATACCATCAAATATTGTAAGCATGATGTGCAGCAGACAGTTGAAGTATTCCTTAAACGGAAAGAAGATTTTGAAGCACACCTTGGGCTTGTGAAATTAGCCTGTCAGGGAAAAGGGCTCGATATGTCTTTGATTTCAAAGACAAAGCCCCAACTATCCGCTATCATTCTTGAAGCAACACAGCAATACCGGGATGATGAATTTGATATTGATTTCCCGGATACCTTGCGGATTGAAAAATATACCGCTGTTTTGGATTGGTACAGAAACCCGGAAAACCGCTGTTATTACAAGCATGAACCGGGAAAGAAAACCCCTAAGAAAACACAGCTTGAAATCATGGTTGCCGGATGCCCCCATCAATTTGGTTGGGGTGGTGTTCATGGGGCTTTGGAAAAATATCAAGGTGAAGGATATTATCTGATGGCTGATGTTGCTTCCCTGTATCCGTCTTTGATGATTAGATACAACCTGCATAGCCGGAACATGAAAGACCCTAAGAAGTATGAAGAAATCTATCGTACAAGGTTAAAACTGAAAGCAGAAGGAAACCCCTTGCAGCTTCCTTTGAAGTTGGTGCTTAATTCTACCTATGGGGTAATGAAAGACCCATCTAACGGCTTATATGACCCCCGGCAGGCTAACAGGGTGTGTGTATATGGTCAGCTTCTTATTCTTGACCTGATAGAAAAACTTGAACCATATTGTCAACTGATTCAGTCAAATACAGATGGTATTTTGATTAAGATGCAGAAGCCGGAAGATTATTATTTGATTGATGATATATGTGCTGAATGGGAAAAAAGAACCGGGCTAACCCTTGAATTTGATGAATACTGCAAGGTATTTCAGAAAGATGTGAATAACTATGTGGTTGTTCCGCATGGTGAACTTTTCACAGATAAGGGAAAACCCCGGTGGAAGTCAAAAGGGGCTTATGTTAAAAAGCTGAACCCCCTTGATTATGACCTTCCGATTATCAACCAAGCCTTGATTGATTACATGGTCAAAGGTATCCCGGTTGAAAAAACAATCAGGGATTGCAATGACTTGAAGGAATTTCAGCTTGTTACCAAGATAAGCGGAAAATATGATTGCATCCTTCATGGTGACCGGGTTGTAAATGAAAAGTGTATCAGAATATTTGCATCCAAAAACCCCAAAAAGGAAGGGGTTAAAAAGGTTCATGCGAAAACCAAAAAGGCAGCTAAGATTGCTAACAGCCCGGAACACTGTTTTATTTGGAATGATGAAGTAAACGGTGTTCAATGTCCTGCTGAACTTGATAAACAATGGTATGTTGATTTAGCGTTGAAACGATTGAAAGATTTTGGGGTGATATGATGAATGATATAAATATTGTTTGGAATAGCGGAAGGATGCAGATTCACCTTGAAAACTTCTTTCCTTCTTCCGCTGAACGATTAAAGAAGTTGTTCAAAACTATTGCTTTAGATTTTGAACATGAAGAACAGATTTTGTCGGATATAAAGGATTATCTGCTTGAAGCTGCTGCATTATATGAATCTGAAAAGAAGGTTCAGGGAAAAGAATATTGGCGGTTGAATCAGATTGTTGCAGACCTTGGAAGGGAAATCAAATCAAAGAAAAAGCCGAATGGAGTTCCTTACACCAAAGATGAACTTGCAGCAGAAAAAGAACACTTGAAAACTTTGAAATCACAGATGCAGCAATCAAAGACTGCTGCTGAATCTGCTATCAGAAAGTTAAAAACAATTCAGAAGAACATTGAACAGTTGAAAGACCATGTTCAAAAGAAAATAAATTGATGGGGGGGGGTGGTTCTGAATGTCATGGACTGGAAATGATAAGGTTTTCAAGACCTATGTTAAAGGGAGTTCAAGCGGTGACGGAAAATCCCCTGCTGAAAAAGTCAAAGGTATTGATTCTATCCGAACTTTTGACAATGCTTCCCAATTTGATTGTTTTGGTGGAATCCTGAATGAAGGTTTTGTTGATGTGAGTTTTGACACCAAGGAATTATATGATGCCTTTCTTGATATGGCAGAAGCTAATCAGTGGCGGTGTTTATGCTTACCGTCTACAAAGGGCGGTCATACATATTGGAGAACCACACAGGATATGAAGGGGGGCAAGGATAAGAAACTTGCTGTTGGTTTAATCGCAGATATTCACAGCAAAAGCACTTATATCCCTCTTAGGGTTCATGGTTCAGACCGTTTCCCCCCTGATTATGATGTGCTTGAAGGGGAAGATTATCAAGAATTACCTGATGAACTTTTCCCGGTTGATACCAATATTGACCTTTGGGGGATGGATGCCGGGGAAGGTCGGAATGATACGCTATATAAGTATATCCTGATACTTCAATCACAGCTTGCTTTAGAACCTGATAGAATCCGGGCAATCCTTAGAAACACAAACAGCTTTTGCTTCAAAGACCCATTATCTGATGAAGAACTGGAAGTGATTCTTAGGGATGAAGCGTTTAGGAAGCCTGTTTTCTTTTACAAACAAACTTTCTTGTTTGATAAGTTTGCAATTTATCTGAAAAACCTTTGTCATGTGGTGAAGATAAATAATCAGCTTCACATTTACCGGGATGGGCTTTATGTGACTGGTTACCGGGAAATTGAAAGGCTGATGATTAAGGAAATTCCAAACTTGAACAAAACCAAAAGAAGGGAAGTCATTGATTACTTAGAAATCATTGCTGAACCAATGACCCCGGCTGATGCCCGGTATATTGCTTTCAGAAATGGGATATTTGATTTGGTTACTGAACAGATGCTTCCTTTTTCCCCGGATTATCCGATTACCAACCGCATTGAATGGGATTACAACCCAAACGCTTATTCAAAATTAGCGGATACCACTTTGAACAAAATTGCTTGCGGTGATACGGAAATCAGGGCTTTATTGGAAGAATGTATTGGTTACTGCTTCTATCGCAGAAACGAGTTAGGAAAGGCTTTCATTCTAACCGGGGATAAGAATAATGGTAAATCAACTTTCTTGGATTGTGTAAAAGTCATACTTGGGGAACAGAACATTTCAGCCCTTGACCTAAAAGAACTTGGTGACAGGTTTAGCACTTCAATGATGTTTGGGAAATTAGCAAATATCGGTGATGATATTGGTGATGATTTCTTGCAGGGTTCGCAGGTGGCAACATTCAAGAAGATTGTAACAGGAAACAGAATCAAGGCAGAACGAAAAGGACAAGACCCCTTTGAATTTAACCCATATATCAAGCTGCTGTTTTCTGCTAACGATATTCCCCGAATAAAGGACAAGACCGGGGCGGTTCTTAGGCGGTTAGTAATAATCCCCTTCAATGCAACCTTTTCAAAGTATTTGCCGGACGGAACACAAGACCCGGATTTTGACCCTTATATTAAGTATCACCTGACAGAGCAGCAACCCATTGAATACTTTATCAGGCTTGGTATTGAGGGATTGAAAAGGGTTTATACAGAAAAAGAGTTCACCAAGTCGGACAAGGTACAGAAGCAGCTTGACGGATACGAAGAAGAAAATAATCCAATCCTTGCTTTCCTTGCAGAATGTGAACTTGATGAAATCGAAAACGAACCAACCCCGGAAGTTTACAAGCGTTATACAGTCTTTTGTGCTGAAAACAGTATGCAACCTATGGGAAATGTGGTTTTCACCAAACAGCTTTGCAAGCGGTTGAACTTGAAGGTTGTGGATAAGCGGATTGACGGAAAGAAAACAAGGGTTTATGTCCTTGATGATTAAAAAGAAAGGTGTGTTCAAAATGAGTTTTACAAAGATTGAAAGAATTGAACAGTTTAAGAAACTGATGGGGGAAGTGTTCAACAGTGTGGATATTGAAAAGATGATTCTTCACTTGAACACACTGAACTTCTTTGAAGCCCCTGCTTCTATTTCCCATCATGGGAACAGGTCAGGCGGTTTGTTTGACCATTCCTTTTGTGTAACACAGTGCTTGCTTGACCTTACCAAGCGTTGTGAACTTAAATGGGAAAAGGAAAGAAGCCCTTACATAATCGGAATGTTCCATGATTTGTGTAAGTGTGATAACTATAAGCTGATGCCGGAAGGAACTGACCCGGAACACTGGCAGTATAACAATGCTGCTATTCTTCCCGGTCATGGTGAAAAATCGGTTATCATGCTGCAAAAGATGATGTTCCTTACAGATGAAGAAATCATGTGCATCCGTTGGCACATGGGAGCATTTGACAGCAAAGAGAATTGGAACAGTTACGGTCAGGCAGTTACACAGTTTCACAATGTTTTGTTTGCACATACCGCTGATATGATGGCTGCAAGAATTTTTGGAGTTTGAAAAGTTAAGTTCAAGAAAGGGGAAATACAATGATTGATACAGTAATTGCTTTTGCACTTGGTTTCTTTTTTGGAAGCGTTGCCGGGGTTTTCCTTCTTGCGTTATGCGCAGCAGCTTCAACAGGTGAATTATTTCATTCAGAAAATGACCCCTGCAAGGGGTGTTTTGGTGCTTCAATGGGTGATTGTGACAAATGCCCGATTAAAACCAAGAAAGGATAAATGCTATGGATATGAGAAGAAACAGTGAAGGATACTATGACCCAACAGCTTATGAGGGTACAAAAGATATTATCAGGGAAGAACAGGAAATAGCCAAACTGAACCATAAGGTTATTCAGTCTTTCCGGCTGCTTGTGGATTTGGCAGGGTTTGAAATTGTGGGAAGGGTTACTTTGAAACATAAGGAATCCGGCAAAGTATTCAAATAGGTTGTGGTTGCAAGTTGTTCCGCTTCTGTTCCGCTTCTGTTCCGCTTGATAATTTTAAGCGGAACACGAAAAAGCCCTGTAAAATCAGGGGTTTTAGTGGTTTTGTTCCGCTGTTCCGCTTAAAAGTAGATTTTCTTTATAAATTGAATTTGTATTTATACTTTAAGGGTAAAAAGAAAAATAAAAAAGAAAAGTATATAGTAATAGAGTAAATAAGCGGAACAGCGGAACAATTAAGCGGAACATTAACTATTCAAGAAAGGATGAATTGATATGACTATCAAAGAATATCTGAATCAGGTGAAGGAATCGGATACAATGATAAATGTAAAGCTGAAAAGACTTGAAGAATTAAAAGAACAATCACTTTGCATCCGTTCCCCTGATTATTCAAGTGACCGGGTACAAACTTCCCCCCAAGGTGACACTATAGGAAAGATTGTTGCAAAAATCGTTGACCTACAGGAAGAAATCAATGCTGATATTGATAGATTTGTTGACCTGAAAGCTGATGTGATGCACAACATAGACCGCTTAACAAATTCTGATGAAAAAGTTGTTCTTTACGGAAAGTATTTTGAATATAAGACTATGCAGCAGATAGCAGATGAAATTCCTTGTTGCAAGCGCACTGTTCAAAGACTACATAAAGAAGGATTGAAAAAGTTGTCCTTGATTGTCACCCCTAAAGTATGATATAGTATATCTTGAAAAGATACACAAGATTGAAAAGCCCTTGAACTTTGCCAATTCAGGGGCTTTGTCCTATTCCCCCGGAAGGGTGCTATTAGGCAAGCGTGAGAAACTTGCTGACCTCCTACCTTCCGGGGGATTTTCGTTTGAAATTAAGATGAAAGGGGTGTTGCCTTATGACATTAAAGCCACAAGAACAGTTATTTGCAACTGAATACATTGCCAACAAAGGCAACGCTTATCAGGCTGCAATTAAAGCAGGATATAAACCAAGGACGGCTGCAAATGCTTATGAATGGTTGCTTGAAACCCTAACAAACCCTAATCAAAAAAGACACCTTCCATATAAGCCGGAACTTGCAGCAGCAATCAAGGCTGAAATGGAACGGTTGCACACTGAAAAGACAGCGGATGCACAGGAAGTCATTGAATATCTCACTTCTGTTATGAGAGGGGAACACACTGAACAAACCCTTAGATTGGTTGGTGAAGGTGTGCAAACCATTGATGATATTGAAGTTGGTGAAAAGGAACGGTTGAAAGCTGCTGAAATCCTTGCTAAGATTTGGGGCATTGTCAATAACAATGTAAATGTGACTGTTCCTGACCCGGTTGTTATTACCGGGGGTGATAAACTTGAAGATTAACTTACCTGATGTTGTGGGAAAAGGCTATGCTTCTTTTTGGCACTTCAAAGGCAGATACCGAGTTGTAAAAGGAAGTCGTGCATCCAAGAAATCAAAAACCGCTGCTTTGTGGTATATCGTGAATATGGTTCAGTATCCGGCTGCTAATCTGTTGGTTATCAGAAAGACTTACAGAACATTACATGATTCATGCTATTCTGAATTGAAATGGGCGGTTCATAGATTGGGGCTTGATGCTTTTTGGACTTTCAAAGAAAGCCCCCTTGAAGCAACCTTTACCCGGAAAGACGGAACACAACAAAAGATTTTCTTCCGGGGATTAGATGACCCTTTGAAAGTAACATCAATCACAGTTGAACAGGGTTGCTTGTGTTGGATGTGGATTGAAGAAGCCTATGAAATAATGAATGAATCTGATTTTGATATGCTTGATGAATCTATCAGGGGTGAAGTTCCTGATGGGCTATTCAAACAGATTACATTCACTTTCAATCCTTGGAATGAAAAACATTGGATAAAGAAGCGGTTCTTTGATGCCCCGGATTCAGAAACCCTTGCTTTAACAACCAACTATCTTTGCAATGAATGGTTGTATGCAGCAGATAAAAAAATTTTTGAAACCATGAAGAAGAACAACCCCCGGAGATACGCAGTTGCAGGTTTGGGCGGTTGGGGTATCGTTGATGGTTTAGTATATGAGAATTGGAAGGAACAGGAATTTACCATTGAACAAATCAGGAAAGATTACAAGATTGAATCTGCTTTTGGTTTGGACTTTGGTTATACAAATGACCCTTCCGCTTTGTTTGCCGGGTTCATTGATGTTCAAAACAGAAAAATCTTTGTTTGGGATGAAATGTATGAAACAGGGCTTTCCAATAAGAAGATTGCTGAAAACATAACATCTTTGGGATACGGCAAAGAGCGGATAACTGCTGATTCTGCTGAACCTAAGTCTATAGATGAATTAAAAGGCTATGGATTGAGGGTATCAGGTGCAGCAAAGGGAAAAGACAGTATTAACAATGGTATTCAGTTCATCCAAGATTTTGAAATTATCATTCATCCCCGGTGTGTTCATTTTCTTACTGAAATCAGCAATTACACTTGGGATAAGGATAAGTTCAATAACAAGCTGAACAAGCCAATAGATGATTTCAACCACTTAATGGATGCTATGCGCTATGCACTGGAAAAGTTCATTATTGGTGGTAGATGGCTGTTTTAGTAGCACGTTAGTAACAAATCCCCCGGAAAGTGCTGATTTTCCGGGGTTTTGATTTTATTAGGCAATATTTTGGGGGATGAAGAAATATGAGGGTCAGCTATTAGAACAGTATCAATCCCTTTTTAACAGCTTATAAAATTCCCCTGCTTCGTCCTCCCCTTCAAACAGAACCTCGTTAAACCCATATTTCCGATACAGATGCAGGGCCCTTTCATTAACCTTGTCCACTCCAATGG
>CATJCP010000234.1 GCA_949737515.1 uncultured Oscillospiraceae bacterium | reverse complement strand
GCCCGATTGATATCCCAGTGGGCCCGCCTTTGGACTGGAATTGAAATTCATCCTGGCGCAGAACTGGGCAGGGGGATCTTTATCGACCATGGCGCAGGGGTGGTAATTGGAGAAACGGCGGTGGTGGGGGACTTCTGCACCATTTACCAGGGCGCCACTCTGGGAGGAACCGGGAAAGACACGGGAAAGCGCCATCCCACCCTGGGCCGCCATGTTCTGGTGGGTTGCGGCGCAAAGATTTTAGGGCCCTTTTCTGTGGGTGACAATGCCAAGATTGCCGCCAATGCAGTTGTTCTCAAAGAAGTGCCGCCTAACTGCACTGCGGTGGGAGTGCCCGCTGTTATTGTCCGCCGAAATGGGAAAAAAGTGGAGGAGACTTCTCCGCCCGCCTCGGATATGGATGTAATCCACATCCCCGACCCGGTAAACCGAAAAATGGAGATGCTGCTGATCCGTTTGGAGCAGCTGGAACAAAAAATGAACCGTATGGAAAGGAAGCAACCGTATGAGCATGGAAATCTATAACACACTCAGCCAGAAAACCGAGCCCTTTGTTCCCATGGAGGAAGGAAAGGTAAAAATGTACGTCTGCGGCCCCACTGTCTATAATTTCATCCACATCGGCAACGCCCGCCCCATCTGCGTTTTCGACACCCTTCGCCGGTATCTGGAGTACCGTGGATATCAAGTTACCTTTGTCCAGAACTTTACCGATATTGATGATAAAATCATCAAACGCGCCAATGAGGAGGGGGTGTCCTCCAAGGAAATCGCGGAGAAGTATATCAGGGAGTATGAAACGGATGCAGCCGGCCTGAATTCCCGTCCTGCGGACATCCACCCCAGGGCCACCGAAACGGTGGACAAGATCATTGAGATTATCTCCGGGCTGGAGAAAAAGGGGTATGCCTATGCCCGAAACGGGGATGTGTACTACCGTACCAGAAAATTTAAGGATTACGGCAAGCTCTCCCACATGCCTCTGGAGGATCTGGACGCGGGAAACCGGATTGACGTGAGCGAGCAGAAGGAGGATTCCCTGGATTTCGCCCTCTGGAAAGCCGCCAAGCCCGGCGAACCTTACTGGGATTCCCCCTGGGGACAGGGGCGTCCCGGCTGGCATATTGAATGTACGGCGATGATCAACAAGTTCTTAGGGGATACCATTGACATCCATTGCGGCGGCCAGGATTTGATCTTCCCCCACCATGAAAACGAGATTGCCCAGGGTGAGGCGTATACCGGCAAGGAGTATGTCCGTTACTGGATGCACAATGGACACATCAATGTCGACAACCGGAAGATGAGCAAATCCCTGGGGAACTTTTTTACCCTCCGGGAGGTTTCGGAGAAGTACGGCTATGAGCCAATCCGCTTTTTGATGCTCCAAGCCCATTACCGCAGCCCCATGAACTACAGCGTAGAGGTGATTGAGCAGTGCAAAGCCGGTCTTGGACGGCTGTATAACTGTCTGGAGCGGCTGGGGGATGCCGCTGCTTTGGCAAAGGATGGCGAAATTACGCCGGAGGAAAAGGCGTTGCTGGAGGCCATGGGAAAGCGCCGGGAGCAGTTCATCGCCGCCATGGACGACGACCTGAACACAGCTGATGCTATTTCCGCCCTGTTTGATCTGGCCCGGGATATCAACCAGGCTCTTCAGGAGGAGCGTACCAAGGAATTCGTCCAAGGCGCCGCTTCGCTGTTTGACGAGCTGTCTGGGGTTTTGGGGCTGCTGAATCATCGGGAGAAGAAGGACTCCCTGGATGATGAGGTGGAGAGGCTGATAGAAGAGCGTCAGACAGCGCGGAAGGCAAAGGATTTTAAACGCGCAGATGAGATCCGGGATCAGTTAAAAGAGATGGGGATTCTCTTAAAGGATACCCCTCAGGGCGTGAAATGGTCGAAGATGTAAGCTGAAATACACTGACAGGATCAACGACATGGGCACGGCTGAGAGGCTGTGTCCATGTCGTTGATTGCATCCTTTTACTGTTCGGAATCCTCCGCAGTTTTCCACAACCGGACAGCCCCTGTGCGGTTGAGCCAGCACAGCAGCATAACGGTCAGAGGCGCTATGAGGATTCCTGCAAAGCCGGAGAGCTTCCAGCCTACATACATGGCAGTAAGGGTTACCAAGGGGGGAAGGCCTGTCTGGTCCCCGATGATCTTCGGCTCACAGATGGTCCGTACGACCCAGATGATAGCATACAGAACCCCAAGGCCGATTGCCAGAAACTGGTCGCCCTGTATTAGGCAGATGACTGCCCAGGGGATCAGGATGCCGCCGGTTCCGATGAGGGGGAGGATGTCCAGCAGAGCGATCAGCCCGCCGAGGGCAAAAAAATTGGGGACGCGGAGCAGCCAAAGCCCGGCCGCTAGTTCGCAGAAGGTGATCAGCATAATGATCCCATATCCCTTGAGCATCTTCCAAAGCTGTCCGCAGATAAACTTCCGGCACTCAAAGATAACGGGCAGGGCGCTTGCAGGAATTTGTGCCAGGACAAAGGCAGTGACTCGGGGATAGTCCATGGCGATCAAAAAGGAGGAGAGGACGCTCAGCGTCAGGGTAAACAGAACAGAGGGAATATTCTTGGCCAGTCTTCCGGCCCATGCCATGGCGGCGGAGGAGAGATTCCCAAGCTGCTCCAGCAGCGTGGTGTAAATGGTGCCGGACAGCTTGGAAAAGGAGGGGGAAAGGCTGGAAAGGGTTCGGGCAGTGTGGCTGCGCATTTTGGAGAGCATGGGTGTGAGCTGGTTTTCCAGAAATTCCGGAAGTGCGGCTGCGGCAGAGCTTAAAACCCCAGCGGCCAGATCGGTGACCCGTACGGCCAAAAACCACAGCGTCCCCAATATGGCCAGATATAAAAGGGTTGTGACGATTACAGCAGCATATTTCCGTGGGAGGGGGGATATGCTGGACAGCTTGCGGATGGCCGGACGCAGCACCACCGCCACAGCCAGGCCGGCGGCAAAGGGTAGCATCCAAACCAGCAGCACCTTTGCGCCGAGAAGAATCAGGAGAAGTATGACGGCGAGATACAGAACGCGGATGAGGAAGTTCTTTTGTTTTTCCGGTTTCATGGCAGTCCTCCCAACAAGGTTATGGGTTATGGTTATAAGTATGCGGAGGGGAGGGCGGTTTATCCGCCAAGGCGGAAAGGAAAACTGCGATCCGACTTTATAGGACGGACAAAGAAGTACAGAATCCATTGATGACGGACAGGCCGTTTCTCTGGAGTTTTGTCAGATTTACACGAAAAAATATGTTTTTGCCGGGGTTTTTTCTGAATGCAGTTCCCTCTTTTTCTGTTGTATTCTGCATAGAAAAGTTCTGGTTTTTGTAAAAACAGAAGAAAACAGGAGAAAATAAAATAAAATAAAGGGAAATAGAGAGATCAATCCAATTATTCTCATAATATAGTCGAAAATAAGAAAATATGATGAAATTCAGCCATTGAGAAAAATCTTTTGAAATGATATATTGTTCTTGCTCATAAAACAACCGTTTTTCGGAGGTGGACGAATTGGAAGAAAAGCCAAAGTTCCTCCTGGTGGACAGCAGAGTGCTTCCAGAGGTTTTTTATAAGGTCGTGTATGCAAAGAGGCTATTGGCTAAAGGGAAGGCCAGAAGCTCTTCCGAAGCCGCAAAGCTGGCGGGGGTTTCCCGCAGCGCATTCTATAAATACAAGGATTGTGTTTTTCCATATGAAAGCAAAATGGGGGACAGCATCGCCACCTTTTCTGCAACTCTGGAGGATGAGCCAGGGGTTTTGTCCTCCCTGATTGCGGAACTGTATAAGGCTGGCGCCAATATTTTGACAGTGAATCAGAGCATTCCGGTGGATGGAGTGGCACTGGTAACCGTTTCGGCCAGGACCATCGGTATTGTGATGGACGACGACAAGCTGTTAAAAATGCTGAAAGAAATTGCGGGCGTGGTGGATATCCGCAAAATCAATTCCCATTGATTGGGATGCATACCAATCTTCAATACTGGGGGACGCTCCCCGGAGCCTGCGAAGTGTGAAAAAAGAGTATGGAGGGAATGGAAGCCATGATTCATATTGCTGTAATGGGGTATGGTACAGTTGGTTCCGGGGTTGTGGAGGTTTTTTATAAAAACCGGGAAAGCATCCAGCGGAAGATCGGCAATAAGCCTATGGATATCAAGTATATTTTAGACCTTAGGGATTTTCCTGACAGTCCCTATGCCGGTAAAATGATAAAGGATTTTAACATCATTGCCGATGACCCTGACATTGAGATAGTGGCAGAGGTCATGGGAGGTCTGGAGCCTGCTTTTACCTTTACGAAAACCTGTTTAGAGCGTGGAAAAAGCGTTGTCACCTCCAACAAGGAGCTGGTGGCGGCGAGAGGGGCGGAACTTTTGGAGATCGCCCGCCGGAACAATGTCAACTTCTTTTTCGAGGCCAGCGTGGGCGGAGGGATTCCCATTATCCGTCCCCTCCACTCCTCCTTGGCCGCCAACGAGATCGACGAAATAGCAGGAATTTTAAACGGCACCACCAATTTTATTTTGACCAAAATGATCAAGGAGCAGATGGCCTTTGACGACGCCCTGGCCTTGGCCCAGAAGCTGGGATATGCGGAGCGCAACCCCTCCGCCGACGTGGACGGCCATGACGCCTGCCGCAAAATCTGCATTCTGGCCTCCCTCTCCTTTGGAAACCATATTTACCCGGAGTTCGTCCACACAGAGGGCATCCGGAACGTGACGCTGGAGGATGTGGCATATGCGGAAAATTGGGGCGGTGTCATTAAGCTGATTGGCCGGGCCAAGCGGTCGGAGGAGGGCGGCGGCATCTTCGCCATGGTTTCCCCAGCCCTGATCTCCCACGACAGCCAGCTCTCCTCGGTGGACGACGTGTTCAACGGCATCCTGGTCCGGGGAGACGCGACGGGAGACGTGGTCTTTTACGGCAAGGGGGCTGGAAAACTCCCCACCGCCTCGGCGGTCATCGCGGACATTGTGGACGCGGTAAAGTCAACCTCAACCAGTAAGTCCCTCCACTGGCAGGACGACGGCAAAAACCATGTGTTGGATTACCGGCAGCAGAAAGGCGCCTTTTACCTGCGGATGGAAGGCGTTGAGGAGGGTGTACAGCGGGCCAGGGAACTCTTTGGGGAAATACGCCTGCTCCACCGCCAGGGACAGCCGGAAAATGAGTTCGCCTTTGTCACGCCGGTCCTCTCCGAAAGCGCCATGGAGGAGAAATCCGCGGAACTGGAGAAGTCCGGATGCCGGCGGATCGCCATGCTCCGGGTTTTGGATTACTGATCGTTTAGGAGGGATTATCTGTGGTCAAGGTCAAAATACCTGCCACCAGTGCCAACATCGGTTCTGGCTTTGACTCGCTGGGTCTTGCTGTAACCCTTTATAACTACGTTTTTATGGATGAATTCGATGGCCTGCAGATCAGCGCAATGGACAGCATCCCCATTCCCTGTGACGAGACCAACCTGGTATATACCACCGCCAAAAGTTTGTTTGAAATCTGCGGCAGGCCCTTCCATGGGCTGCGCATTCATCAGGAGAACAACATCCCTATGGCGAGGGGATTGGGTTCCAGCTCCGCCTGCATCATCGGCGGGCTGATGGGGGCCAATGAGCTTTTGGGCAGGCCGCTGAGCCATAATGAGCTCATTGATCTGGCCGCCAAGATGGAGGGCCATCCAGACAACTCCACCCCCGCCCTGGTAGGAGGTCTTGTCACCGCTGTTTTGGACGATACCGGAAGGGTGTACTATGTCAAGCAGGTGATTAAGCACGACCTGCGCTTCGCCACCTTCGTGCCGGACTTTGAGCTGAAGACCTCCGTCGCCCGCGCCGCCCTGCCCAAGGAAATCCCCCACAAGGATGGGGTGTTCAACCTTTCCCGTTCTGCCCTGATGTCCGTTTCCCTGTACAGCGGCAACTACCAAAATCTTAAAATTGCCGCCCAGGATACGCTCCATCAGCCCTATCGCCTGGGGCTGATCAAGGGTGCGGAACAGGTGTTCGACCTGTCTTACCAGCTTGGGGCGTACGCCGCCTATATCAGCGGAGCGGGATCCACGCTGATGGCCATTGTGGATCAAAAGCTCACTGACTTTGAACACAAGGCCAGAGCTGCTTTGGATGAAATGGGATTTTCCGGCTGGAAGATCAATATGCTGGAAATAGACAACCATGGGGCGCAGCTCTTCTGAGCGGATTTGAGGCCAGCGGGAAAATTTTTTTCAAACGCCGCTTTTGATTGACCAAAAAATGAATTTTGCTGTATCTTATAATGCGGGGGTTTTTCAGAAGGGCCGCTGGGGTCCCTGACAGCTGGCAGCCCTCCCGCAGACGACCAGCAGAAAACGGAGGGAAACGAATGGGAATCGTAGTTCAGAAATTTGGCGGCTCATCCGTCGCGAATGCGCAGCGGCTGAGAAATGTCGCCAAAATTGTTACCGATAAATACAAAGAGGGCAACAGTATGGTAGTGGTGGTTTCCGCCCAAGGCGACACCACCGACGACCTCATTGAAAAGGCCATGGAGATCAATCCCCATCCCAGTAAGCGGGAGATGGATATGCTCCTCTCCACCGGGGAACAGATCTCCATTTCCCTGTTGGCTATGGCCATTGAGCAGATGGGCTTCCCGGTTATCTCCCTGACGGGATGGCAGGCTGGCTTCCTCACCAATTCGGCCCACAGTGTGGCGCGGATCCGCGCCGTCCACAAGGAGCGGATTGAGAAGGAGCTGGACCAGCGCAAGATCGTCATTGTGGCGGGTTTCCAGGGGGTCAACCGATACGACGACATTACCACTCTGGGCCGGGGCGGTTCCGATACCAGCGCGGTGGCGCTGGCGGCAGTGCTGCGGGCGGACCTTTGCCAGATATACACCGATGTGGACGGAGTCTACACCGCTGACCCGAGGAAGGTTCCAAATGCCCGGAAGCTTAGCGAGATTACCTTTGACGAGATGCTGGAGCTGGCTTCCCTGGGAGCGCAGGTCCTCAACAACCGTTCGGTGGAAATGGCCAAGAAATATAACGTCAATTTGGAAGTGCTGTCCAGCTTGGAGAGAAAGCCTGGCACAGTGGTTAAGGAGGTCGCAAAAGTGGAAAAAATGCTGATCAGAGGGGTTGCCAAGGATTGCAACGTCGCCCGGATTTCGGTCATGGGGGTACCGGATGTTCCCGGCATCGCCTATAAGATATTCTCATCCCTGTCCTCAAAGAACATCGACGTGGACATCATCCTACAGTCCATTGGGCGGGAGAACACCAAGGACATTTCCTTTACTGTAAACTCTGCCAACAAGGACGCTGCCATGGAGGTCTGCAATGTCTTTAAGGACACCATGGGTGCCATGGCGGTGCTCTGCGACGACAATGTGGCAAAGGTCTCTGTGGTGGGCTCCGGGATGCAGTCCCATCCCGGCGTGGCGGCCGCCATGTTCGGGGCGCTGGCGGAGGCGAACATCAACATCCGGATGATCTCCACCAGCGAGATCAAGATTTCGGTCCTCATTGACAAGGGCAAGTCCGACGAAGCGGTTCGGGCAATACATGACGCGTTTATCCATTGACGCTATATTTATTCATCAGACTCATAAAGGGAGCTGTCACTTTCCAAAATGGCAGCTCCTCTTTGCCGTTATTACATAAAAAGAAATGATAATAGTTCATGATTGCAGTCTCTGAAAGTTGTATTATAATAGATTTGTTTTGAAAAGACAGGAAACGCAAAACTTTTTCCCATTTCCGTACGAAAGGAAGTTGCAATATGAAAAAAGCGGCGCTATGCGTTTTGATCTCTATGGCATTGATAATGTCCTTTGGGGCATGTCAGGCAGGAAGTGTTTCAGAGCAGACCTCAGTACAGCAAGCATCCCCTGAAACAGAATGGAAAGGGGATGAGAAGCTGAAACTTTTTTCCGATATTCGGTATCTTCACTGGCTAGATGGTTCCAAACAGGTATACGAAGCAGATGAATTTTCTCCGGAAGACATTTCAACTTTTACCTTTAACGAAGGAACTGTGCTGAAAGGCAGTGAGGAGCTGGCTGCCCAGACCATGGAGGCCGGGAAAAACCCTGGACTGGGAATCCGTTCTCTGCACCAGCGGGGAATTACTGGAAAGGGGGTTAATGTGGCGATCATTGATCAGAATCTTCTGCTGCATCATCCAGAATTCGACGGAAAGATTGCCGCCTACTACGATACCGGCTGTGAAAGGCCGGAGGATGATGGGTCTATGCACGCCCCAGCAGTTACCAGCATTTTGGTAGGGGATTCCATAGGCGTAGCACCAGATGCCAAGGTATATTTTGCCGCCAGTCCCTCTTGGAAGAAAGACAGCAAATATTACGCGGATGCACTTTATTGGATTATAGAGCAAAATAAAAAACTGCCGGAGGGTGAAAAAATCCGAGTGGTGTCGGTTTCAGCCGCTCCTTCCGGCTCCCCATTTGAGAAGAATATAAAAATGTGGGATAAGGCAGCTTCGGCTTTAAAGGAGGAAGGGATTCTCCTGTTGGACTGCGGGAGCGACCCCGAAACCAGTTTTATATATCCTGCATATTACGATCCCCAAAACCCGGAGGATGTGTCAAAATGTAAATATGGCTTTCCGTCCTCTCCGACTTCATACCGGCCCAGGGAGCCTTATATTGGAGTGCCAACCTCTTACCGAACCGTGGCGGAGGAATACAAGGCTGGTTCCCCTTCCTATCAATATACCGGGGTGGGTGGTTTAAGCTGGGGAATTCCCTATGCGGCCGGTGTGCTGGCCCTTGGATGGCAGGTGGACCCCACTCTGAGCAACGAGGAAATTATACAGCTTCTCTTTGACACCTGCGGAACCGGGGCAGATGGAAGCACTGTCATCAATCCGGCGGCGTTTATAGCGTCCATAGAAAAAAGGGTGAAATAAAAGTCTTGGGGTAATCTCAAAACGACGTTTCCTTTGTTTTGAGATTACCCCTTCTTCTATCATACTGATTCACATTCTAAGGTTACCGGACGTCATAAACGCACTCTGTCTGCGGTGTATCCAGGAAATTGATTTCCAGCCCCAGTCCGGGACCGTTGGGAACCCGGATCCGTCCATCCTTCACGTGCAGTCCACCCGGTACGCAGTCCTCCACCCCGCGGTATCCCTTGTACTCGTGGTAATGTCCCGCATTGGGGATAATGGAACAGAAGAGCAGCATATTGTAGGAGGCGTATCCGCCGGAGACATGGGGGGTAACCACCTTGCCTGCCGCCTGGGCCATACGCGCCACCTTAATGCACTGAATAAACCCGCCTGTGTACTGTAGGTCCGGCTGAAGCACCTGGGCCGCGTCGTTTTCAATGATCCAGGCAAAGCGGCGCAGGCTGGTCTCCTGTTCCCCAAAGGCCAGGGGGACCTCCAGGGCGTCGGCCACTGCCTTGGTATCCCACAAATCGTCAAAGGGACATGGCTCCTCGTAAAAATAGGCGTTGATGCTCTCCGCAATTTTTCCGATTTCGATTCCCTTTCTCGCGTCAAAGGAGCCGTTGCCGTCGCAGTGGATGATGAAATCATCGCCAAAATGCCGGCGGGCCAGTTCCAGCAACCCTTCGGTGCGCCCGGCGATGGAATCCCGGTTGCGGCTCATCCTGCCGCCCAGCTTAAACTTGATGGCCTTCGCTCCCACCAGATCTACCCGCCGCTGGAGGATTTCCACCTCTTCCTCTGGAGTGGTGTCCCGGTTGCCGGAGGCCACATAGATTTCAAGTTCATCCCGCTGCCGGCCTCCCAGCAGCTCTGAAACATGAACCCCCGCGGTTTTGGCCAGCATATCCAGAATGGCGGACTCCAGCCAGGCGATGCAGCACCAGTAGGCCAGGCCCTGTATCTTATAGTTAATATCAGTGACATAGATGGTGTTCAGGATTTCTTCCAGCCTGCGGGCGTCCTTCCCCACGGCGAGGGGAAGAAATTTTTTCAGCAGCAGGTGAAGATAGGAGGCGCGGTCCGAGCAGGGGGCAACCCCCTCCTCCCCCTTGGTTCCCCGCACCTTTAAAAACCACTCCTTGTCCCTGCGGTAGAGGGAAAAGAATTCGATCACCACCGGCTCCGTCAGCCGGTCTGTCACCACAACGGGGGCATCCATAATGGCTTGGAGCTGTTCAAATGTCACAGGATTATGGGGCTTAAAATCCGGGTGTATTTTGTACATCGTCTTGTTCTCCCTTCAGTCATGT
>CATJCP010000233.1 GCA_949737515.1 uncultured Oscillospiraceae bacterium | reverse complement strand
GTACCATCCATGCCGGAGTGGCGGAATTGGTAGACGCCCGGGACTTAAAATCCTGTGTTCCAAAAGAACGTGCCGGTTCGACTCCGGTCTCCGGCACCACATATCGCGGGGTGGAGCAGTTGGCAGCTCGTCGGGCTCATAACCCGGAGGTCGCAGGTTCAAGTCCTGTCCCCGCAACCATAAGAAATCCTGTAATCCCAGTGGTTACAGGGTTTCTTCTTTTTTACCCTGACAAGGCAGAATGAGCAATTTCCCGCCGCTTTCCCCCCGCAGACCAAATTTTTGACCGTTTAGGACGATCCAGAGCCATACAGCATAACCTCCTCCCGCTCACATTCCGCTTGCCCGTGCAGGGAACGGAATGACCTCTGTATCATTGAGCGCCATATCCAAACAGTCGGCGGCAGCGGCGTCCCTTGATTGTAGCGCATGAGAGTAAATATTGAGGGTCGTGCTGGTCTGAGCATGGCCCAGACGGTTGGAGACTGTCCGAATATCCACTCCCTCGGAAATGAGCAGAGTAGCGTTGGAGTGGCGGAGGGAGTGGAGCCGCACCCTTGGAAGCTCCTTATGCCGATTCAGGAATTTACGAAACCAATCTGAAATGGTCTGCGGATGGATGGGCACACCGTTCCATTGGGTAAACAGGCGGTCATGCTCCTGCCATTGGTCGCCCAGCTCCGCCTTGCGTTTGTCCTGCCAGGCCTTATACTCCCGGAGAAGCATACAGGCCGTATTGCTCAAAGTCAGCTTGCGCTTGCCTGACCGGGTCTTTGGCTCTTTGGTGATCGCCTGACCATTTCCGATGTATAGAGAGCTTCGGGCCACGGTCAACGTCCGGGCCTCAAAGTCAATATCTTTCCATTCTAATCCATTCAGTTCTCCACGGCGAAGGCCGGTATAGATAAGCAAAGTTATCATCGTGCGGTACTGGATAGGCTCGTCAGCCAAAAGCTGGATAAGCCGTTTGACCTGGGCTTCATCCAAACACTCAATATCCTCGCCGGAGGGCTTGGGCGGAGTTGCACCAGAGGCCACATTTCGGTCTGTCAGCTCCCACCTGACAGCAGTATTGAGAATAGAGGAAATCAGCCTGTGATGGTCTTGTATAGTTTTCGGAGACAAGCAGCGATCTCCAATGGGCTTTCCGTCCTTGCCCTTTTTACAGTGGAGATTCATGCCTGGCTCCGAAAGATTTGCGTAAAAGCTGTTCAAATGTAGGGGCTTCAGGTCTTTCAGCTTGATATGACCGATGGCCTGATTGATGCGTTTCAGGTATTCCGCATAGCGGTTATAGGTTGTTGGGGACAGACGCATCTTGCCGTACTCCTCCATCCAACGCTCAGAGAGCTGTTTGAACGTGATAGACCCATCCGGGCAAATCCCGTTCTTAACCTTCTGCTCAAAGAGGAACATTTGACGTTCCAGCTCTTTTTGCTTTTGATGTTCCGTCATAGCTGGGTCTGGTTTCCATGTGGTGGATTTCTCGATTTTCTTACCGTTTATATCCCGGCCGCAGGACACACGGATTTCATAGCGTTGACCTTTCCAACGTGCGGTAGCCATTATGGTGCCACCTTTCTGTAAGTATTTGGGAGATCACCCTAAACCCTTTATAAATCAAGATATGGCATATTACAAAAGATTCGTATGTTCAGGGCAAAAATAGTCGCGCTTGATGATTGGCAGGACAGGGACGAGAATAATCGAGAGTGCCATAATCACTCTCACCGCTTCGTCTATGCCACTTACGCCATTACTGAGGCTGAATAGGCCGAACTTGACCTATACCATCAGAGGAAGGCTCCGCCGCCTGTCCCTCTCTGTCCAGATAGGCAAGAAGCACATCCAGATTGACGAGCTTCTTTCTGCCTGATGTGACAGTGGGGACTACTCCGGAATTGACCAATCGCCGCAGGGCACACATAGTCAACGCCGTGTTGGGGTCAGCCGCCTTGATCTCCTGATATGCCTCGGAAATCAAGCGCATACGCACCAATTATCCGTTCACCTCCTTATGTAGTTGTTCCGCCAGGGCGTTAAGCCTGTCCACCGCCTTGATGGAGAGAACTTCCCCAGGCTTCAAAGCCTTGATGGCGGTAATGAGTTCATTTAGTTGCCCCGTGAGATCATCATCAACACAAGGGGCATATTCTTCCTCAACAATTCCTATCATTGGTATTTTCCTCCTTTGTATTATTCCAGGAATCGGCAAGGGCCGCTATCTCATCGTAGGTTATGATGGCATATCGACCGCCTGCCCCCATTTGCTCTATCAGCCAATCAAAGAAATCGGCCGGGGAGCGGAGGTCAAGGGGAATTGATGGAGTTCCAAGTACAACCGTGTTCATAAAATTTCCTCCTTCATGTGTTATTGAGCAAGCTCGACAGTAATTCAGGGGAAAAAGCTCTGTCTTTTTCAATTAACCCGCTCAAAGCCCCACCTTCACAAATAGCGGACTGTTGTACGACTAACGGGAACTCGTCATATTGGCACAAGGAAGTTAGGCTGGCAAGAACAGGTTTTATGTTGTCACCCATGGGCGTGATGTCATGCTCTTCTATTGCAGACAACAATTTTTCAAACGTAAACTCAAAGTCATCGGGCCTACACGTTCCATCTTGTAGCCTTTCTTTGAACAGGCGTGTAAATATACGCATTAACTCTGTCCACTGAGATAGAGTTGAGATATGCCTTTCCAAATCCTTCATCTGTGTAAGGACTTCCTGATTGACCATTATAGCTCCTCCTTATAAGCAACATAAGTTTCATGGTATATTTTTTGTACGGTGACTGGCTCGCCAGTAACAGTTTTAGCCTCTATCTGCACAGCATCGCTATATTTTAGAGTATAATTGCCGGCCTTCACCATCTGTTTCAAATCATCCCGGCTAACCTTTTTAGAGATAGGCTTATACAGTCCATCGCTCCAGCGGCAAAGCCGAAATCGTGGTGGATAGAATCTCAACCTATTTGGATGTGTTTGCCACTTGTTGGACAAATACAGCCCCAAAGCGGTTACATCCCGAATCCGCTCAACATATACAGAGCCATGTCCCCATAGCGCTTCCAGCTCCTCTTTTGGAATAAATAGATAGTGGCCTTCTACGTCTACCACCAACAAATGGCCGTGAAATCTGCCATCCTCATGTGGCTCAATAACGAGTAAATATTCCAAACATGGATAGCGGTATCGTAACCGTTTCCAGAATTTCTTGAAATCGTTATATAGCTCTGATGGAGAAGGGTTGAGCTTTCCACAATAGGAGAGTACAATATGAAGCTCACTCTCTCCGCCACGGAAATTGGCCTCAACCATCCGCCTGATATTCCGAAAGGACGCTTGCAGACTTCCTACGTCTTCCCCTCTGTTTTTGCGGGGAGTGTATGTAGCCATTTCACCAGTGGATGAATTGACCCTATACCGCTCGTTTCCTTTTCGGAGGCCGGATGTATTACGCCGACGAAAAGCCAACGTAGTGACCTCCAAACGATTCCCCAACGAGTAGACTGTTGCGATACTATCATCAGGAGGAACAGTATCTTTGGCCAGCTCTTTTCGGATCGTTCTGGGGTCGATGGGCGCCATGTACTTTTTGGGCATAACAACACCTTGCCTTCTGTGATAATAATGTTGCAGGATAATCCGTCTTTAGTTTTCAAAGTGCAGTAGAGCGGGATAAGCAGACAGGAACGGCGGGCTTCTTGCTGACATCTTGCAGTCCTCCTATCGTGTGTGTAGTGCCGCCCAAGCGGACGGCATAAACTGGGCAGGTCGAAAGCCCATATATGTAAATAACGTTAGAGAGCCCAAAAACTGGCTATTGTAAGACTTCACCCATACAGAATCCACGACGTGTATAGGAACCCGCTGTATACTTTGACAGAAATGTAGAGCTGGAAATGATAGATAAAAAACATTATTCTCAGCTTTGGTCAACACAGTCAAAGATCTCCCCGTCCTCCACCGCCACCACCACAAAGGTCCCGTTTTCCCGGTGGTAGCTGCAGGTGGATAGG
>CATJCP010000232.1 GCA_949737515.1 uncultured Oscillospiraceae bacterium | reverse complement strand
TGCAAAAACAATTTAGGAGGATATGATTCTTATGAAAAAGACTCTTGCTGCGGTCCTCGCAGCGGCTATGGCTCTGAGCACTGCTTCTGTGGCGATGGCAAAAGATACCGTTTATCTGGAAGGCGATCTAGAAGACGGAAGCTCTATTGACGGTGTTTCTATTAAATATGGCAAAGAGTATAAACAGTACCTTTCTACAGATGTCCTTACTCGCGATGAACTTGGCGCATGGCTGGATGATAACATCATTAAAATTGATACCATTGTAACAGAAGGAAGAAGCGCCTTTGAAACTGTTCCTACTACTTCCGTCAAAACAATTAAGACAGCGGAGAAGGTTGAGGAAAAATACGTCTGGAAAAAGGACTGTGCGGGCTTTAAAAAGGGTTCTGAAGTCAAAAAGATCCCTGTAAAGAATTATACCGATGGTGGCGACCACTGGGGCCTGGCTGACGGAGATCAAACAAGATACCTCGTCCCAGCAGATAAGGACTTTGATGATCTTCTGGAACAGCTGGCAGAAGATGGTACTTATGTTGAGATCGTGAATGGTAGCACAACAAACGTAGGTGAGCAAGCTGTTCAGGTTAAGTTCAAGGTTCGTCATACCTATGGCACAAGCGATACCACCATCAAGATGAAATTCAAAATCACCTTTAAGAAAGATTCTCCTGATGGCAGATATTCTAAAGGCGACACTTACATTACTGATGAAATTGAATTGGTTGCTAAGTACGCTGAATTGAATTCTTATTCTAAGGATATGGTCCTCACCCTTGAAGAAGTAAAGTCTGATAATGGCAATGTTATTCTGAAAGGCGACAAGCTGTACGACGAGATTGGAAATGAGACTTTTTCTATCCAGTTTGAAGATACTGCTGTCTTTGAGGCTAAAGCTGCTTCATCTCAGAAAAAGGTTAACTTGTTCTACAATCTGGATGAAATTGATGAAATTACCAGCGCATATCCCGGTGTTGATTTTGAATTCATCAGCTTTAAGGGCAATCCTTCCTTTGTCAACAGCGGAACCATGACCTTTAACGCCATTGGAGGCAAGAATACTCAGGTCTATACTTGGGACGGCGAGGCTCTCACTCCCTTGACTGGTAAGTATGATTCTGCTTACAAGACTGTTGAAGTCAAAAACATTAAAAAACTCGGCACTTTTGTAGTAGCTTCCGAAATCCTGGAAGAGGATGAGCCCGAC
>CATJCP010000231.1 GCA_949737515.1 uncultured Oscillospiraceae bacterium | reverse complement strand
TGCAAAAACAATTTAGGAGGATATGATTCTTATGAAAAAGACTCTTGCTGCGGTCCTCGCAGCGGCTATGGCTCTGAGCACTGCTTCTGTGGTGTTGGCTACCGATTTTGAGATGGATGAGTACACAATTAAACTTAACGGAGATTCCAGCACTGATGACGTAAGAGACACCATAGCCTATGGAAAAGAATACAAGGCGCTTATCAGTAGCGTTACCGTAGACGACATAGGCACAATTGATGGCTACGATCTGGCTGAATGGGTTGATAAGGGGTACGCGAGTGTCACCGTTACAGTGACAGAAGGCTCTTCCAAACTCGCAGGAAAACCCGCCATTGAGATCAGAAGGATAAACAGCAGTTCCCAGACTACAAAAGCAACCCATACCTGGAACTGGACAATTCGTGATTATAACAATAATATTATTGTTAGGAAGGGTCAAACCGTTGGTGACATCCCTGTTTTCGATAATAATGGTACTTGGGACTTCATTACAAACTATGGTGATGTAACGCAAACTGCAGACACCGCTGGTGATCCTGTATTCAAAATTAACGATGATGTTGTCAAGTACATTAAAAAGAACAAGGATACTACAAATAATGCCACTTATAGCAGTCTTTTGACTTCTATTACTGGTAATGCTGTGACCGCGAGTAACGACCTCAAAGAGGAGAGTAATAAACTCGGCAATCTTCTCCGTCTGAAATTCAAGGTAACAGATACCTATGGAACCAGTGATACCACAGTTGGTATGAAGCTCCGTGTTACCATCAAGAAGAGTTTCACAGACGATAATGGTGTCAGCCATGTTAAGGGCAACACCTATACTTCCGATGAGTTTAGATTCAAGGCTGTATATTACGAACTGTCTGACTACTACGATGATATGCAGTTGACCCTGGAGGAAGTCGATAAACGCCATGTTAAGCTGGACGCTTCCGATCTGTATGACGAAATCGGCAACGACACCTTTACAATTGCTTTTGAAGATGTTGCAGTCTTTGAAGCAAAGCTGTCTGCTGGCCAGAAGGATGTAAACCTATTCTATGATCTGGATGAAAAGACCGATGTTACCGACGCTTATCCCAATGTTGACTTTGAGTTCATCACCTTCCGTGGCAATCCTTCCTTTGTCAACAGCGGTACAATGACCTTCAATGCTGTTGGTGGCAAAAACACTCAGGTCTATAAATACGATGGCGAAGCTCTTACTCCTTTAACCGGTTCTTATGATTCTACTTATGACACAGTTGTTGTTAAGGGTGTGAAAACACTTGGAACATTCGTAGTAGCTTCTGAGATTCTGGAAGAGGATGAGCCCGACGAACCCGCTGAGCCCGTTAGCTCCGCTCCCGTAGTAGAAGGACCCGAGGAAGACGAGAATCCCAAGACTGGTGCTTGCTAATTCAAGCCT
>CATJCP010000230.1 GCA_949737515.1 uncultured Oscillospiraceae bacterium | reverse complement strand
TTGCGGTTGTGACAGAGCAGCCCCGGTTGGTGCTCAACTGGAACGGGACGTCTATTGTCAACCTCTCCCGGGAGTTTCTCAATTCCAATGGCGCGGAAAAGCACACCAAAGCCGCTATCCCAGCCCCAGGGCCGGACGTCCGTTCAGAGAAGCCCCAGACCAAATCCCTGAAAAAAAGGCTGGCAGAGCATCTTTCCGACCTAAACCTCTGCTCCCAGAAGGGGCTGGTGGAACGTTTTGATTCCACCATTGGGGCCAACACGGTACTGATGCCCTTTGGCGGCAGACAACAGCTCACCCCCGCCCAGGCGATGGCAGCGAAAATCCCCATGCTCCAGGGCGATACCACCACCTGCTCCCTGATGGCCTGGGGCTTTAACCCCTACCTCTCCCAGAAAAGCCCCTACCACGGCGCAATGCTGGCGGTAGTGGAATCCATTGCCAAGGTCATCGCTGCAGGCGGCAGCTACCGCAAGTGCTGGCTGACCTTCCAGGAATACTTTGAGCGGACTAAAAATCAGCCCCAGCGCTGGGGCAAGCCCATGGCCGCCCTGCTGGGCGCCTTTGAGGCCCAGCTGGCCCTGAAATGCGGGGCCATTGGCGGGAAAGACTCCATGTCCGGCACCTTCGAGGACATTGACGTTCCGCCTACCCTGGTCTCCTTTGCTGTTTCGGTGGCCAAAACCGGGAACATCCTCTCCCCTGAATTTAAAAAAGCGGGAAATCCCGTCTATTATATCAAGCCCCAGTACGATGAAAACGGTCTGCCTGTCTTTGAAAGCGTCCGGGCCGTCTTCGACGAGATGGAAGGGCTAATCGCCTCTGGAAAAGTACGGGCGGTCTGGACTGTTTCCATGGGCGGCGTGATGGAGGCGGCCGCCAAGATGGGCTTTGGCAACCGGATCGGATTCCGGTTTGGTACCGTCCTCCCTGAGGAGGAGCTGTATGGGGCGGAGCGCACTTACGGCGGTTTTGTCTTTGAGACAGAGGGAGAACTGCAGAACTCCGGCCTGCTGCTGGGATATACCACAGAGGAATATCTCCTCTCCATGGGCGGGGAAACCGTCTCCATGGACGAGCTGCAGAAGGTGTGGGAGAACAAGCTGCAGCCGGTTTACCCCTATCTGCTGCCCACCCCGAGGATGACGGTCCCCACCTTCTCGTATGAACGGGGAACGGTCCTCACCGCTAAACACAAGGTTGCAAGGCCCAAAGTGCTGATCCCAGTGTTCCCCGGCACCAACTGCGAGTACGACACCGCCAGGGTCTTCGAGCTGGCGGGGGCACAGGCGGAAATCTTTGTGGTACGAAACCTGACCAGCAAAGATTTGGAGGAGTCTGTATCTGCCTTTGAGAAACAGATCGGGGAAAGCCAGATCATCGCCATACCGGGGGGATTCTCCGGCGGCGACGAGCCGGATGGCTCCGGCAAGTTTATCACCGCTTTCTTCCGCAACCCCCGCATCACGGACGCAGTACACAGCCTCCTGCAGCATCGGGACGGCCTGATGTGCGGAATCTGCAACGGATTCCAGGCTCTGATCAAGCTGGGCCTTGTCCCCTATGGGGAAATCCGGAACATGGATGCAGACTGCCCAACTTTGACCTTTAACCGCATCGGCAGGCATCAGTCCTATCTGGCCCGGGTACGGGTGGCGTCGAATAAGTCCCCCTGGCTGATGTTCTCTCAGGTGGGCGACCTTTATACCATCCCCATCTCCCATGGAGAGGGGCGGTTTGTGGCAGAAGACACTGTGATTGCACAGCTTGCCGCCAATGGGCAGATCGCCACACAATATGTGAACCTGGAAGGGGTTCCTTCCCTGGACATCCGCTTCAATCCCAACCAGTCCGCCGCCGCCATTGAGGGGATCACCTCCCCCGACGGCAGAATCTTCGGAAAGATGGGGCATTCCGAACGGATTGGGGACAAAGTATATATCAACGTAGACGGCGAAAAGGATATGAAGCTGTTCCAGGGTGCAGTGGAATACTTTAAATAACCAGGGAACTTCATCCCTTTTCCCAATCCCTGACAACGGCCAGCAGCCCTTTGGGTTCCCCCAAAGGGCTGCTTCTATGTTTTAGGACGGCAAAGCCCCTTGGCCTTTGTTTGAACCGGCTGAGATCAAAAACTTCAGAATTTTCCTGAAAAATATTTGGGTTTTTTCAGGAATGGTGTTGACGTTTTCACCCAACCATCCTATAATAATAAACAGTCAATCTTTTTACTTGTTGGACAAGCTGGAAACATCAGACACAAAAGAAACGATAGAAAGGAGAGCGGTTGTCATGATAACTGGCGCACAGGCAATGGTAAAATGTTTAGAGAGCGAGGGCGTCCGCGTTGTATTCGGCTATCCAGGCGCGGCGATCTGTCCCTTTTATGACAGCCTGATGGCCTCCCCGATCCATCATATATTGGTCCGCCAGGAACAGAATGGGGGGCACAGCGCCAACGGCTACGCCCGGATTGCGGGAAAGCCTGGGGTATGCATCGCCACCTCCGGCCCTGGGGCCACCAATCTTATCACCGCCCTGGCCACCGCCTATATGGACAGCATCCCCATGGTGGCGATTACCGGACAGGTGGCCACCGACGTACTGGGGCGGGATGTTTTTCAGGAAGCGGACATCACCGGCGCCGCGGAGCCCTTTACCAAGCACAGCTACTTGGTCAAAGACGCCGACGACCTTCCCCGCGTCTTTAAAGAGGCCTTTTACATTGCGGCCACAGGACGTCCCGGGCCAGTGCTCATCGACGTACCGGTGGACATTCAGCGGCGGGAGCTGAGCAAGGAATTTGAATACCCCAGCCGGGTACAGATTATAGGCTATAAGCCCAGAATAAAGGGCCACAATCTTCAGATCAAAAAGGTGGCGGACGCCCTGTCCAACGCCAAACGCCCCCTCATCTGCGTGGGAGGTGGGGCATTTGCGGCAGGCGGCCACGAGATGGTGAGAAGGCTCTCCGAAGAATACGGCATTCCTGCCATATCGACCATGATGGGAATCGGCGTATTCCCCACAGCCCACCCCCTGTACATGGGAATGTTGGGAATGCATGGGGTCAAACACGCCAACCAGGTGGTAAGGGAGGCGGACCTGCTGCTGATTATCGGCGCAAGGGTCGGGGACCGGGCGGTAAGTTCGCCGGATGTGATCTCCCCCAGCACCGCCATTGTGCACATAGACATTGATCCAGCGGAAATCGGGAAAAATATCGGCACCACCATCCCCCTGGTGGGGGATTGCCGCACCGTCATCCAGCAGCTGATCGACCACTGCAATACCCACAGCCGCCCAGGGGATTTCTCAGAATGGACCCGCTATGTACAAAAGCTCCGGGACGGGTATAAGCCTGACATCTCTCCCCGCGAATATGGGATCAATCCCAAGTATTTTCTCCGCAGGTTGTCGGAAAAGATGCCTGAAAACGCCGTTTATATTGCGGACGTGGGGCAGAACCAGATCTGGTCGGCCAACCACATCAGCATCCGCAAGGGGCGCTTCCTCACCTCCGGCGGCATGGGAACCATGGGTTACTCTGTCCCGGCCGCGGTGGGCGCCAAGCTTGCGGACCCTTCCCGGGAAGTGATCGCAGGATGCGGGGACGGCTCCTTCCAGATGCAGATGATGGAGCTGGCAACCATCTGTCAGGACAATGTTGGCGTCAAGATCATTGTCTTTTGCAACAAAAAGCTGGGCATGGTCAAGGAAATCCAGAAAAATTCCTATGGGAGCCGGTATATTGCCACCAGCCTGGATGGGGATCCGGATTTCACTGTCCTTGCCTCCGCTTATGGGATACCGTCGGAACGGGTTGAATCCGAGGAGGGAATCGACGGGGCAGTGGAAAGACTGCTGGCGGCCAAGGGGCCCTATGTCCTGGAATGCGTTGTAGATCCGGAAGAATCGTCTATATAGGGAGGGGGAACCGACGTGAAGCATACATTTTCAGTTTTGGTAGAGAACCGCGCCGGGGTTCTTTCCCGAATCGCCGGCCTGTTTGCCCGGCGGGCCTTTAACATCGAAAGCCTGGCGGTGGGCGTGACGGAGGATCCGGCCTTTTCCCGGGTCACCATTGTGGCGGAAGGTTCTGACTACACGGTTGAGCAGGTGGAAAAACAGCTCAACAAGCTCATCGACGTGATCAAGGTGAGGACCATCATCCCCACTGAGCTGATCAGCCGGGAGCTGGTGCTCATCAAAGTCAATGCAGGACAGAATGAACGCTCCGACATCATGAACATCGCGGAGATCATGGACGCCAAAATCCTGGACATCTCCCGCACCACCATGACCCTGGAGCTGGCGGATACCAGCGAACGGATCGACCTGTTTACCGAGCTGCTCCGCCCCTTCGCCATCCGGGAGATCGCCCGGACCGGGACGGTGGCGCTGCAAAAGGGTACCGACACCATATCGGTGAAAAAATAGAAAACTGCGGGGACACTCCCCGGAAACAACAGGAGGAATTTGTCATGGCAAAAATCTTTTATAACACCGACTGCGACCTGAGCCTGTTAGACGGGAAAACCGTCGCCATCATTGGTTACGGAAGCCAAGGCCATGCCCATGCGCTGAATCTTCACGAGAGCGGCGTCAATGTAATCGTCGGCCTGTACAATGGGAGCAAATCCTGGGAAAAGGCCGAGGCCGCTGGCCTCAAGGTTATGACCGCTGCCGACGCTGCCGCCAACGCGGATATCATTATGATCCTGATCAACGACGAGAAGCAGGCCGCCATGTACAAGGAGAGCATTGAGCCCAACTTGACCGCCGGCAAGACCCTGATGTTCGCCCACGGCTTCTCCATCCACTTTGGACAGATCGTTCCCCCCAAGGACGTGGACGTCGTCATGATCGCCCCCAAGGGCCCGGGACACACTGTCCGCAGCGAGTATGTGGAGGGTAAGGGCGTTCCCTGCCTGATCGCCGTTCAGCAGGACGCCACCGGCAGGGCCCTTGATACCGGCCTTGCCTATGCGGCAGGCATCGGCGGAGCCAGAGCCGGCGTTTTGATGACCACCTTCAAGGATGAGACAGAAACCGACCTGTTCGGCGAGCAGTGCGTACTGTGCGGCGGCGTTACCGCCTTGATGCAGGCTGGCTTTGAAACCCTGGTAGAGGCCGGCTATGCCCCCGAAAACGCCTACTTTGAATGCATCCATGAGATGAAGCTGATCGTTGACCTGATCTATCAGGGCGGCTTCTCCCGCATGAGATATTCCATCTCCGACACCGCCGAATACGGCGACTACGAGATCGGCAAGCGGCTGATCACCGACGAGACCAAGAAGGAAATGAAAAAGGTCCTCACCGAGATCCAGGACGGCACCTTTGCGCGCAACTGGATCCTGGAGAACCGGGTCAACCGCCCCCACTTCAACGCAGAGCGCCGGATTCACTCCGAGCATCAGCTGGAGCAGGTAGGCAAGGAGCTCCGCAAAATGTACTCCTGGAACGACGAACAATAAGAGATTTTTTGACGGCACAGTCCAAAAAGGACTGTGCCGTTTTTTGATGGCAAAAAGCGGGGATTCTGCGGCAGGCCTGTTTGCAAGCTCTAACCGAAAACCTTTTTCCCATGTAAACATACTTTGTATACAATCCTCATGGCTTAAAGCCCTTCACAGTGTTATAATGAAGGAAAAACGAAAGAAGTGGATATAAAATTGGCAAATCTGTTCGCTAAAATCATCGAGCCCCCTAGGAACCGGATCCCTGCTGAACAACAGAGGTTCTCAAACCTTGACCTGAAAAAGCTGATCGTCCCCCTGATTGTCGAACAAATCCTGGTCATGTTTGTGGGCATGGCGGATACCATGATGGTCTCCCATGCCGGAGAAGCTGCTATCTCCGGCGTTTCCCTAGTGGATATGGTCAATGGGGTCTGCTTTAATGTGTTCAGCGCCCTTGCCACCGGCGGAACCATTGTGGTCTCCCAGTATTTGGGGAGCCAGGACGCCAAAACCGTCAAACGCTCCGCCAGCCAGCTGATCATGCTCTCTGGGCTCCTCTCCCTGATACTGTTCGCCCTGATGATGGCCGGAAACCGCCCCCTGCTCCGCCTTCTGTTCGGGCAGATTGAGGCCGACGTGATGGATGCAGCCCTGACCTATCTGGTCATATCCCTCTTTTCCTATCCCTTTATGGCGGTTTACAGCGGCTGCACCGCTCTGTTCCGGGCAATGGGCAACTCCAAGCTTACGATGAAGGTTTCCCTGGGCATGAATGTGGTCAACGTTATTGGCAACGCCATTGGCGTATTCTGGTTTCAGGCTGGCGTTATTGGAGTTGCCGTCGCTTCCCTTGTGGCACGAATGATTGCCTGTACCGTGATGTTCGCCATGCTGCTGAACCAGAACCAGGCTGTTTCCATCCGCATCCGCGAAGTCTTCTCCTGGGACAGGGCCCTGATACATAAAATACTGTATGTCGCCATTCCCAGCGCGGTCCAGAACGCCTTCTTCCAGATCTGCCGCGTTGCCCTTACCAGCATTATCGCCACCTTTGGAACAACACAGATTGCCGCCAACGGTGTCGCCCTTTCGGTAGACAACATCAATATTATCATCAATTCCGGGGTCAGCCTGGCGATCCCCACAGTAATTGGCCGCTGCGTAGGGGCAAACGACTACGACCAGGCGGAATACTACGGAAAGAAAATGCTGCTGATTGCCCAATTCTCATCCCTTGTTTTAAATATAGGGGTATTCCTCTCCCTGCCCTTTGTCCTGAAACTATACGCCCTTTCTGATGAGGCCCGGTGGTATGCGGGGGTACTTATCGCCATCCACTGCATGTGGACCATTCTCCTCGGCACCTCCTCCGGCCCGCTCCCCACAGTCATCCGCTCCGCTGGGGATGTCCAGTATACCATGGTGTGGTCTGTCATCGGCCTGGTAATTGGCCGGGTGTTCTGCTCCTGGCTGTTTGCCATTGTATTTGGATGGGGAATTATCGGAATGTGGATTGCCATGGGTACGCATTGGATTTTTAACAGCGTTTCCAGCTATGTCCGGTTCCGAAACGGAAAATGGAAAGAGAAAAAAGTGATTTGATTGTGATCCCCCCTCACCACAGTTTCCGGAAACGGTTATCCCGGGCACTTACTTGATCGCCCCAATCATCACACCCTTCACAAAGTATTTTTGGAGGAAGGGGTAAATGCAGAGGATGGGAAGCGTAGACACAATGATAATGGAATACTTCAGCTGCATGGCCGCAAGGCTTTTGTCAACGCTGATTGCCATGTCACTGCTCAGCTCGCCTGTATTTTCTATCAGGATGCGGCGCAAATACAGCTGAAGCGGCTGAAGCGCCGCGTCGTTTAGGTATAGGAGGGCGGGGAAATAGCTGTTCCAATGCCCAACCGCATAGTACAGGATCAACACCGATATAATGGGCATGGACAAAGGGAATACAATAGAAAACAGCACCCGCAGATCCGTCGCACCATCCAGCTTGGCAGATTCAATCAGGCTTTCAGGTATCCCTTGGAAAAACGTCTTGGCAATGATCATATTGTAAGCGCTGACCGCGCCAGGGATCAATATTGCCCAGCGGGTGTTGTACATCCCAAGGTTATTGATTAGGATAAAGGAAGGGATCAGCCCTCCGCCGAAGAACATAGTAAACGTCACCATCATGGAGATGGGGTGGCGCAGAAAAAAGGTTCTCCTGGACAGGGGATAGGCCAGCATAATCGTCATAATAACATTGATAATAGTGCCGAACACTGTGTAGTAGATGGTATTGTAATAGGACGTCCAAACCTGTTGGTTTTCAAAGATGATTTCGTAAGAGCTGAGGGAAAACCCTTTGGGAAAGAGCCATACCTCTCTCCTTGCGGCGGCCAGGGGATCGCTGATAGACATACTCAGTACATAGAGCAGAGGATAAAGGCAAATTACCACAATCAATAACATAAATAGAATAATAAGTCCATCAAACAAAAACGACATTGTACGGTCTTTTGTCATTTTCAATGCTGCTGCCTCCTTACCAAAGTGAAATGTCGCTGACCTTGCGGGAAAACCAATTGATAGCAACCAGCAAAATACAGTTGCATACATTATTGAATAGGTCCACAGCCGTACTGAAACTGAATTCACCGCCCAAAATGCCGTTGCGGTAAACATAGGTGGAAATCACGTCTGCCACTTCATAGGTTGCGGTGTTGTACATCAGAATTATTTTTTCATACCCGACAGACATCATGCGTCCGCACTGGAGAATCAGCAGGATAATGACAGTGGGCAAAATCCCGGGTATGGTAATATGGACGATCTGCTGGAAGCGGTTTGCACCATCAATCTTCGCGGCCTCATACTGCTCCGTATCAATCCCGGAAAGGGCGGCCAGGTAGATAATAGACCCCCATCCAAAGCTCTGCCAAACGCCGGAGGCAATATAGATGGTTCGGAACCACCTTGGCTCGCTCATAAAATTGATTGGTTCTATTCCAAGATGTTCAAGAAATACGTTGACGATACCGTTGTTGACAGATAGAAAGGAGAATACCATACCTACAACAACGACAACAGAAATAAAATGAGGCATATAACTGATCGTCTGCACCACTCGCTTAAACGCTGCATGTTTTACCTCATTGAGCAAAAGGGCAAAGATAATAGGCAGGGGAAAGCCCCAGAGGAGGTTATAGATATTCAAAAGCAAAACGTTGCGGATTAACCTTCCGGCAAAGTAAGAGCCAAAAAACTGCCGGAACCACTTGAAGCCTACCCATTGGCTCCCCCAAATCCCCCGGCCAGGAGAATAACGTTTAAAGGCAATCTGCATTCCATATAAAGGAAAATAATGAAAAATAATATAATACAGCACCGGCAATGCGACAAGCAGCAACAAATATTTATCCCTTGCCACATTCTTTTTTAGCGTAGGCCACCATCCCCTTTTTTTAACCTTCGGTTGAGAAACATCATTGACAGTCATAACCATATCTCCTTTCCTTCAAATAATGTGAACTCAATTAGGCCCCTGGCCCTACAGCCTTTAAAAACCTTTTTATCCAACTCACATTAAAAATGGAGGGACAGCATTTCCGTACCGTCCCTCTGTACCTTCAACGGTATACTTTTATAAAGGGAGGCGCTGAGCACCTAAATAGGCTCTCAGGGATGCGTTTTCGTCAATATTGGACAAACCCAAAGGAAAGGAGCCTGTCGTATTGTTTTTGCTTAATAGCAAGAACATCTTCAATGCCCATATCAACCAAAGTCTTTGTAAAGACGTCCCACTGGTCCAGGCTCTCGGTGCCCAGGAAGAATTTGGTCATGGTTTCGTCGCGGTACGTAGTAATGTCGGTGTACAGCAGATTTAATTCTTCGGCTTCTTCCAGAGAAGAAATGGCAAAATCTGTCTTCGGGATAATCTGGTCAGCAACCGCCTCTGCACGGGCGATTTCTTGGTCATCAGCCAACTTGAACAGCTGGATCAGCTCGGAATAATTGGTTACACTGACAGGACTCCAGCCGCCGGTGGAACGGATCGCCTCAACATAACCCAGGCCATCGGGGTTATTGGTGACAAAATCAGTCATGACGAATTTTCCATCCACCTTGTTATAAGTCTGACCCTCCACACCAATGGTGCGGGTAACAACACAGTCATAATTATAGAGGTTATAATCCAACCATTTGAACGCTTCCACCGGATGTTTACAATCTTTGCTGAGGGACCATTTGCCGCTGGCATAGCCAAGCATCTCTATATGTCCCTTATACCCGTTGGGGCCCTCAGGTGTGCGGACCTGTACCCATTGGGCGGTTTCATCTCCAATGGCTTTAAGCGCCTTATTCCATGTAGGACATAGTTCCTGCCAATAGAGGGAGGAGCCAAGCTGGTTGTTGATGGATTTAGAGGTCAGGTCATCGGAAGTATTGGTGATCGCCTCAGGGTCCATCAAGCCTTCTTTATAGAGCTTTGCCACAAATTCCGTCATCTCTTTGGCCTCAGGCTTGAGAAAATCATATTGTACTTTTCCGTTTTCATCAATGGAAAAACCGTCGGAGGTCCACAGGCGCAGCCCCCAGGCATTGCCCCAACGGTAGATGTTCTTCACGCTGGATTCAGCGGACATGGGGATTTCATCGCTGGGATTTCCGTTTCCATTGGCGTCTTGTTCCTTGAAGGCAGTGAGAACATGATACCAGTCATCCACCGTCTTAGGTTCCTCCAGGCCAAGGCGGTCGAGCCAGTCCTTGCGGATCTGGAAGCCGATTGCCCCTGCATACAATTCCTCATCGCGGGTAGTGGACAGATGGTAGACCTTGCCATCCGGCGTTTTCATCAGAGGAAGCAGGTTGGGTTTTTCAGCCAGAACGCTGTTGAAGTTCTCGCCGTACTTGGCAATCATATCCGACATCTCAACCAGCATTCCATCCTCACCGTAGATGGTAGTGTCAATGGAACCAGCGCTAAGAATGTCGGGAAGGTCAATGCCCGCAGCCATTCTTGTCTGGATTGTGGTGCCAAATTCACTGTTGGGGACTACCTGCCAGTTGATGGATACACCGGTCTGCTCCTTAACCCATGCCCACACTGGCAGTTCATCAGTAGTAGGAGCAGCGGAATAATAGTTGTCCGGGCAGGCAATGGAAAGGGTTAAGGTTCCATCGGAAGAAATTGGCATAGGATTGGAGGCGCCTTCGCTGGTAATGCCGCTGGAAGCGGGAGAACCTCCTGAGGAAGTATTACCGGAGCTTCCGGCAGTGCTGCTGCCAGTACTGCTGGAATTTGAACTGCATCCAGAAGCGGACGCTGTCATAGCAACAGCAATCATAATAGTAAGCGCTTTTTTGATGTTCATTCTAAATCCTCCTGTTTTCTCAAAGCAAATTTTGGGGTTGTATCCCCTATATTCATTGTATTATTTGCCTAGAAAAACCTCAACATCCAATCTTTTTTTGGGCATTGATTCGTTGATTGTACCTGCAAAAATGCAAAAATTGCCCTTTAAACAAAAAATGAACGGCAAAATGCCGTTCGATTTTTGTCTATGTCTCTAAATTTCACTTTTCCAGGCCTTCGGGGCCAGTCCCGCTGGTACTGTTACACATTTCCTTATACCGGCTTGGCGTTACTCCTGTATACTTTTTAAAAAGCCTTCGAAAAGTGGAGTCCGTATCAAACCCCACCTTCAGGGAAATAGATAGGATTGTCTCCTCTTCAGCCAGCAATTCCTTCGCTGCTTTAATCCGCCGCTGGTTTAAATAATCCAGGAAATTGCAGCCGGTAGCCGCCTTAAAGGAGCGGCTGACATAAGATGGGCTGATGTGAAAATGCTCCGCAACCTGTCCCAAGGAAAGCGTATGATCGCTGTAGTTTTGCTCAATATATTCCAGGACACGTTGGATCGGGGTATGGTCTTCTTTTTGACTGATGCCGGAGATCGCCTCCGCAGCAGACAGATATGCCTTTTCCATACATATCTGCATTTCTGTTGGAGACATAATATCGCTGGAAAGGATCCGTCCGGCATAATCCTCCGCTTTTCCGGCGAGCCCCTTCATCTGCATAGCAACTACACTTTGGCAGGTTAAGTAATAGTATAGGTGCCGCAAAGAAATAAGGGGGACCATCTGACTATGCGTACATTCGTTTACTGCAGCCTGGGCAGCTGTTACAGCTTCTTTCCCCCGTCCCTCTGAAAGGAAACCCAAAATGTGGTCCACCTTTGGGAGCAGCATATACTGTTTGGGATGAAGGTTTAGATCGGAATAATACACTACCTCCGATGCTGTATTCAGCCAACAATATCGAAGAGCCTCCTCACTCTCATCATAGGATTCCGGCAATTTTTCCAGGCAGTCTTTCGGGATTCCGGCGCCTATAGAGATTACCCTGAGCCCCCTTTCCACAAAAAACGCATGGAGAATCCCAATGCTTTCTGTCAACACGTCAGGGTCAGCCAGGTTGATAATCACAGTTTTAAAGGATGGGCGAATGTCACAGAGATAAAATATGCCCTCGTCAAAGTCAATTTCATCTTCGAGGGCCTGGGCAATTTTAGAAATTTCCATATACTCTCGATCTATGTGGAAACCGGCACATGCAAAATAAGGATAGGGAAAGGAAATTGCCAGAACCTCTTCCAGCTGTTCCGGCAGGACGGGAATGGGGTGCCCGTTGAGTAATTGCTGAAAGACCGAATTCCGTATAAAGGGGCGATAAGTTTCCAACTGGTGACGGCTCCACTGACTGCTTTGAATCAGTTGGAGCATGGTTTCCTCAAGGTAGGAGAATTCCCCCGATTTCTCCATATCTCTTTGATTTACCGTGCTGGCATGTTTCATCAGCTTTTCCAGGGGACGGGTTCGATAAATTGCCAGGATAAACGCTGTGCCACAGGACAGAATCAAATATGCCACCATTGCCGACAGTGAAATTGCCGTGATCTGGTTGTTGTTTCCATGTATTCTGTCATAGGGGACAGCGGCAATATACCGCCAGCCGTTTACCTTTGAAAACAGGGAAAAATAACAGGTGCGATTTTTCCGGTCTTCCCAATAGCCCAGCCCATCTGTTTCCTCCAGATTGGGAACCTCTTTTCCGACTACAAGGGTAGATCCATCGCTGGAATAAACGGAAAGGCTGCCGGTTTCACAGATAGAACTGCTGCCAAGCAGTCGCTCCAGATTATGGCAGTCTATTGCCATGACAATATTGGCATATACGGCTTTTTGGTGAGAGGGCAAGGAACTGATGCACAGAACCATCTTTGTTTCGCTTTTATAATTGTCGATGTACATGGGGCCTACTACACGGCAAAAGCTTTTCTCGTTAAGCAGCTGTTTAAAGTCCTCATCGTCAATCTCCTGGGGAACAAAAAATTCCCCGAAAAATTTGTCATAGGGATTGCGTCCATAGGAGGAGATCACATATTGCTGATCCCCAAGGACCAAAATAATTCCGCTGAGCAGCTCATTGGTGGCATTGAATACCTGAAGCTCTTTGATCTGGTCGGTCAGTTCCAACTGGTCCAGCTGGCTATATGTCAGGCGATGCTTGGAATAAACATATTCCGAGATCCATGGAAGACTAGAAAACTGCGTCGTCATGGTCGCCATAGAGGAGAAACGGCTGTCTACCACGCTGACTGCATCGGTTAATGCATTGGCATACCGCTGCTTTATAGATCTGGTGGATTGTTCAATCAATGTCATATAACCAAAGATGCCCAGGCACAGGATGGGAACATTCAGCAATAAGGCAAACATGGCAACAGAACGGCGAAAATAACGTATCTGAGTAAATTTACTAATAAATTGTCTCCACAAACTCACAGTATTTTCCTCCGTTATGTGTTGTGATGATTGCACTGCTCAGAAAAGCCCAACAATATTATAGCAGAAATAATAAAACTTTTAAATATCATTTGTTATACTTTCAGCATAATAAAGCGCCCCATTTGTTTTCAGCTTGGCATTGCTTTAAACAAATGGGGCGCTTTTCAATATTGGGGCTCTATCCTATATCTGCCTTTTGCACATACATAAAAAAGCTTTTTAAGCCCCTATAATACCTATTTTGAACAGAAGTCCACTACTTTATCACATACGCTGCCCATTACATCGGTTTCATAGTCCTCAATCCTGCCCTCATCGCAGGCGCGGGCGGCCTTAGGGTCAATGGGCAGCTTTGCCAGGACAGGCAGATCATGCCTGGAGGCAATTTCATCTATATGGCTTTCTCCAAATACAGGGTACTCCTTCCCACAGTCAGGACATTTGAAGTAGCTGTAGTTTTCCACCAGACCTATGATGGGAACATCCATCATCTCCGCCATTTTCACCGCCTTGGCGACAATCATGGAAACCAGATCCTGGGGTGAGGTTACAACAATAATCCCATCCACCGGGATGGATTGAAACACGGTCAGCGGCACATCTCCGGTTCCGGGAGGCATGTCCACAAACATAAAGTCAACGTCGGTCCAGATGACGTCGGTCCAGAACTGCTTGACGGTCCCTGCAATGATCGGCCCCCGGACAACCACCGGATCTGCGTCGTTTTCCAGCAACAGGTTTACCGACATGATATCCACCCCGCCCTTAGAGGTCACCGGGAGGATGCCCATCTCATTGCCGGCAGCCGGGCCAGTAACGCCAAAAATCTTGGGGATAGAGGGACCGGTAATATCCGCGTCCAGAATGGCGGCGGAATAGCCCTTCCTGGTCATTGCAGAGGCCATCAAAGAGGTGACAAGGGACTTGCCGACGCCTCCCTTGCCGCTGACAACGCCGATAACTTTTTTAATGGAACTGAGCTTGTTGGGCTTTTCCAGAAAACTCTGGGGCGTGCCGCCCTCCCTGGAGGAGCAGTTGGCAGAGCAGCTTTCGCAGTTATGGTTGCACTGGGGTTCACTCATGTTTTTTCTCTCCTTCGTTTTCAGGGGCAGAGGATTGCTGTTCATAGCGGCATTGGCGGCAGGGACGCTGAATCCCACAGCAACAGTCGCCGACTACATAATTGCCCCCGTCTATTAAAATTGTTTTGCCGGTCGTCAAGGCTAAGGCTGTTTTTTGCCGGGCGGAATACAGGATGCGCTGGAAGGTTCCTCGGGATATCCCCATACGCGCTGCAGCCGTGTCCTGTTCCATTCCTTCCAGGTCGGCAAGGCGCAGGGATTCCAGCTCCTCTACAGAAAGAGTGACGTCCCCCTGGGCGCTGCCGGAGAAAATGCGATGGGACGGCTCGGAGCAGACGCGCCGGCATTTTGAGCCCCGCGGCATGGTATTCCCCCCTTTATTATTGGCTGATATCAGTATAACGTGCATATGCCCATTTGTCAATACAGATAACGTCTAAGGGAAATGAAAAAGCCGGAAAAGACTTAAAATACATGCTTCTCACAAACGCTGCCATCCTCAAACTCCACCTTTGCCCCAAGGACAACCGCCTTTTCCACCGGTGCATGGTAGAGCAGAAAGGGGTTGCGCATATCCTTCTGCATCCTCCCCTGCCCCAAACCAAAGTGCCCTGCAAACCTTACTGCGGCGGCGCATCCAAACTGCTGTATCCATGGATCGGGATCCATGGCGTCCGGAGGGAGAACCTCCCCCTGTGGTGACAGGAAGGCCACTGCAAAAGCAGCATGGACCATTGTCTTTTGGCCCATATTCTTCCACCGCAGGTTTAAAACCACATGTTCCCCGGGGACGTCCTGGGTCGGAGGATTATCTGAGCCGGCGTTGACAGCGGACTCCTCCTCACCATTATCCTCCTGCAAACCGATGAGCTTTGCACCATACGCCTCCAGCTCCTCTACTTTGACGCCAATCTCCTCCAGGCCCCGGATAAAATCCGTCTCTTCCGCCTGCCGGACCAGCCTTTCGGTAAGCTGCACCCCCTGGGAAATCGCATCCTGACGTTGGGCAGCTTTCTTATCTTCGCTGGAAAGCATCCGGTCTGCCGCCAGCTTGATCAGCCAGGCTAAAAGCAGGGCCCCGGCTATGACAATTATAAATTCCATGATTTCACCACACCTTGTACCTTTCTCGGAAAAAGCCGCAGATATCATATCAATAGAGCGCAGCCTGCAATGATTATACCATGTTTTCGGCAAAACTTCTATAAAATTGGTTTTCATTTCCTCTAAAATATGTTACACTGATAAGGAACGCAAAACAACGGAAGGATGGTAGGCCATGGTTCCACTGGAACAAATTAAAATCTATCTGCTGGATATGGACGGCACCTTTTACCTTGGAAATCGGATTTTCGACTGGTCATACACATTTCTCGATAAATTGGCGGAACAGAGCAAGAGCTTTTATTTTCTCACCAACAATTCCTCCAACAGCCGGGAACGGTATGTGGAGAAACTAGCTGGGATGGGCCTGACCGTCTCCCCGGACAGGATCATCACATCAGGGGAGGCGACGACAATACACCTTAACCGGCGCAAGCCCGGCGCAAAGGTGTATCTGGCTGGGACCCCTGCCTTAGAGAAGGAATTCCGGGATGCAGGCTTTGTCCTGACCGATGACTGCCCCGACTTTGTGGTGATTGGCTTTGACACCACCCTCACCTATGAAAAGCTTTGGAAGGTGTGCGACTTTGTGCGGGATGGCGTGGAGTACATTGCCACCCATCCGGATTTCAATTGTCCCATTGAGGGGGGCTACATGCCGGATATCGGCGGGATCATCGCCTTTGTGCGCGCCTGTACCGGCAAGGATCCAGATAAAATCATCGGAAAGCCCAATCACTACATCGTCGACGCTGTGATGGAAAAGCTGGGGGTTGGCAAGGAGGAGATTGCCATGGTAGGGGACAGGCTGTACACCGATATCGCCATGGGCGCCAACAGCGGGATCACCTCCATCCTGGTGCTGAGCGGCGAAACGTCCTTAAAGGATTTGGAGAATTCATCCATTCAGCCGGATTATATCTTTGATCACCTGGGCAAAATAGCAGAGTCAATATAACACATGTCCGGCTAAATAAGACAGGAGCGTATAATATGGATATTGGAAAAATTGTAGTCAAAAAGAAAGTTGCAGCAAAAGATTACCGGTATGCCATTTACTTCAACGTCATATTTCGCAACCGGATCATGCCCATAGCGATGGCGGTGCTTTCAGCGGTTGCCATTGTGGAGATCATCTATTGTATTGTGACAGGATTGGCAAACAACCTCAATTATACTTTGCTATCGTCAGTACTGATTATAGGATTTAATGTTTTTATTTTGTATAAAACAGAAAAAACATCTAAAAAAGCCATCAAAAATGTAGAGGGTATCATGGGCCAAACGCGGACAGTCATATTCAGCGAAGCAAATGTAGTGGCCGAAGGGAACGAAAAAGGGGACTACACCCCCATGGAATGGGATTCTCTGAGCAAAGCTTATGAACTGAAAAACCATTTTATCGTCTTTTTCGCGGATCCCAAAACGATTGTAGTGCCAAAGGAGTACATGGATTTTGACCAGATGCGGGAGCTGACCAAGCTGCTCCAAAAGAAAGCCGGAAAAAACTTTATCAACCGCGCCTAAACGGGACAGGCGGGTAAGGCGAAAGGTTAAATGCCAAGGAGAAGAAGCGATGAAAAAACAAAATTTAATGCTGCTTGGGGGCCTTTCGATGCTGGCCGCAGCGGGAGGTTACCTTTGCCACTGTGAAAACAACAGCTTGCAGGTTACCAAGATAGAAATCAAGGCGGATGTTCTCCGGCCATTAAAGATCGCCCACCTATCCGATCTCCACAGTAAGAAGTTCGGGAAGGGGCAGCAAAAGCTCATTGGGGCAGTGATGTCCTGCGGGGCGGACCTGATCGCGATCACAGGGGATATGGTCAACGGCAGGGACTCCACCCAAAGAGACTTAAACGAGGCGGTACAGCTGTTCTCCGCCCTAAACGATTATGCCCCTGTGGTCTATGTGGCAGGGAATCACGAACATACTATGGCGCCGGAAGCACTGGCAGAATTTCGCCAGGACCTGGTCTCCCACCACATAACCGTTTTGGCCAATGAAATGGTATCTGTCCAGGTAGCGGGACAAAGGGTCACCATATTGGGAATGGATGAAGATGAGGAGACCCCCTCTGATAAGCGCACCTTGATGCAGGATTTTGAGATACAGGACGGTTTCCGGCTGCTCCTGTGCCATTACCCGGACCGGTTTGCCCTGGACGGGGAGGATTCCTACCAAAACTACTGTTTTGACCTAATGTTATCCGGTCATACCCACGGGGGACAGATCATCCTGCCGGGAATCGGAGGCGTATACGCCCGAAACCAGGGCTTTTTCCCTAAATATTACAAGGGATCATATGGGGATATGCCGAAAATGATTGTCAGCGGTGGGTTAGGCCCCAGCTTCTTTCCGGCAAGGATATTTAACCGGCCTGAGGTAGTCTGTGTAATTGTATCGCCCAATCGGGAGCAATGAATTTTTCGTCTGACCAAAGTTTGTAATTTCTATACAAAAATTTTTATTTAAGATCGTGCAGTTTTCCTGTAAGGTTTTAATGAGAAATTACGATATTATATATAGAGGAATAAAACAGATATGAAAAAATAGTTGCATTACTTTCGGCAATCATTATATCAATATCATTAAAGCTCCAATGGAAATCCCATCGGAGCTTTTTCTATCTAAACCGGCAAATATTGTGAAAGAAGCTGTTTTCACGATTCCACCAGCTTCTTTGCTGTCAAATGAAACTGGATACAGCTGTCTGCACATGGAAAATCGATCTCATATTCATTCCTGCTCCCCTTCAGCTTATAGTTCCCTCCGCATCTGGCTATTTCGCAAAGGGTATACAAAACAGGCATTGTTTTAGGGCAAAAGCCTGTGGGGCATTCGTACTGGCAGGAAAAAACATCTCCTGCTTCAAATCCCATCCGGCAATCTTCCGCCCGGCCTTTTATCACAACAATTTCAAATACCCAATCTTCCAGAATCCATTTATGCACTATCTCACATCCTCAATGATTATATATAAAATAAAGACCCCGGTGGCAACCCATCGGAGTCTTTTCTGCGCCCTGAAAATTGAACAACGATTTAAATACTGGTAAGAACAAGCGTTGAGGTCAAGCCCTCGACCGATTAGTACACGCTAGCTAAACGCCTCACAGCGCTTACACATTGTGCCTATCGACCTTGTAGTCTACAAGGGGTCTTACCTGGTTAACCCAGTGGGGTATCTTATCTCAAGGCCGGTTTCACGCTTAGATGCTTTCAGCGTTTATCCGATCCGTACATAGCTGCCCAGCTGTGCCATTGGCATGACAACTGGTGCA
>CATJCP010000229.1 GCA_949737515.1 uncultured Oscillospiraceae bacterium | reverse complement strand
CTAAAAAAAACCAGGGCCCCTATGCCCCCGGCAGCTCTATGATTTATGGGAGGCCTGACCTTTCATCCAGGCGGACACTGCTTTCCAACCTGGTGGTATACGGCTACAACATCGGGGTTCCCCGCCTCTCCCCACCAGCGGAGAGCGAATCGGGAAAACATCCTTTTTCCTATTATGCCCCTGGGGACTATCCGGAGGGGCCGGAGTTTGCACAGCTGTTCCACTTTTTAGATCAGGATTTTGCCCAAAAACACCCCTATATCATCCTTTCAACTGATCAGGAAAACTATGTGTTTGAAGTCTTTGCTGTCAGCTATCTGGAAGCGGAGGCCCCTGCCAAATACTATTCCCTCACCCTCCTCCCCTCGGAGGCCTATGAAGCCGCCCAGCAGGCGGTGGAGCACTCAATATGGCTGTATCCGGATGTTTCCTTTACCTCCAAGGATAAGTTCATCACCCTGATCACCTCGACTTACGGCTATTTCGACGATCAGGAGGACAACAATCAGGTCCGGTTTGTGGTAACCGGCAGGCTGCTTCCAGAGGGCAGCGCTTACCAGGAAAGCTGCAAGGTGGAGAAGAATCCCTCTCCGGTGGCTCCGGTTTTAAACCAGGCAGAATAATGACATTTGAGGTATGTGACATGAGAAAAAATGTATTCCGCATTATTTTAAGCCTTTCCATTGCAGCGGCCTTGTCTGCCTGTTCCGGTGGGGGAACCAGCAGTTCCAGCGAAATTTCTTCTGTTTCCAGTCCTTCCAGCTCCTCTGGGCCATTCTCCAGCTCTGTCTCTTCTTCCGCTTCCATCAGCCCTGTTCCCAGCTCTGAGCCTGAACCGGAAAAGATCGATATTTCCAAGATAGATAATACGCAAAAGGTGAAGGATGCGATAAAAATCAATGATGACGTTGGAGTTTATCTGTATATTCCTGATACTGAAATTGATACTCCGGTTCTTGATCCCACAAACCATAAAACGGTTGCGGCGTTTCAAAAAGCCTACAATGGCGAATACGACCAGCAAACCAAAGAATGGACCAAAAGATATAATTGGAAAAAAGAGGAGTTGGGAAGATACGCTCCCTGCAGTCCTTTCTTAATGAGCAGCTCTGTTTATTCCTCACGAGAAGAATTATCTCCGAATCTCTCTGTATTGGGATATAATATCGGCATGTTAGATCCCAATGAGCAGGAAAAAGCCGAACTGGCTAAAAAGACGGCCGAAGAACGGGCAGCATATCTTGATGAAAATACAGATGATTTTCCTGAGGGACTGGAATTTGCCCAATTATTCCATTATTTAGATCAAGCTTTTATGACTGAGCATCCATATATTGTCCTTTCAACGGAAACGGAAAATTTCATTTATGAAGTTTTTGCAGCTTATTATATAGAGCAGGAGCCAGAGCTAAAATATTATAGCAGCAAACTTTCTCCGGAAGACGCTTATGCAGTAGCGTTGCAGGCTATCGAACATTCTATCTGGCTGTTTCCGGAAGTAGAGATTGCCCCTGGCGATAAGTTTATAACGCTGAGTACAACGCCGTATGGTTATTACGAAAAGACAAGAGATAATGAGAAAATTAAGTTTGTGGTCACTGGCCGTCTTCTCCCACAAGATGCGGAAATAAAGGAAACCTGCAGGGTGGAGAAGAACCCCTCCCCGGTGGCTCCGGTACTGCCGGAAAAGAAGGACAAGTAAGTAGGCCTCCGGCACTGATTCTGTTGGGCCCTCCTCAGCAACCAATCTGCCGGGGAGGGCTGTTTTTCAGCCCTGTTTATGATTGATTCAAAAAATTCATCCAATATTATCAAGGTACAGCGCCAAGACGGAAAGGAATGTAAAATCAATGGCTCTGCTTTCATATGAGATTCTTCCCCCCGACCGCTATGGGGAATACGAGGCCTTTGCCTCCTCCCACCGCTATGGCAGTTTTATGCAGTCGGTCAACTGGACAAAGGTCAAGGACAACTGGGGTCATGAGGTCCTGGTGGTTCGGGATCAGGCAGGTACCATCCGGGGCGGGGCCTTGGTGCTCCTAAAAAAGCTCCCCCTGGGCTAGACAATGCTCTATTCCCCCCGCGGCCCGGTCTGCGATTATCTGGACAAAGGGGTCATGCAGGTGCTGCTCTCCGGCATCCGGGAACTGGCCCAAAAGCACAGGGGGATTTTCTTTAAGTGCGACCCCATGGTGGAGGAAACCGACCGGCCTGTCATTGACGCCTTCCGCTCCCTTGGATACCAGATCAAGGAGGGGTGCTCCGAAAGCGAGACGGTCCAAAGGCGGTACAACTATATCCTGCCGGATATCCAGGGAAAAACGCCGGAGGAGGTCATCGCTTCCTTCAGCCAAAAGACCCGGTACAACATCCGGGTGGCCAAACGGCACAACGTGGAATGCCGGGTCTGCGGCAAGGAGGGACTGGACGACTTTGTCATGCTCTCCCGCATTACAGCGGAACGGGATAACTTCACCGACCGCTCCAAGGAGTATTACGCCAAAATGCTGGACGCCTTTGGGGAGAATATGCGGCTGTATCTGTGTTATTACGAGGGAGTTCCCCTGTCGGGGGCCATGTGCTGCCAGTATGCGGGGAAGACCAACTACATCTTCGGCGCGTCAGACAGCAAGTACCGCAACGTCATGCCCAACTATCTGATGCAGTGGGAGATGATAGGCTGGGCGCTGGAAGGCGGCTGTTACATTTACGACTTTTTGGGGATACCGGTCAACTGCGACCCCGACAGCCCCATGTACGGGGTCTACCGCTTTAAAAAGGGCTTTAACGGGCGGGCCGTGGGATATGCGGGGGAATTCGACTATATCTTCCGCCCGGCCATGCACCGTCTTTTCACCATGGCCCAGGAGGGGCGGCGGCACTACTACGATTTCCGCCGCTGGCTGCGCAGCAGACAGGAGGAGCGCAGCACGGCACAAAAGCCCGCCCCGGCCGAAAAACCGGCGGCCCCTGACGGCGAGTCTCATCAGCAGCAGGAGGGAAAGTAAGCAATGGAGATCTTGAAGAAGGAGCAATACCCGGAATACGAGGAATTTATCCGGTCCCACCCCAACGGCGGGTTTACCCAATCGGTCAACTGGACAAAGGTAAAAAACAACTGGCAGCATGAGGTGGTGGTCTCCCGGAATAAATGGGGAAAGATTGTGGGAGGGGCTCTGATCCTGATCATGAAAATGCCGGTGGTCGGCGCGTCAATGCTCTACTGCCCCAGAGGGCCGGTGTGCGATTACCAGAACGGAGAGGTGTTAAAGGACCTGCTGGACGGCGCCCTGGAGGTTGCCAAGCTGTATTCCGGTTATATTTTAAAGTGGGATCCCTGTATCATGGCCAGCGACGCTGAGGCCATCGCACTTTTCCGGGACCTGGGTTTTACCTTCCTGCCAGGGGCCAAGCACCACGAGACCATTCAGACCCGCCACAACTACCTGATCCGCCTCCCCCAGACCGGCACTGCCGACGACCTGTTTATGACCATTGGGCGTAAGTCCCGGTACTGCGTCCGCTATGCCCTGAAAAACGGGGTGGAGTGCCGTGTCTGCGATAAAAAGACGGGTCTGGACGACTTCTACCGCATCTACCGGGATACCGGGGAACGGGACAGTTTTTCTGTCCGCCCCAAGGAGTATCTGGAGCGGTTCCTCTCCGCCTTTGGGGATGACATCCGGCTGTATATCACCTATTTTCAGGAGGAGCCCATCACCGGGGCCATCACTGTCCAATATGCGGGCAAGACCTGCCATGTGTACGGCGCGACCTCCAACCAGCATCGGGAGCTGAACGCAAATTACCTGATGCAGTGGGAGATGATCCAATGGGCCTTTGAAAACCATTGCCAGATCTACGATTTCCAGGGCGTTACCATCGACCCTGCAGAGGATGAGCATTTATACGGCGTGTATATGTTTAAGAAGAGTTTTAAAAACGGAGAGTTGGTAGAGTACGCGGGGGAATTCAACTATATCATCAACCCCACCGCCTATGCCCTGGTGCAGAGTGCCCAGAAGGCAAAAGATACCTTGGGGGTGATTAAAAAGAAATTCACCGGCAAAAGCTGACGGTTTTTAGATTTTTTGAAGCAGTTATGCAGGAAAAGCGCCTTTCTTCCTCCACCTACAGATAAAAGGCCGGTAATTTGCCGGAAGATTTGTACAAAACAGTCCGGTTTTTACTGTACGTAAAGGAGGATTTGATCTTGCGTATGCTTCTCACCTTTTTGACAGCCGCCATACTCCTAACGGGATGCGCCCCAACAGAGGAGGCCTTTCCAGAGCCGTCCTTTGTCCCAATGAGCAAACCTTCGGTGTCCGCCGGAGGCGCAGGTATCCCGGAACCGAAGGCACAGGCAAGGGAGGCGGAAGTCTCCACAGCCTCTCCCGCTTCCAGTTCGTCCCCTTATGATTTTGTACCCCTGGAAGACCTTCCCTCCCCCTATCCGCCTGAACAAGCTGATACAGACGGGGTAATCCGAAATATTCACGGGACAATTCAATCCAATGAGGATAAAATCATTAAATTTCTGCAAGACGTAGAATATGGACGCTCCGCAATGATCCGGATCGAATCTGTCACCATGGAAGGAGATCCGATCTACTCGGATATAGAATACCATCCTGAGAAAAAGGCCTTTCTCCTGCGTTCCGACTCCACCCGGGACCGGTTCGGCACTTCTGACAGTATTGAGGCCAGCTGGTATCCCTATCTCCATGGGAACGAAACCAACGACGGGGAGATCCAGCTGGTCCTGTCCCAATGGAGCACCATGGAAACCGGCCGCCCAGAGGAAACAGAAGCGTATCTTCCCTTTGTTCTCGCCCCTGAAAAGGGAGAGGAATATCAAAACGCCTTTGATAAGCTTTATAAAAGATACAAACAGGATCATCTTCTCCAGCGTTCCCTTTCCCCTACCGGGGAGAGCTGGGCAGGAGTAATAGATCCCGATAACATCGCCATCCGGCTTTCCGGAAGGGAAGAGAAGCTCTCCACCGGCGGAAGGGAGGCCCTCTACGTCCAGTGGCAGGATGAAAACACCTTAAATCTATGGGGCAGTCCCTCCCAGTACTGGGTCTACGATATAGGCGCGGGGCAATTTACCGGCCAAATCGCAGTATGCGGATTGCCCAAGGCCCCCGAGGAGTAAGAACCCGTATTTACAACTGCCGAATACAGGTTCTAAAAGAATAAATGGGGGCTGGGCCTTTAAGGGAGCCGGAGCTGTTCCCGCAGCTCCCTCACCCATTGGTCCACGGCCGCCGCCGCATGATCCAGCGCCACAAGCTCTGTCCGGCTCTTATCCCGCAGCGTCAGCTCGCAGCATCCGTCCTTCAGGCTTCGGGGACTCACCACCACCCGCACTGGGATCCCCAGCAAATCCCCATCGGAGAACATGACTCCGGCCCGGACGTTTCGATCATCGTAAATCACCTCCAGGCCCAGAGCTTCCAGCTGCTGCCAGATGCTATCGGCAGCAGCTTTTGTTTCGGATTGGTTCGGCCGCACACAGCAGAGGTGGACCTGCCACGGCGCAATGGAAACCGGCCAGATGGGGCCGTATTCGTCATGGTGCGCTTCGCAGACCGAGGCGGCCAGCCTCTCCACCCCGATCCCATAGCATCCCATCAGGGGATAGCGGGTATTCCCCTCCGGGTCCAGGCAGGTCATGCCCATTGCCCGGGTATATTTATCCCCCAGCTGAAAGATATTGCCGACCTCTATCCCCCTGGAAACGGTCAGGCTGCGCCTTCCGCACTTGGGACATACGCCGCCCTCTCTCGCCTTTGCCAGGTCCAGATAAACAATCCCTCTGTCTCCACAGTCCCGCTCTATCCACAAACCGGTATAGTGATATCCTTCCCGATTGGCGCCGCAGGAGAGATTGCCCGTTCCCTGGAGAGACCGGTCAAACAGGACGGTATTTCCGCCGTTTACACAGAGATTACAGGGCCCTATATACCCGGCGGCCAGGCCGCACTCCGGCGTGATGTCAGCCGGATATACTTCGTCTTGAAGGTAGTTGGTCAGCTTCGTCTCATTGACCTCCAGATCTCCCCGGATAAACACAACGACAAAGCGGCTGTCCCTCCGCGTCTGATAGACGACCGCCTTACAGGATTGCTCCAGGGGGATATGAAGGAATTGGCAGAGCTCTTCAATGGTATGGACATTTGGCGTATGAACCAGGCTGAGGGGCTGCGCAGGGCCTGCCTCTATTCCCTCAACAATGCTTTCCGCAGCCTCCATATTGGAACAAAATCCGCATTCCGGGCAGCGGACAATGGAGTCCTCTCCCACAGGGGTCAGCAGCATAAACTCGTGGGAAAGGTTCCCTCCCATCATGCCGGAATCAGAGGCCACGGCTATTACCTCCGGAAGTCCCACACGGGCAAATATCCGGCTGTAGGCCTGGAGGCAGAGCCCATAGTACTGCTCCAAGTCTTCCTGGGAGGTGTGGAAGGAATAGCCGTCCTTCATGGTAAACTCCCGCACCCGGATCAGGCCGCCTCGGGGCCGGGCTTCATCCCGGAATTTGGTTTGAATCTGGTAAACCATAAAGGGATACTTGGCATAGGTTTGGGCGTACTCCCGGACAAGCTGCACCGCCGCTTCCTCGTGGGTCATTCCCAAAACCATGTCCGCACCGTTTCGGTCCCGGAACCGCAGCAGCTCCTTTCCCACGCTGTCAAACCTCCCGGATTCCTGCCAAAGTTCTCCGGGCAGGGCCACTGGGAACAGGACCTCCTGTCCCCCTATCCGGTCCATCTCCTCCCGGAGGATGGCCTCGATTTTCCGGCAGATGCGGCGCAGGGGCGCATACTGGGAAAAGCTCCCGCTGGAGACATACTTCATGTACCCTCCCCGCAGCATAAGGGCATGGCTGTCGATGGCGCAGCCGGCAGGGCGTTCTTTAAAGCGTTCTCCCACTAATTGGCTGAGTTTCATCATAAAATCCCCCTTCAAATTTGATCAACAAAAAACGCCCTAAACAATCCGCCTGATCTGCAGATTGTTTAGGGCGAACGCTTGGTCCGCGGTACCACCTAAATTCGGAAGCCAAATTCAGCCTCCGCGCTTTTTACAGCACGGGGATTTCTCCCGATGCCTTTCCCCATAACGGAGGGATCTCCGGCGGCGCTTACCGTTTCCGTTGGCGCGCGGCTATAAGATGGGTTCTGGTATCCCCAGCCGAAGATTTTCACCGGCCATCTTCTCTCTGGAGGCTGTTGGGACGCCGTACTGGTTCTTAATCGTTGCTTTGAGGGTATTGTAGCACAGCATAGGACAGCTGTCAACCTTTTAGACAGCCAAAAGGCGCCCCGCCAACTGACGGGACGCCTCCATCCTGTATAAGGATGACCCAAAAGGGGGATCTTATTTGATGGAGTTCTCGTAGGACTCGATCATCTTCTTGAACGTGTGACCCGAACGACTTTTGAGTGTGGTAAGGTATTTGTCGCATATGTCGCCGGTAAAAATCTTAATTTGCAGATGCAGGGAACCATCTTCCTGGGGAGTGGCAAAAATCTTGTCAATGTACTTGTCTACAAATTCTTTGCTGATAATACCCTGAACAGCGTCCCGCCGGGCTTCATCCAGAACACGGCGGATGGTGTCAATCTGCTTTTTGAACTCATCCCTGGACATCATCTGCTGTTCCAGCTCGTATATCTGCCGTTCTGCCTCGGCGATCTCCCGCTCACATTCCTTGTTCATATCCAGGAAATCCCGGTCAGAGAGCTGTCCCGCAGCATTGAATCCTAAAAGCTTGCTTTTCTTCTTTCGCGCTATTTCAATCTGTTGGTGCAGGGCTTCGATCTCTTTTGTCGATCCGCTTTTATCTTCCATCGCTTTGTATGCCTCAATATATTCCGCTATGATGGCTTCAGCGTCTGTTTCTGTTTCGCTGAATACCTGGAACAGCAGGGGTTTGAGTTCATCCTCATAAACCGGGAAGGAGGAACAGGACTCAGCCCCGTTTTTGATCTTGCCGGAACATACCCATTTGCTGTTTTTATGTCCCTGCTTGTCCATTGATTCCCGGCGGTAGTAAGCTGTGCCGCATTGGGTACAGAACAATTTTCCAGTCAGCAGGTTTGCATGGTTGCAGATACCCTGTCGGCCCTTTACATCCTCGCTCCGCTTTTGCAGAATCTTATTGGCCTGCTCCCATAATTCTTCATCTACAATAGCGGGAACAATCTCTCCGCTTTCGTCCTTGAATACAACCCATTCTTCGGGCGGCAGAAATTTCTGTTTTTTTGAGAACAAGTCCACTACTATAACTTTATTGCCCGCATAATATCCCTTATATTTAGGATTGGAGATGATTCCCGACATAGTAGTATGGGCAATTTTCTTACCGTTGTGATTGCGGTAGCCCTTTTCCCAGAAAATAGTTTCAATCTGCTTCATACTGTATTCCCCGGTAGCGTAGAGGGAAAACAGCTCCCGTATCATAGGTGCTTCTTCCTCGTCGATCACCAGCCGTCCCCTGTCTTTCAGGTATCCGAAAATACGGCTGTTTCCCAGTACCACCCCTTTTTTGATGGCCTGGCTATGTCCAAATTTTACACGGCTGGACAGCTTGCGCAGTTCGTCTTGGGCGATGCCTGACATGATGGTCAGCCGCAGCTCGCTGTCCTCGTCGAATGTATTGATGTTGTCGTTTTGGAACAGCACCCCGACGCCCGCGCCGAGAAGCTCCCTGGTATAGAGGATGGAGTCCAAGGTGTTTCTCGCAAACCGGGTGATTTCCTTTGTTATGATAAGGTCGAACATACCGGATTTTCCATCCTCTACCATGCGGTGAAAATCTTCACGCTTTCTGGTCGTGGCAGCGGAAAGGCCCTCGTCTACATATCCCTGCACATAGTCCCAAGCATTGTTTTTGCGAATAAAGTCTTCATAATAGGAAACCTGGTTGCCCAGAGAATTAAGCTGTTCATCACTTTCTGAAGATACCCTAGCGTAGAAAGTAACCCGCAAAGGAATGTCATAGATAGATTTGGTACGGAGCATTTTCCGAATATTGTGGATGTCCATGGCACATCTCCTCATAATTCGTTTTATCATGTTCTGTTTATACTGTATCACAGAAAAAGAAATAAAGCAAGCAGACCACGAAAAAATCGCGGCCTGCTTGCTGTGTCAGAGCATATGTGCAGGCAGTTTCCAGCTATTGATTGTCACTTCCATCCGGTTGCGCTGCTGTTCCGTAATAATACCCTTTTCATAAAGCACGCGGTTATAGTAGGACAACCAGATACGCGCTGCCATTTCCTTTTTTTCCTGTGTATTGGCGGTGGTTTGATTCTCCTGCATGGAAATCGCCTCCCTCTCTGACATGGTTTCCATTTTATTACTGTTTATACCCTTGATTGCTGTCTCCTTCCCCCGACTAAAACCCGGATATTACATGCTCTGTTGAAAGGATTCTTCATGGTCATCTTCCTTGTGACCGAGAGCAAGTTTCTTTTTCTTCTCTGCACGAAGAAGTTTTCTATCGGTATGGTTGGATTTTGTTGTAGAATCCATTATGGGTGAAAATACATTATCCCGTTCCAAAGCGTGACCGAACTGTACCACAGCACCAGCAACGTCAGCAAGGGAACCAGAACCAGCAGCCATTTCAGGGAGGGCCGGGGCAGCCGCCATTCTGGAAGTGAAAAATGACGCTCTTTCTTCTTCCCAGCCTGTTCCATTAACCGGCGGATTTTCTTGGATTCCTGAATCAAATCCGACATCTGTTTCTGGATAAAGTGCAGGTGCTGCTGATGGGTCAATTCTTCCAGGGCGATTTTGTGTTCCGCCAGAAGCTGTCCTATTGCCGTCAGCGCGGCAGTCAGTTCCAGCCAATCTTTGGCTGTGGGATGTGTTTCTTTCGGCGGTATATGGTTTTGATTTCGCTGCTTCAATTCTTCCAGCGATAATTTCTGCTCTAATTCTGAATTCAAGTTCCATCTTCTCCTTTAAATATTTTTCGTCGTGCAGACGAGCATCCCGGCATTTTTTCCCTCCAGGTGTTGTGTAGGTGATGTTTTTGCGGCTGTCCGTCCAGCGGACTTGATAACCTTCGCTTTGCATCAGGGAAATAAATTCTGTCTGAGAAGCAGCATACTGCATACATTCATCTATGGTATTCATCAGCCGGAATTTCCAGCTTTCACCTTTGGCAGCAGAGCGGTACTCGGCGCCTGACATGGACGGCTTCTTTTTCTGCGGCTGAAAAACTGGAAGCCCAAGTTCAGCGCAGATTTGGTCATTGCGCTGGCGGAGTTCATTCAGTTCCGGCTTACTGATATGCAGTTTTCTTCCATCCTCAAAACTGACGCTGTTGATGAGAAAGTGAGAATGGATATGCTCCCGATCAACATGGGTACTGACCAATACCTCGCGTCTTTCAAAATATTCAGCTAGCTTCAACGCGGCTGTGTGGGCTGTGAGAGGATCGATTTTTTCTCCCTTTGGAAATGACTGCACCATATGAAAAAACAGCGTGCCGTTATCCTTGTGGTATAGCAGTTTTGTCCGTAAAAAATCATCATAAACACTTTCAGGCTGACAGTTTATCCCACTGACTAGCTGGCAGCCCTCCCACATGGTTTTAGATGGCTGTATTGTGTAGCGCATAACCGCCGCCATACTGGAACGGTTTTGGCCTTTTGGATAGTTTGTGAAATGGATGATTGCTACTTTCTCCACCTCCCGTGTTCCTGGAGTTCCCGCAGGGATGCGCTGACAGCAGCCAGCTCCTTTGCCACTCCATCCAGATTTACGATTTCGATGCGTCCCATGTTCGCCAGAACGGTTAGCTGATTTAAGTTGTTCCCGATGCTTCTCAGCAGATGAGCAGTTTCCTTTATCCCATCAATCACAATAACCTGCCGCCCTAAACAGCAGCGGGTAACATAGTCGCTTTGGGACAGATTTACCTGTTTTGCTTTTTGCTTGATTACCTCCAGGTTTTCAGATGAGATGCGGATGCTGAATGTTGTATCTTTCTGCATATGAACCTCCGTTTTTGTAAAATAAAGTGGGTACGGGCTTCTGCCCGAAAAAAGCATTTGCCGGGGCGCGGGCTTGTCCCGTGTCCAGACAAATGCGATGCTGGCTCCCTCCCCCAAGGAGGGAAATTCCGTAACCTGAAAGCTCTCCGGTTCTCCCCGGCTGAAAGCGGCCAAAATAGGCTTCTTTTCCTCAGATGGGGAACGTCCCGCCTTTTTCCAAAGAACCCCTGGAATCGGCAGTTTGGGGCGGGACAGTGCCGGAAGGGTCGATAGCTGGAACCCCCGTTGGTTCGGCACTATCGGCACGTCTCAAGGCAATCAGCCGTTTGCCGTTGCTGCGCCGGACGAGAAAGGAAATTCCCGCCTTTTCCAGTATCCATGCGCTTTGCAGGAGCCTGCGGGAAACCTTTTTGGGCGAAATTCCCAGCGTACTGTTAGGGTCGATTTGCTCTGACAGCTCCGTCGGAGTGCCGATCCATTTTGGACTGGATTCCAGCAGCACAGAAAGGCGGCTCACAAAACACTCGTCCGATCCTTCCAGCGGCGTTAAGCTGTCGGAGGCCAGCTCCCATATATTTTCTTCACTGCGATGAAGCTCCAATTCCCGATACTCAATATCACGTCCAACACAGGATAGGCGCGCTTTGCCACTGCCCCGGCGTTCCTCCACCAGCGTGAAACTGGAATCAACTGCACCGCTGATTGCGGTTGTGCCGGAAATGCGGTTGAACACATCGTCGGCCTTTTCTTTCCGCAGATGGTGGATGAGCAGGATGGCGATGCCATGAGCATCCGCTATCTTTTTTAATGCCGTTAAATCCCGGTAGTCATTTGCATAGGTGTTGTCGTAATTTGTGCTGCGGATCATCTGTAAAGTATCAATAATAACCAGCACCGTATCAGGATGTTCTGCGAGGAACATTTCCAACTGCTGCTCTAATCCCCGACCCAATACATAGCTATCGGTACAGAAGTGGACGTTTTCCGGCGCGCTGTCTGTAATCTCGAACAGCCGGTTTTGAATTCGGAGGGTTGAGTCCTCCAGACAAAGGTATAGCGTTGTCCCATGCTTGACTGACATTCCCCAGACGCTTTCTCCTTTGGCGACAGTAACTGCCAGCCATAGGGCAAGCCAGGATTTTCCCACCTTTGGCGAACCTGCCAGAATATGCAGCCCTTGGGAAATCAGTGTGTTGACAATAAAGTTCGGTGGACGCACGGGCTGGCTCATCAGCGATGCACCATCTATGACTGACAGCCGTTCTATATTTGTGTTCATGAAAAACACCTCCAGAGAAAAAGTAAGGGCGGAGATCACTTCTTGTGACCTTCGCCCTTCTGCTTGTATTGTGTCATAAATTTTGGTAAAATAATGGTATAGACAGACAATTTAAATTCCACGGGGGACAATTTATTCTGGAGGGGATGTCAGCATGGCAGACAGCATCGTTTTTTATACACATGACAAAACAATAGAGTTGGAAGGGAAACTGTTTGATGCTGGTGTACTGACTGCAAACCTGTTGAATTTCTCGCCGGAACTTTATAGGCCAATCCACAAAAAATTTAAGCAGGTCAGAGATTTAGCAGAGCGTTATGAAACAAATTTACAGGACATAACAGTTTGGCAGGAGCTGAATCATTATCTGGAAGACATATGCAATACCCTGCGGAAGTACACCGTTTTTCAAATTCTCCTTGGCCCAGATGAGGATGAAGCATTTTCAGATGTGCATGAGCTAACTCAAAAAGATTCTCTCAGTAACCATTATCTGGTAATGGAGTGGGAATATTATAAGCAAAAGATAGAGAAGTATGACAAATATTTATATGACCTTCGCTCCTTTAATGGAACAATCCGAAATTTCATTAAATTCTTTTTGATGAAACTAAAGGCCAATTCACCGGAAAATTATGCGGAAGCGTTATTTGATTTTCTCAACGGTGATTGGACGTATAAGCTGGTTATCAATCCTTTACAGCATGGTTCGGACTGCTATACTGTATATGATAAATATGAAATGTCCTATATTCCCAGAAAGTTGCCGGATGGCCGGACTGCAATCTGCCAGCAGCATATTACCGACAGTTTACAGGCATTTCTGAAAGCAGACTTTATGCTGGCATTAAACAGCGGACATAACATCCGCAGGTGCGCCGTATGCAACAGACATTTTTTAGTAAAATCTGGCGCACATACCCTTTATTGTGATGGAGCGTGTCCTCATGCACCTAATTTTACTTGCCGCCAATTTGGAACCTATGAAGTGCAAAAGGAGCTTGCAAAAGATATTCCTAAAATCCGAGCTAAAAACGCCGCTTTTGCACGGATAGAAAAAGATATGAAGCGTGGGGCTATTTCCCGCGAGGATGCGCGGAAGGCAAAGGATTGTGTACGGGATATGTTGTATGACGGTTTGCGGAACCCCTTGCAATCAACAGAAGATTTTGAAAATATGGTGTCTTCACAGAATCTCTACTCTGTCTGCAATATCACAAGAATCTCGAAGCCCAAAGGCCGTCCCAAGAAAGGCGGGGATGCTTCATGACCAATGAGGAACTGATTGACTGTTTGGCCGATGGAAATCAAGATGCTTTGGAAGAACTTTGCAGACAGAATAAAGGATTGATCAAAAGCAGGGCATTACGGATTGCCCAAGCATATAACTGTATTCAATATTCCGGGCAAGGAAAATACACTAACTACACAAAAGAAAAGCTCTCCGACCTGGAGAGCGCGGGAATATTGGCTTTTATTGAATGTGTAAAAATTGGGAGCTATGACAGCACAAAGGGGCTTCTGTCTACCTATGCAGTACCCTTTATCGACAGTGCAATGAGGAGACATCTTGAAGCTTGTCTGGGATCACTTTCGCTGGACAGGAACAGTATGGCATTGGTGCGCCAGGCACAGATGCTATTTGACAGAGAAGGTAAAACTGTGGAGGAGATTGCCAATATACTTGGAGTATCTATTGAGGACGCCGAGAAATATATTACTTATCAGACACATTTCCTTTCGGTCTATGCTTTGGCCAATCCAGAAGATGATAACGATGTTTTTGATTACATCACCGGTGATGCTGATATTTCTGGTAATGATCCAGCCGAAATTGTCTACCGCCGTATCCGTATAGAATATCTTTGGGAATTATTTGACACGCTTTCCAAGCAGGAACAGGATATTTTGGGAAAATGCTTTGGAGTGTTTGGATATTCCAAAACCCCGCTGCGGGAAATTGCAATGTTCCATATGATAAAAGAAGATGCTGTTGAAAAGGTCAAAGGCCGGGCGTTAAAGAAATTAAGGGAAGCGTATCCGGGGAGCATGGTTTGGTGGTGGAGTAAGATTAGGAAACTGTTCAAAAATATGGGGCATTAGGAAAGGATAAAAAGTAGGATATTATATCACAGCAGGAGACCAAATGTGAGATTCTTTGTGGCAGTTAGTGGTTGAATTGTGGCAAATCGGTGCAATAGGACTGGTGGGGTTACGGTTTTACTACGACCCAAAGACTTAAAATCAGAAGTGTAAAACAGCGGTTCGGGGAGGCAAAAAACGAAATTCCCGAACCTTTGCATTGTTCCGATAAGGAGAAAATATTATTCCGATACCGTTGCTATTATTCCGATAATGGGGTATACTATTGTTTGAAACGAGGCGAAAAAAATTATGTATATGTCAGTAAAACAGGCCGCTGAGAAATGGGGCATTTCAGATAGAAGGGTACGGATATTATGCTCGGAAGGAAAAATTTCAGGTGTAATTCATGAGGGACGCAGTTGGAAGATTCCGACAGAGGCAAAGAAACCACAGGACGGACGGTACAAATCTTCCGAAAGTTTGCTTGAGAGCATTGACAGGAAGAAGGCAGAACTGGATTCCAGACGCCCTTTGACAGAGGGAGAGATAGAGCGGCTGACGGAACAATTTGTGGTCGAATACACTTATAATTCCAATGCCATCGAGGGCAATACTCTGACCTTGCGGGAGACAGATATGGTGCTGCGTGGTTTGACGATTGATAAGAAGCCGTTGAAAGATCACATGGAGGCGGTCGGACATAAGGAGGCTTTTGATTTTGTGCGGGACTTGGTAAAAGATCAGGTGCCGTTATCGGAGAGTATTATCAAACAGATCCATTATCTGGTGTTGGCAGATAAAAAGGATGACCGAGGGGTTTACAGAAGAGTTCCGGTAAGAATTATGGGTGCAAAGCATGAACCTGTGCAGCCTTATCTGGTTCAGTCTAAGATGGAGCAGTTATTGGAGGCTTATAGAAGCAGTACAGAGCATATCATTCCCCGGCTTGCGCGGTTTCATATCGAATTTGAAGGTATCCATCCTTTCATCGACGGCAATGGCCGCACGGGACGACTGCTTGTGAATCTGGAATTGATGAAAGCAGGATATCCGCCGATTGATATTAAATTTACAGATAGGATTGCTTATTATAATGCTTTTGACGAATATTATCTAAAACATGATCTGGATGCAATGGAAAAGTTGTTTTCCGGGTATATTAATATGAGACTGGATAGTTATTTGGCGATGCTGAAAGAGTAACAGGAAATTAACTATGAATTATATCATCAAGAACACTTGTAAAATGCTTATATAGATATAGACAGCCTTCTAACAACCGGAAAACACGTATAGTAGATAAACTTAGAGCCAACAGTCAACTATAAAACATTGGCGGAAGCGGCAGAAATTTCCCAGCTTACAGCTAAGGAATGGCTGCACGTTTTGGAGGGTTTGGGAATTGTCTACCTTTTGCAGCCCTATTCAAATAACGAATTAAAACGCCTAGCCAAAACACCCAAGCTCTATTTTTGTGATACAGGGCTTTGCGCCCATCTTTCCATGTGGCTTACACGGGACATGTTGTTAAATGGGGCGGTAAGCGGTCATTATTTTGAGAATTTTGTTGTAATGGAGCTGGTTAAGCATTTTACATATGCAAGGAAAAGGGCCAATCTGACCTATTACCGGGACGCGAACGCAAAGGAAATAGACCTGTTGATAGAAAGAGACAATCTGCTCCATCCGCTGAAAATCAAAAAATCGGCCAATCCTGATCGGTGGGAGGTTAAGAAGTATGAGTTTTTAGATAAAACCTCCCTTGAAAGGGGCTGTGGAGGAATTGTCTGTATGTGTGAGCAGGTTACGCCTATTGATGGGAAGAATTGTTTTATTCCATGTAATTTGTTTTAGAAAAGAAAAGCGCCCAACTTTACAGTTGAGCGCCTTGGGCCTGCCTGCTATCACTGTTCATCTCCATACGGAACAGCTTCTTTGGCGACTATTTCTAACGAAGTATTGTCCATTATGTCTTGGTAATTCACAGCTTTGTGTTCAGAGACAGGTTCAGTCGGGCTAACCAGCCCGAAATATTTTTCAAAAAACGCTTTTAGCTTATCAATCACAGTCAGTTTTTTCTTATCGCGGGAGCCACCGCCGCCGAAACGGGAAACAGGCGGCAGCAGGCGGTCAACATCTGTACCGGTCGTTTTGAGTACGCCATCCCGGAAAGCGTTCTCTACAAATTTCCTGGTTTCATCTGGCTTCAATCTTTCTTCTTGAATCAACGCTTGAATATCGACCTCTCGCTGCTCCCTGACAAATCGCTGCCAGTCTGCATTGACATCGGTGCTTGTATTGATCGTTGCAATGAAGTTCTCAATCAGTTCCTTTTTAGACCTGAGCTGTAAGCTGGACTTGATCGCCTTATCAATCGCAACCAGGATTTCTTTATCTTTACAATTTCCATCGTGATACTTTGCAACCAACATGAGGATATAGTCAATGTTGACTTCAACCTGTTTCACGAGTTCCATCTCAAACACAACATCGTCCATGATGCTGTCCTTATCGCCCGGTTTCGGCTTGATTTCATGATACACATCATGGTATGTGCCTGTGTAGTCCTGAAAATCAATCGGGGACAGGATTTCATTTCCGGCAAAACGGTCAAAAGCGGAGAGAATATTTCTCAGGCGAAGAATGTTGCCGAACAAAACGATGAAATCTTTCTTGTTCTGCTCTCCGATAATCGGCTGTCCCAATGGGAACTGGGCAAGCAGCTCGGCAACCCGTTCCTCATAGCCTTTCTGCTCACGGCCTTTATCATCCACACAGCCATAGTAATAATCCTCATAGGATTTTAGAAGAACGATGCCCACCGCTTCCTTATCTCCGAACAGGGCAATCGCGTCATTGGTCGCTTCTTCAAGGTCTCGGAAACAAACGATATTGCCAAAAGTCTTTACAGAGTTGAGGATACGATTTGTTCTGGAAAATGCCTGTATCAGGCCGTGCATTTTCAGGTTTTTATCGACCCAAAGCGTATTGAGCGTTGTCGCGTCAAAGCCTGTCAGGAACATATTGACCACAATCAGCAGATCGACCTCGCGCTTTTTCACCTTGTCGGAAAGGTCTTTGTAGTAATCCTGAAAGCCCTTGCTGGATGTATCAAAGTTTGTTTTGAAAGTCCTGTTGTATTCATCAATCGCCATTTCCAGAAAATCGCGGGAACTCTGGTCAAGAT
>CATJCP010000228.1 GCA_949737515.1 uncultured Oscillospiraceae bacterium | reverse complement strand
TAGAGCGGGGGCTCGCCTACCCCTGCTTCTGCACCGAGGAGGAGCTGGAGGCCGCCCATAAGGAACAGGAGCAGAAAAAAGAGAACTTCGGCTATTACGGTCCCTACGCTGTATGGCGTGGCCGTTCCATAGAGGATATTGAAACAGAGTTGAAAAAGGGTTCCCCCTATGTGGTGCGGTTCCGCTCCGAGGGGAGTATTGAAAATAGGGTCCGCCACGAGGATCTGGTAAAGGGCAAAATGGAGATCCCCGAAAACGACCAGGACATTGTCCTGCTGAAATCCGACGGCATCCCCACCTATCACTTTGCCCATGTGGTGGACGACCATCTTATGGGGACAAACATCGTCGTCCGGGGCGAGGAGTGGCTGGCCACTCTGCCGGTGCATCTTCAGCTATTCCGGGCCATGGGTTGGAAGGCCCCAAAATACGCCCACACCGCCCAGCTGATGAAAATCGATCCGGAAACAGGCGGCAAGCGGAAGCTGAGCAAGCGGAAGGATCCGGAGCTGGCCCTGAGCTATTATTACAAGGAAGGATACTCTGTCCCCGCAGTGATGGAGTACCTGATGACCCTTCTCAACTCCAACTTTGAGGAGTGGCGGCGGGCCAACCCCGACGCGCCTATGAACGATTTCCCCTTTACCACCAAGAAAATGAGTCCGTCAGGTGCGCTGTTCGATATGGACAAGCTCAATGACGTTTCCAAAAATGTCATCTCCCGCATGACAGCGGAGGCGGTCTACGATTCCGTCTCCCACTGGAGCGCGGACAACGACCCGGAGTTCCATACCCTGTTCACCCGTGACCCGGAAATGACCAAGGGATACCTTGCCATTGGGCGGGGAGGCAAAAAGCCCCGGAAAGATCTGGCTTTGTGGTCAGACGCCAAGCCCTATATGGACTTTATGTTCGACGAGCTCTTTGCGCCGGACTACACCCTGCCGGAGCGGGTGTCTGCCGAAGACGCAAAGGCTATCCTCTCTGCCTTCAAGCCCCAATTTGACGAAAACGACACCCCAGACGGCTTCTTTGAAAAGATGAAGGCAATTGCGGAGCAAAACGGCTTTGCCAGTGACACCAAGGCATACAAGGAACACCCGGAGCAGTACAAGGGACCTGTTGGAGACGTGTCCATGGTTATCCGCATTGCGGTGGCAGGCCGCCAGAACGCCCCAGACCTCCAGTCTGTCATGAAGCTGATGGGCAAAGAAAAGGTTCAGGCCCGTTTAGACCGCTGTATCTCTGCGCTGTAACCGTCTATGGAATTGAAATGGCGCTGTGAAGAATCCTTTCGTTCTTCACAGCGCCATTTCATATATAACCCTATGCCCTCATTTGGAAGACAATGCTTCGCGTCAAACTACGGGAACTGGCACAGCGGCATTGGCGGCGGACATCGTCACCTCCACAGAGACCCCGGCAGGGGCGGTCATCCCCGACAGGGCGGCCATGCTCATCACATCCATGGAATACAGGCCCAGGTCCGCCATGATCTGATTCAGCCGTTCGTCGTTTTCCTGGGCAAGCCCTGAACGGATTTGGGCCAGATAACCGATGCTCTCATTGGAGATCTGGCGATCCTTGGCAAAGCGCTCCTTCCGCTTCTGTTTGAGGGATGCATGGGTTTTCTTCGCGTCCCTTCGCTTGCGCTCCCTGATCTGCCTCTCCTTTTTCAGCTTAAGCTCAGACATCTTCTGCAGGTCGCGGACCTTGGTGCCCGCCTGGCGGACCACCTTTTCCATCTGCTTGATCGCCTGCTTCAGCTTCTGGATATCCTTATCGTTGGTGGTAAAAGCCAGGGCCATTCTCAGCTGGCAGAGGGAATGCTTGGCGGAAAAGGAGGCGTTCTGCACCTGGGCCACCGTTCTCGCCGAGGCCACGTTTGCACCGGCGTTTCCAGGGGAGGTGAGCAGGTTTTTGGTATTGATGGAAAACCGGGACAGATCCTGGTCAAATATACTCTTGCTGTTCTTTTCCTTCTCCGTCAGCCATGGGAGGAGGTTCTTTTTTTCATCCTCCTTGGGCAGGAAAGGATTTTCCTGTTTTTCTTCCAGTAAAGTCTGCCAGACGGCGGTCTGGTCGGTATCCAGATAAACGCCTGTGTTGATCGTTTTATCCGGCAGGCTGTTCTGCCCTTTTTCCGTCAGGGCCTTTAAGGCCTGCTCCAGGCGGGAGGTGCATTCCGCGTACTCCGCCGGTCCGGAACCCATTTTTTCCAAAAAAGCTGTGGACATATACAAATACTGTCCCTTTCCCAGGAAAGAAGCATAATTCTTTAACGGGAAGGCAGAGTCAAAATCCATCAGACCAAATCCAATGCTCTGATACTGGTCTGACAGCTCCTCCAGTTTATCAATGGCCATTTGCTTCCAGTCTCTGGCGGCGACCTCAAGTTGGTCGGACCGTCCTGCTCCGGAAGGCTGCGTCACTTCCTTCGAAAACTGCCCTGTGCCATCTGGGCCTTTGGTCTTTTCAGCAGCCCTTGCCTTGCCGTAAAGTACAGGTTGATATGCGTTTGTCTGATTCTGATACCGGCTGATCATAGTATCCTCTCCCTTTGATGCCTCAAAAAACCTATTGTCTCTATTGTTAGTATAGCAATTTCAGATGATTTTGTACAGAGCATTGGGAGAAAATCTTTTGATCCATTACAATCATACAGAAAATAGGCCTTAAAACTTTCATATATGGGCCCCTGTCCGCATGTTATTGATCATTGTGCATATGCTGCTCCTTCAGCATCACAATATACTGCCCACTCCCCGATGGTTCCGTTGAAAAGCGCTGTACCCAGCTTGTCCCCTCCCGGAACCGGTGCAGATAATTCCTGACAACTATATTTCCTTCCCCCTCTGCTTTCTGAATAAGGACCTTCGGAAAATACGCTTTTCCCTCCTGATCGGCAAAGCGGAAGGCGCCTCTCAATTCCACAATCGCTCCCACCGCAGGCGCGCCGTCAGGGAGAAGGACGGAAACCTCTATTCCATCCGCTACCGGACCAGGCATCGCCTTATCCCATATCACATGGAGGGCATACCGCCAACCCAATTCCAAAAGATCCGCCTCCACCGAAAGAGCCTCTCCAGAATTAGGATCAACCAGTGTGAGCTCAGCCGTCCCCCGCTCTGCCTCCCGGAAGGACAGTACAACTGGCAGCAGCCCCCCTTCCATGGAGGTTCCACGGAGATGATCCGTTCCTCTCAGCCCCGCCTCCCAGTTGGCATCAGTGTAACAATTCAGGTTGGGGACCGGGTTTCCCTCTGGATCGGTGATATACAGATAATAGAGAGGCCCATCCTCCCTGCCGGTTTCCCGATACCGTGCATAGTCCTTCCCGACCTGCGCCCCCCAAAGGGATATCATATCGCTGTCCCTTTGAGGAATTCTTTCTATCTCCGCCTGGACAGGGGCCATAACCTGGCCGGTTTTCCCCGCATCCTCCTGGCCGTCAGAGGGGACTGAAACCGCCAGAGAGGCGGGGGGAGAAGCGGGAAACGATTCCGTCCTCCCCTGGGCCTGGCAGCCGGACAGGAAAACAGCCAGGGCAGCTCCAATCATCACAGTATATTTCATTGTAAATCCCCTTTCTGGGCAAATTTCTCCTTTATTTTTTGCCCATTTGGAGGAAAAATACAAATTTTTCAGAGGGAACGGATTGTTATATTTTGTATCATCCGCTTCCCAGCTACATATTTTCCTACAAAAAACAGCCACCCCCTAGGGATGGCTGTCTGGAAAACCTTAATCGTTTACATACGGCAGCAACGCAATATGTCTTGCGCGCTTGATCGCCGTGGTAAGCTGGCGCTGATGCCGGGCGCAGGTCCCGTTCATCCGGCGGGGCATGATCTTTGCCCTTTCGGTGATATACTTGCGCAGGCGGTTGATATCCTTGTAGTCAATTTCCATGACCTTATCAACACAGAACGCACAAACCTTTTTGCGGCCCTTACGGTTGGGGCGGCTAGGTCTCTCGCTTCTCTCAGGTCTATCCATAGCCATGACTTTTACCTCCTATCAAAAAGTTCAAATGGACTGAACATCTGCCGATGGAACAAAGGATCAGAAGGGCAGGTCCTCATCAGAATCAATTTCCTGGAAATCCCCAAAATCCCCGCTGGAAAAACTGGAGGGAGACTGCTGTCCCCCATTATCCGCAGGACGGGCAGCGGGCTGGGACGGCGCATAGGAAGGAGCGGCATTCCCGGCAAAGGAGCTTCCTCCGCCAGAATAATCAGACCCCGCCGAGGCGCCGGACGAAGCCTTGCTTTCAATAAAGGAGACATTTTCCGCAATGATCTCAAAGGCTGTCCTCTGTTGGTTGTTCCGGTCTGTGTAGGAGCGGGTTTCAATGTGTCCGTCAATACCGATCAGATTGCCCTTGTGGAAAAAGCGGCTGACAAATTCCGCCTGTTGTCTCCACGCGACAACGCTGAGAAAATCGGTCTGGCGTTCCCCCCCGCGGGTGGCATAGGCACGCTGTACCGCCAAACGGAACGTACAGACCTGGGTACCGCTGGTGGTCTGCCGGAGCTCGGGATCGGCGCACAGCCTTCCAACTAGAACGACTTTGTTAAGCATATCCTATTTCACCCTCTTTTCTTCTAAATCAGTCCTCTTTTGCGGTGATCAGGGAACGAAGAACGCCGTCGGTGATCTTGTACACACGGTCCAGCTCTGCGGGAAAATCCGGTTTGCTGGTGAAATCCACGAGGACATAGTAACCTTCGGTTTCATCCTCAATCAGATAAGCCAGCCGGCGTTTTCCCCAAACATCTACATTGTTGATGGTTCCGTTCTGCTCGATCAGAGTTTTGAACTTTTCAACAAGAGCTTGAAGGGCTTCCTCACCCAGTTTGGTTTTCAACACCATAACTGTCTCATAATGGCCACTTTGCTTTGCCAATTTTGACACCTCCTTTTGGACATTAGGCCCTGCCTTTCAGCCAGGGCAAAGAGTGCTGCGGTAAAAACAATTCATAGCGGAATACCGCATTGCCATTTATTATACAAAAGAAATTTCCCCTTGTCAATCCTTTTTTTGGACAGGCAAGGGAATTTCTACATACAAAAATAAATGCAAGAAACGGTTGTTACCGTTCTTGCATTTATTATACTATTTCACAACAGTCAGGGGGAATTCCTGTATTTTTTGCCTGAACCAATTTTAAAGCGTTTTTACAAATTCCTTTAAATATTCCCTGAATGCCTCGCCGGTTTCCGGGTGCTTTACCCCCACCTCTACGGTGGCCTGGAGGATGCCCAGCTTATTCCCCATGTCGTACCGCTTGGAGTCATATTCAACGCCGATCATCCTGCCCTGGTGGGCCAGCTGCCGCATGGCATCGGTGAGCTGGATCTCCCCGTTGGCCCCTGGCGGTAGATCGTCCAGGATATCAAATACCGAGGGAGGCAGCACGCACCTGCCCAGGGCGGCGTAGTTGGAGATAAACTGGTCGTCTCTGGGCTTTTCAATCATCTCGGAAATACTGAATATCTTTTCCTCCAGCCTCTCTACGGCCAGGGTACAGTATTTCCAGATCTGGTCCCGAGGGACATACTGTACTCCCGCCACCCCTTTGCCGTATTTCTCGTAAGCTTCACAGAGCTGCCGCGTGGCGGGGATCTCTCCGATGATCACGTCATCCCCATACAATACGGCAAAGGGTTCGTCCCCCACAAAAGTTCTGGCGCAGGCCACCGCGTGCCCCAGTCCCTTTGTCTCCTTCTGACGCAAGTACTGTATGTTGGCCAGCCGTGAGACGGCTATGACCTCCTCGTACAGGTCTGTCTTGTTGGTGGCCAGCAGCCGTTCCTCCAGCTCCGGAGAACGGTCAAAGTGGTCCTCCATAACGCTTTTTCCCCGGTTGGTGATAATGAGGATCTCCTCAATACCCGAAGCTACCGCTTCCTCCACAATATACTGGATGGCGGGCTTGTCCACAATGGGAAGCATTTCCTTGGGGACAGATTTTGACGCGGGCAGAACCCTTGTTCCCAAGCCTGCCGCAGGAATCACTGCTTTCCTTATTTTCATAGCTGTTTCTCCTCGTCTTTTCCTTTTTGTCAAAATATACTTCTCAGGGAATCCCCTTGGCTTCCTATTGGATCATCCAAAATACCGCCAAAGAAGGCAGCCCAAAATTGATGAACATCACACATGCCAAAAGGATAATCACAATCTTGATGTTAACCCTTCCCTTTTGGTACAGCTCCGCAAAATAAGCCTGGAACATCAGGTTTTTAACCTGTGGAGCAGAAGCATCTGCGGGTGTCTTGTCCTCCTCAGATCCTATCATCTCCTCCCGAATGGTCCGCACTTCTTTACAGACCTTCTTAAAGTAAAAGCGGTTGGCTGTCAGGGAGGCCAACATTCCCAGTGCCAAAAGAATAAAATTGGAAATGTAGCTGTAATTCATATACCACTGAACCGAAGCGGGCATAACGGTAAACATGCTGGAACTGGTAAGGGTCTCGTACAGATAGCTGATATAATCCGGCAGCACCAAGAACAGGGGAAGCTGTATCATCAGATATGCCGCAAAGAAAAGCGCCCCCACCAGATACATTTTCCGGTAAAAGAAATAGATAAAATGGAAAAAGAATGCGGACCAGTTCCACTGGGCCTTTCCGATCTTCCCCGCAAGCATTTTAAAACGGGGCAGATAGTAATGGGAGTTGGGGCCAATATACATCACCATTTCCTGGACCGGTATGCCTTCAATCTTCTCTTCCGGTCCCACCCCACCATAGGGGGTGGTGAGGGGATTGAGGGGGATGGGCGGAATCTCCCTGCCGGGAGCGCCCGTCGTCCCAGGAGGGGCCCAGCCGTTTCCGCCTGCGCCCCGGCTCCCGCCTTCATTTTGGCGGGTGGAATAAGGATTGTCATAGCGGGCCCTGGCCCGTTCCTGAACATTCCTCCTGTCTGTCTCTTCTTTCCATTCCCTCTGCCCCTCTGTGCTGGATCCCGGCTCTTCATGGCCGGGATCCTGATCCTTCTCGCTGTCGGGGAAGAGATCCCTCTTCAGGGCTCTCAGCTGTTCTTCCGTCCACGGAGGCATATCTCCGCCCCATTTCTCCCGGTGCAGAGATGCGCCGCAGACAGGGCAGTTTTTGGTCTGGGGCCTGCACATGGTACCGCATCTCTGACAGCGCAGAGGGGCGTTCCCGTCAATGATTTCCTCGTGCTCAGCGCCCCAGTTGCTGGCGGCGTTCCATTTTTTCCCCTTTTGATGTTCCTCTTCCCGGGCGCAGTGTCCCAGCTCCTTGTAGCAGCTGCGATGATGAGGCGCGCCGCAGGTAGGACAGACGACAATGTCATCCCCGTCTGTAAACAGCTTTTTGCAGTGTACGCAGGGTTTTCCTGTATATTTCGTATCCATACACTCCTTTCTATGGGGAGCAGACGCTATTTGTTTGGCTTTGTACCCTAATACTTCAGGTTTTTTATTATACATTATACACCATAGAGGAAGGAATTACAAACCCTTTGCATCCGGCTTTACAAATATTTCACTTTCTTTCCAGGATTTTATTCACACATAAACCCTATCTCCAGGGAAAGAACGCTTCCAAAGGGTTTGTTACATTGCGCTCCGGCAGAACAGATGCTACAATACAGACAGGGCCGGCCAAAACATTATAAACAGGAGGACGACAAACCTTGGAATACAACGATTTTGTCACAAATTGGGTCATTGATACAGTAAAGGAAAAATATCCTCAGGATATTGCCCTGGTGGTTTCCCACACAACCCTGCGGATCGACGGAGGAACCCAGGCGGTCAGCTACTTTGTCCCAGCCGCAAAACGGGGGAACGAGCTGGCCCGCACCTTTATTCTGGACGGCGTCGGATACGACATATGGGGCATTTCCTGGGAAAGGCTGGAACGGTTTGCGGAGCTTGAGGAGTACAACCTCACCGTTCTCGCCGACGGGGAAATTTTATACGCCATGGATGAACCGTCGGTCCAGAGGTTTGAGGCGTTAAAGGAGCGGCAGCGGAAAAACCTGGCGGACCGGAGGAAAACGCGCGGGATGGCCCTGAGCTGTTACGCCCAGGCCAAAAGCCTGTATCTGGAAATGCTGTTCGCCCAGGGAAGCGATATCCGCCTTACAGCAGGATATGTTCTGGATTCCCTGGCCAGGGCAATCGCCTTCGCCAACCACACCTATTTCAAAAGGTCCCAGACAGATCAGCTGGAGGAACTGAAAGGGATGGCCAAAGTACCGGAGGGTTTTTCCCAAAGGTATCTGAGCGTCATTAAGGAAACAGACTTGGAGGGGCTGAAGAGAAGGTGCTATGACCTGATCCGTGTTGTGCAGCAATTCCTCTCTGAAAACCAGCTGGAGTCCCCTCCCAAGGAGAAAAACTTCCAAGATCTAGCGGACTGGTATGGGGAGTTGTCCTATACCTGGCTGCGGCTGCGGCACTACGGGGCGGAGGGCGATTTCATCAAGGTCTTTATGTGGGGCATATTCCTCCAGGACGAGCTCAACCATGTCTGCGAGGATTTCGGGCTGGAAAAGCAGGAGCTCATGTCCTATTATTCCGCCGGAGACCTGGAAAGCTTTGTCCGGCGCTCTGACGAAATAGAAAGATGGATGCGGGAGAAGATCACAGAAGGCAGCGGGGTAATCCATGAGTATCAAAACGCGGAGGAGTTTTTACGTGAAAACCCATAAAAACGCGCGGGACCTTTTGCCCGACCACCTGCTGCGGGAGCTGCAGAAATATGTGGAAGGGGAAACAATCTATATTCCCAGGGCCCAGACCAGGAAATCCTGGGGAGAAGCCTCTGGGGCAAGGCGCTATTATACCCTGCGCAACGCGGAGATACGGGAAAAGTTTGCTAACGGCAGCACCTTAGAGGAGTTGGCGGAGGCGTACTCCCTTTCGGTGGATTCCATCCGCAAAATTGTATGACGGAGGGGATTCCGGCATCCGGACAGACAAAAAACAGACGGCTTAACGCAAAACGTCACTTTTTATGAATACAAACAGGGTGAAAGGCGCTATAATCCTTTCAGATTCAGCCGCCAAACTGTGAAAGGAGTATTGGAAAATGGACCAAAATAAGCTTGCCTATCGCATTCTATCCTATCTGGAAGCCCATCTGGAGGAAAATCCAACTCTGGACGTTCTGGCGGAAAGACTTCACTATTCCAAATTCTATCTAAACCGGGTCTTTCAGCAGGCCACCGGCCAGAGCATTGGAACCTATGTCCGGTCCCGCCGCCTCACCGAAGCTGCCCGGCGGCTGGTGGAGACTGAGTGTCCTATTGTTGAAATTGCCATGGATGCGGGCTATCACTCCCAACAATCCTTTACAGGGGCATTCCGGCAGCTTTATGGATGCTCGCCCCAGGTCTACCGGAACCAGCGCCGGTTTTCCCCTGCCTGTCCCCCCTTAACCGAAAGATCCAGCTGGAATATGGGGCGGCCGGAGGGACGCGCCGCATGAGCCAGTACCTGCCATATGTTGTTGAAAGCTCCGGTTTGGGCGAGCGAAGCTATGATATCTATTCCCGCCTGCTGGCGGACCGGATTATCTTTTTAGGGGAACAGGTCACAGATGCGGTGGCTGGAACCATCACCGCCCAGCTCCTGTTTTTGGAGGGCCAGGATCCGGAAAAAGATGTTTCCCTGTATATCAACAGCCCCGGAGGTTCCGTCACCGCCGGGCTTGCCATCTATGATACCATGCAGTATATCCGCTGCGACGTCTCCACTGTCTGTGTGGGAATGGCCGCCAGCATGGGGGCATTCCTCCTGGCTGGCGGGACAAAGGGGAAGCGCTTTTCCCTCCCCCATGGAGAGATCATGATCCATCAGCCCGCGGTCCATGGCGACGGAATTCAGGGCCAGGTAACTGACATTGAGATCATGGCCGGATATTTAAAGCGAAACAAAGAACTGCTGAACCGTCTCCTCTCCCAAAACACCGGCCAGCCATTGGAAAAGATCCGGCAGGACACGGAGCGGGACCGCTTTATGACCCCGGAAGAGGCCTTTCATTATGGAATCATCGACAAGGTGCTCCCCAGAAGAATTGGCCTTTAAAGGCAATCGCCTGCCCCGGAACAGGGCAGGCGATTTTTACGCTGCGCTTGCAGCCTTTTTCTGTTTTATGTTCAGTCCTTATTTTTATACTGGATAGAGACAGTCCCATCCTCACAGTAGGTCACAGCATCCACATCTAGGGTAAGCTGGTCGATAAAGTCCAGGAATTCCTGCTGGGATTTAAAGACAGGCTTGGCCTCGGCGATAACCTTCTTTGCAGCCGCGCCGTCCCCTTCCAACAGCTTATAAGCCATCAGGCAAAGGGCCTTTGCTGGGTTGACACAGGCCAGCTCCGGATCCCGGACATAGTAGTTGTTACCATGGCCGGTCCCCTCGGCTCCAGCGGCATAGGGATGGATGGCGGGCATGATCGCTGAAACGTCACCCATATCCGTACATCCGGTCCCCCAGTTGTCGTTAAAGTTCACCTGCTCCGCCGGGACGATCTGCTCCATCATTTCCCTGGCGATCTGACGGAGGTTTTCATCATTGTTGAGAGGGAAATATCCAGGACGGTCCCCCAGGTGGACGTTGGCCCCAAAGGCGGCGGCGGAAGCGGCAAGGGCCCGGTTGACCCGTTCGTTGGCTCCCTTGATCGCATCAATGGACGCGCCGCGGACATAGCTTTCAATCTTCACCAGATGGGGGATGGCGTTGACCGCCTGCCCGCCCTCGGTGATAATGGGATGGAAGCGGATGTGATCCTTGTCCTGGAAGGTTTCACGCAGGGCGTTGACTGCCTGGATCCCCGCCGTGGCGGCGTAAAGAGCGTTGACCCCCTTGTGGGGCGCGCCGCCGGCATGGGCCGCGGTACCGGTGTAGTCGATATTCTTCACAATACAGCCATTGCTGCCCTTGGAGATTCCAAAGCGTTTTCCCTCTTCCATTACGCTGGTGTGGATCATCATGCTGATATCCACATCTTTAAAGAATCCCCGGGAGATAAATTCCACCTTGCCGCCCAGATAGCGGATGATCCCCTTTTTCCGCAGCTCCTCCCGGTAGCCGATTTCCAGCAGTTCCTCTGCCGGGACCGCCATGAGGCGGATTTTCCCGCACATCCCATCCAAGGCTCCCGGTTCCTTCAGGGCAGCAGCAACTCCCACAAGGGTGGCGCACTGGGCGTTGTGACCACAGGCATGGACCGCTCCGGTTTCACAGTTGGCCTCCGGATGGGTGGAGCAGAGCAGAGAGTCCAGCTCCCCAAGGATGCAGACCATGGGGCCGGGCCGTCCGGTGTCGATATCCGCGTAAAACCCGGGGATATTTCCCGCCTCGATCAAGGTATAGCCCAGGTCCTGGAAGGTTTGCTTCATATAGGCGTTGGTGGTCCATTCGCGGTATCCCGTTTCCGGATGTTCCCAGACATAGCGCTCGGTTTTCAGGATAAGCTCTCGGTTTTTGTCCACAAAGGACTTGATTGCGGCAATATGGTCCATAATGGTCTCTCCTCCCTGTTGTTTGGGGTTTTAGGATTTGGGGCAATGATTCCCTCGTATAAATATAAGTATATGATTACCGGATATCAATGTCAAGGGAAATCCGAAAGGCCTCGGAACCTCGGTGGGGCCTATCCTATGTCCGCCCAGTGTCAATGACACCCAGCTGGAGAAAAATCGGGAACAGGTAGCTGGCTCCAAAGGTACCCAGCATTTTGGGGCCGGTGATCTTCCGCCCGTTCCGCTGGAGGTCTATTGCCCTATGAAAGGCTAGGAGCACGGTGGCCTTGGTAATAGACTTATCCTTGCGGCTGACAAACATCTCATTGCCCCTGATGGAATAGGTAAACCGAAGGTCCTTTGCAGTGGAAAAGGAAACCCCTTGGAACGCCTCCATGGTATCCCAAAGACGCTGGTCCAAGGAGGATATGTCCCCCTCCTGAAGGGACGTATCCTTCGCCAACGCTTCCCTTGCCTGCCGCCGGGTCTGGATCCGCTGTTCCCTTTCTTGGTTCAGGGTTCCTTCTACTCCGTAATCCACCCGGCTGTAAGGAAGATAGGAATGAACTGAAGCGGGGCTCAGTCCAAGCTGCTCCTGTATTTCCCGGGCGGACCGCCCTTCCTTCCAAAGGGCTGCGATCTCCCGGCTGACGCTGTTCTCATAGATTCCCGCTGTGATCAGCAGCTTTCGGACCTTTAAGGGATGGATGGCGCAGGCCTCCCCTATGCCGCTGAGGGAGACACGGGAATCAATCTCTTTCTGCGCCTGGTAAAGCTGGACAACCTGCTCCATAAGCTTCCGGTGGGCTGGGTCGAGAGGCTCCCCCTCCCGTTTGACTTTTTCTGGCTCTGCCATAGGCTTTCCTCCTTTGGGAGAATCGTCGAAAAAACTCTGATAATGTCGATTTCCATTATCATACCTTCTTTCTCGCCTCTTGTAAATAGGTTTTGCCCTTTCTTTGGCAGATTTTATATTTGCGCCCCTCTCCAGCGTAAAATGAGCTTAATTACTTCTTATACCCGCTGACGCCGAATTCCCCTTTAAAGGTTTTGCGGTAGGAAAGCGGCGGCGTTCCCATATACTGCTTAAAGACCTTTCCAAAATGGGTGCTGCTCTCAAATCCGGTCTCCTCCGCAATCTCCGTAATGCTGCTGTTGGTAGTGAGCAGCAGCTCTCTTGCCCGCATTACCCTGCTCGTGTTGATATATTCGACCAAAGTAAACCCCATCGCCTCCTTAAATGTCCTGCACAGATGGTATTTGCTGATGTAAAACCGCTCTGCAATTTCGTCTAGGCTCAGCTTCTGGTTGGAATGGGCCGCCAAGTAGTCCGCGATTTCCAGCATCCTGGTATTTTTCGCGGCTGTGACCCGTTCGGTAGAGGCCTCCTGGGACATTCTGCGGATGATAAAGGCCAGAAATTCCGCCGTGATGCACCGAATCATGGCCTCATAACCGTACTGCCTTTCCTGCATTTCCCGCATCAGGCTGTGAACCCAGCTTTGAACCTGGATCTGTTCCGCCTGTCTCAGCCGTAGCACCCCATAAACTCCGCGCAGAAATTCCTCTGGTCCATGCTTTCCAAACAGATCCTGTATACTGGATAGCATCGGCTGATAGACCTCCAGTATGATCCGCTCATGGCAGGGATCGCCGGTGGAATAGGCCCGATGAACAATGTTGGAGGACAGCACCACCAGATCTCCCGACCGAATATGATAGGTGCGGTCCCTTATAAAATAAATCCTTTCCCCAGCCGTAAGGTAATAAATCTCCAAATGATTGTGAAAGTGGTTTCGTGGAGGAGACACATCCCCCCGGCGGATGATGTGCTCCACCAGGAGGGAGTCAACCTGGTCGCGGAAAAGAATATCATACAATCCATTTTTCCCCAATGATATGCCCTCATTTCCCGTTGCAATTTTCCGATTTGTACAAGCCCATACAGCTTCCAGTTCATTTAAATATTTTGTATATATTACAGCAATATTATATCAGAAATACAAAAAAGCAGCAATATAATTGGTATAAATCAGTGTTCTGACCCAACGCCCCACTTGCTCTGACGGCAGCATCATTAACATGAACGCTCTGGGGCCGGTCGAAGGGGATTTTCGCCGCCAATATCGCCCCTTCCCGCATCCGATCATAAACAAATGTGTCATTTCCCGCGCCCTTCAGGCCTGTGGAAACCATAGCGTCTGCAGATTCCGGGATCAGATTTTCGTTGATATCTGATCCAAAGGTATTCCAGCCACGGTTTTTGGAGATACATAAAGATTTCCCCTCATAAAATATACGATTGGAACCGGAAACAGCGGGATATTCCATATGAAAAACTTTTTGTTGTTATAACAAACTTTTTACCGGCCAATAAGAAGAAATTTTCAAGAAACCCGCTCCTTTTTTGTGAAACGCTCCACAAAAGCTTCAAAACAGGCGCAAAGTGAACGTCAAAGCCCGCTATCTCCTTCAATCAGCCTAAAATACGCTGTAATCCCCCGCAACAGCCCAAACCCGGAGATGTACAAAAAACAAAAAGATGCTATAATATTTATTGACTACTCTCTTTTATTGCAGGCCACAGCTAAATAATAAAAAGATGCAGTTCCATCATAAAATATCTTAATCAATTTGGGGAGGTAAGCAAGCTATGGAAAAAATTCGTTTTGGAATCATTGGCGGGGGATGGCGAAGCCGCTTTTATGTCGCGGTCGCTCAGCAGCTGCCGGAGCGCTTTGGAATAACCGGCGTCCTTCTCCGGGATGCGAAAAAAGCACAGGTCTATGCCGCTCAGACTGGGGTCAGAACCTTTACGAATTTCGACCAGTTTATGGCCGCTTCCCCGGAGTATGTGGTGCTCAGCGTCCACCGCAGCGCGGCCCCGGAGTATCTCCATCTGCTGATGAAGATGGGAGTTCCCGTCCTCTGCGAAACGCCCCCTGCCTGGAGTATCCCGGAGCTGGAGGAACTTTGGAAGGAATATACCCAGCGTGGAGCGAAGGTTCAGGTGGCGGAACAGTATTTCGCGCGCCCCATGATCGCAGCCAAGCTGGAAGCCGTCCGCCTTGGAATGCTGGGAGAAGTTTCCTATGTGGAACAATCTACCTGCCATGGATACCACGGCATCAATCTGCTTCGGCGCTTTCTGGGGATCGGCTTTGAGGACTGTGTCGTCCGCGGCCAGCGTTTCCTCATCCCAGTTACCCAAACCCGCACCCGCGACGGGGAACTTTCCCCAGAACAGTACATCGTAAAAAGCGCCAAGCGCGACCTCTGTACCTTTTCTTTCTCTAACGGCAAAAACGGGGTCTATAACTTTTCCAGCGAGCAGTACCGTTCCTACATTCGCCGAAACGGCATCCAGGTTTTGGGGCATAGAGGAGAGATCAACGACGACAGTATATGGTGGCTCTCTCCGGACGGCACACCCTCTATGGGGGAATTCACCCGGTATGACCACGGCGTTGGCTACGACCACGACGGCTTCTGCCCCCGCAGTGTAACCCTGGGGGAAAGAGAGCTTTACCGCAATCCCTTTATCCCTGCGCGGATGGGCGATGAGGAAATCGCCATAGCGGACTGCCTAGTGGGAATGCACGAATATTCCAAGGGAAGGGCGGAGGCCTTTTATCCCCTGCCGGAGGCGCTGCAGGATACTTATTTGGCCCTGTGCATGGAAAAGGCGCTGGAAACCGGCGAACCGGTTGTCACACAGCCTATGGTCTGGCATTAAAAATACAGGTTCTAAATTCCGGTTATTTTATAAATTTATTTTTGAAAACAGGAGATGGTGATTGTCTTGGATAGCCCCAGTTGGTTAGAAATTGTCAGTGTGATTTTGTTGATCGTTGGTTCTTCCTTCTGTTCCGCCTCAGAAACCGCATGGTCTACCGTGAATACGATGCGTCTGAAAAATCTGGTGGAGGATGGCAATGAAAAAGCCAAACGCGCCCTTGCCATTGCTGAGGATTATGATGGTTTCCTTACAACAATCCTTGTGGGAAATAATATTGTAAATATTGCCTCTGCATCTTTGGCGACGGTTATCGCTACTAAAATGCTGGGAGCAGCTTACGGGCCGCTGGTTTCTACGATTGTCACGACAATTGTTGTCCTGATTTTCGGCGAAATACTCCCAAAAAGCTACGCCAAGGCTAACAGCGAGAAAATAACGCTGCAATTTTCTGGGATTATTGACTTTTTAATGAAGGTTTTAAAGCCGATTGTCTGGATATTCCTGCAAATTAAAAAATTGACTGTCAGCAGCAAGGACTCCGGGGAAACACAGCCATATGTGACAGAAAGCGAACTGAAATACATTATAGAGACTATTGAGGGCGAAGGGGTTCTGGAAAAACAGGAAAGCGACCTGGTACAAAGCGCCCTGGATTTCGATGAAATCACCGCCCAGGAAATCCTGACGCCCCGTGTGGATTTGACCGCCATCAACATATCAGACACACCGGAAGATGTTTATGAAACAGTAAGCGAGGGCCATTATTCCAGGATACCGGTATATGAAAAGAACATAGATAATATCATAGGCATCCTGTATGTCCGGGAATACCTGCTGGCGCTGTCTGCCGGGGAACAGCCGGAACTCCGTTCCCTGCTCCATGACTGCCCCTTTGTACACAAGACCATGAAAATATCCTTCCTGCTCAATGAGCTGAAACGTTCTAAAACCCATCTGGCGGTTGTAACGGACGACTACGGCGGAACTATGGGCATTGTCACCATGGAGGATATCCTGGAAGAACTGGTAGGCGATATCTGGGACGAAAGCGACGAAGTAGAAATCCCCTTCCTGAAAAAAAGCGAGGATACCTTTGAAGCCTCCGGCGATTTGAACATATATGATATGTTTAACTACTTGGATATGAACCCCAAAAATTTTGAATCGGATTACAACACCCTCAGCGGGTGGGTTTTGGAAAGCCTGGAGCATCTACCGGAGCCTGGGGAATCCTTTACCTTTGAAAATTTGACCATTACCGTTTTAGAGGTGGAAGACCAAAGAATCCAAAGATTGCTGATTAAGCGGGAACCCCTCCCCTCCCAGGCAGAGGAAAAGCTGGCAGAAGAAAAAACGTCTTAATATTTTACGATCCAATAAAAAACCCTCCTTGTCTGCCTGTTTGGCAGTCAAGGAGGGTTTGGTATTCTAATACAAAAGGACTGTTTTCCAAATCCACTTTAATCAAGCATTGATTTGGCTGCATACTTCAAGCAATCTGCAATCAACTTTCCTTATTTCTTTTAATCCTCCTCACCCCGCCCCTCAGCGGCCTAAACAGAACCAATGCCAGCACCACATTCCCGCCGCAGTGGAGCAGGTCAAAGGGAATCCCGCTGACCCAGTAAGCCGCCCCTGCCGCCAGTCCCCCGGCGATCCCGTAAGGGATGGCGCACAGCGCCCCAAACATCAGCCCGAATACGCCCAAAACGGCTGTCCAGAACAAAACAGAATCCGTTTTCCTAAACAGCCAGCAGACCACTGCCAGCAGCGGCCACACATATAAATACATGATCCACCACAGGCCAAATCCATAAAGCAGCCCTTCCAGCAGTATAAACACCGCCAGCGCGCCGGGGGTCTGCCTAGGGAATTCCAGCGCATAGAGGGCCACCAGCAAGGAAACCATCTCCACATTGGGAAGGGGCGCCAATACCACCTGAACGGTCAGCAGCAGCGCCCCCAGCAGCCCGGAGAGTATAATGCTTTTCAGTGTTGTCTTTCCATTAACCATTTTCATCAATAACCAGAGGTCAGGGTGATTTCAAAGTGGTCGCCGTCAGCAATAGGGGTGGAATCAACACCGGTTTCCAGCATTTGGCCATCCTTGGTAAAGCTCCACCATTCCTGTTTTGAGTCGTCGGCAGTCACGCCGTCAACGGTTTTGACAAACAGCCCGTATTGGCTTTCTTCACCGGAGATCAGCTTTTCCTGTTCCAATGCCCCCCGCAGGAATTCCTCCGAGGTTTTAATGGCGTGGTTACTGGATGTGCCATCCCCAAAGATGACCGCCACTTCAATGTTCTTCTCTCCTGCCGTCCCCTGGGGCCGGTTAAAAAAGTATACTGCTGCAAATAGCACAGCCAGCACCGCTAAAACTGCCAGTGCAATCCCGATTTTTTTCTTCTGCTGGTTCATATAAACGCCAATTCCTTTCCTTATGTATTATTTTAGGACTTGCTTTTGCCTAAAAATTATACCGGAATTGGCGGCAAATTGCAATCTTTTTCTGAGGAAGACATTACCTGCTGACGGTAAAGATGTTTTCAGCCCATCTTTTAACCTGCTCCCCTGTTTCCAGGGCAGTCAAATAGGCAGTATCCAAAAAGTCTGTTCCTTCCCTGCCCCGAAACCATTCCCTTTTTAACGGCATAAGCGACTGGACATAAAAGTCAAAAAAGCCCCTGGTACGGGAGGAATCCTGTTCTTTCCTCTGACGGAGGATTTCTTCCTCTGCTTCCAAAAAGAGAATTCGATTGGGCATACATCCCTGTAACATTTCCAGTTCCTTTTTTAAGGGTTCGGCAATGTTCCAGTCCCTTCCCAACGCTTTGGGATAATTCAAAGTGTAAAACTCAATTTCCTCCGCGCCGAAATCCATCACAGCCCTGGGGTATTGCAGGGCCCTTTCCCATCTTTCTATTTCATGGAAGGTATACAGCCGTTGGATTTCAAGGTAATCTTCGTAAATATCCTTTTTCAGCCCACGTTCTTTTACTTTTTGGATGACTGGGGCGTTGTCCTCAAAGAACACATGAATTTCCGGTACATTCTGCTGTAAATAACGGGCGGCAGTTGTTTTCCCCGCCGCCATACAGCCTTGAAGGGATAGAACCATACTTGATCCCCCTTATTGTCATATTATTTGAGCTTTTCCGGTATATGGATGATTTTCAGCATATTCTATTGCTGAACCTGCAAATTCCCCTTGTTTCATTCTGTCAAAATACTCCCGCTGCCAAACAGTATAATCAAAATTTTCCCTTTTTATAAGTGCAATAAACTGTTCTGCATTTATAATTCCCAAATGTTCTACAAGGCACGAAAAACCCTGATCTAAAATTTCAATTGTTTGATCCATTAGTCGCCCACCTCTGCTTTTCTGATAAATTCTCCTGGAGTTATCAATTCAATTTTTTCAGATTGGAACTTTTAAAAGTCTGTCATCTGTTGTAATAAAGTATTTACAATGTCCCAATATAGCGCAGGAAACATGATAAGCGTCTTTTTCTTTTATACCCGTTTTCATAATCTCATCTGCCAGATTTTTGATTTCCCTTTTATTTTTGGCGCTGATATAAAATGCAGCGTAATCATCCATAAAATTTTGTATGACTGTTTTCTTCTGTGTAGATTTGTTTCTACTGTTTTCAAATTCAAGCACATAAGAAGTTACAAGATCAACTTTTTTTGCCTTATTAGCTTTTGGATATAAAGCTTTGCCTCTGTTTCCAAATGAATCCGCATTTGGGATTGATCGTCATATGGTCTATTATAACAACAATTATCTAAATATATCCTTATCTGCAATTCAAACGTCCTTCCGAAAACTTCATTAAGAATATCCTAATAATATTACCTCTGCAATTATTATATTACAGAGGTAATATAACTGTCAAGAAAATAAGGATGAAGGAACGAGTAATATTATTAACTCCCCGTACTCTTATAATGCCTGACCCCGAACCTCCACACAAACCAGGAAACCAGCAAAAACCCCGCCCCAACCGGCAGCGGCAGCCAGCCCTTCCACATAGGTTCCCCCCATCCGCAGATAACGGACATGGGGTAATAGCTGATAACCAGCACCGGGATAATAAAAGTAAACACCCTGTATAATGCTTTGGGCATATACTCCACCGGGCACCTTGTCACCTGGTATCCCGCGTTGGTAAAAATATAAATCCAGTCTATGGCCTGTATAGTAAAGAAGGAAATACCGGAGGTAAGGATAAACACCCCCGCATACATTAAAAAGCCTCCCAGCAGCGCTGATACAAGCATCAGAATTCGGGCTGGATCCATTATGACATGGTGCTTGCAAAAAAGAAAGGCAATCACCCCCAGCCCGCACAGCGGCCTTGACAGCCTGTGGAGGTGGAAAGCGGACGCGGCAACCTGTAAGGCAAGGGGCCTTGGTCGGAGCAACACCCTGTCAAACCCGCCTTTGCGCACCATGCCGTAGGGGAAGGTATCAAAGCCCCGGCAGAAAACCTCCGCCAGCCCGAAAGCAGTGACAGCAGTAAAATAAATCAGCAAAATCCGATCGATTGACCATTCCC
>CATJCP010000227.1 GCA_949737515.1 uncultured Oscillospiraceae bacterium | reverse complement strand
GAAACAATATGCTTTCCCCGTAGCTCCGCGCTTTCCAGGCAGGTAGTGACAGTGAAAAGCCCGTCCTGTTCCGCTGCCATTTGTCCGGCATATTTCATTCTGCCGCAGGTTCCGCTGTTGCGCATGGTGTGTCCGTTGGAAAACCCGATGGGGTAATTGTCCCCAATGCGCTTGAGCTGGATCAGGGATTCTACCCGCCAGTTCCCCTCCAGGGTGAATTCCCTTTCCAGCGCAAGGGGAAAGATGGTAAAGCCCACATTTTCCGTTTCGGTATCCAAAAGGTAAAGCAGTACCATGCCGCCGGTTTCAAAGCGGCTTAAAATCTGTTTCATCCTAACGCCTCTCCTTGATGATAACTTCTTCTTTTACTGTTTCGCAGTTTTCAAGGATATACGGAACCCGCTCATCCGGCTCCAAAGATTCATAGCCGACGTTGGACAGCGCCAGCCCCCGCACGCCGCGGATGTCCATAAAGGCGGCGCGGCTCCAGGCAGGCTCATAGTTCCCGGATTCCAAAATATCCCCTGCCTTTTCCTGAACCTTTAAAATGGGATACTCTGCCGGAATATCAGATTTTTTTACGCCGCCGATGGACTGATAGCGGATATTTTTCAAAGTGACATCATTGATATAATGCCCCTGTGCCGCATCAAAGCGGATTCCGTTGAACCAGGGCGCGCCCATCAGGTCATTGCCGAACCTCAAATGAGGATGTTTCATCTCCGCATCGTCCGCCGCCAGCAGGTTTTGGATGGAAACCCGTTCCAGCCGTCCCACCTCCGGCACATGGTCTAATGCAAGGGAGCTGCCCAGCCCCTCCGGCTGGTACCGGTTGTTGAGAATGACAAACAAGGGGCGGGACACATTGCGCATGACAATGTTCTGGATGGCGATATTGGAAATTTCCCCGCCCTCTGAACATTCAATTTTGATTCCCTCCCGCCAGACGTTGCGCATGGTGCAGTTGGAAATTACCACATCCCGGATTGTGCCAATGGATTTCAGCCCGATTCGGATTCCGGCGCAGAGGGATGTAAAAGAACAGCCGCTGATGTGGATATTTTCCGTTGGGAATTCCCGGCTTCCGGCTTGCAGGCAAAGGTTGTCGTCCGTCCCTTCTATGATGCAGTCCCGCACGAACACTTGGGAGCAGCCGTCAAAGTCCAGGCCGTCGCCGTTGTAATTTGTCCGGTTGCGGATGGTCAGGTTTTCCGCACGGATGCAGGAGGAATCCAGGAAGGCGGCAGTCCATGCCGCGGATTCTGTCAGCCGGAGGTTTTGCAGGCTGAGGTTCCGGCACCGCAGGAACCGCATCATCATAGGGCGGTAAATGCTGCCATCGTTGGGAAAGGCGGCGGCGCTGCCGTTCAGCTCCCCTTCCCCGGTAATGGAGATATTCTCTGCATCCTCTGCGTAGAGCCAGCAGCGATCCATGTCGTGTTCATTTTTATAGCGGTTATAGTGGGTATCTGTCCCGTAATCTCCAATATCCGGGCTTGCCAGCAATACGGCGGATTTGCGGATTTCAAGGGTGATATTGCTCCGCAGGTAAAGCGTCCCGCACACATAAACGCCCCGCTCCAAAACAACGGTTCCGCCGCCCGCCTGGGAGCATTGGTCAATACAGTTTTGAATGATTTCTGTATCTTTTGTTTTCCCATCTCCGGCCGCTCCCTGATTCCGAACATATAAAATGCTTTCGTCCATATTATTCTCCGTTTCTTACCACATCGGTTTTCCAATGCCTTTCAGCCTGTAAACCGCCTCTATAAAGTAATAATCCGCATAGCTCATGGTAATATGGTGTACCTGGTTATGGTAGGATGGGGAACAATTCTGTACAATAGCGTCGCAATTCTCGCTCCAATTTGCCCGTTTTTCGTCAACAGCCTTTAAAATCCTGACTGCGGCATTGCGGTAAAGGTCTTTTTCCAGCTCCAGCAGCCCGGAGGCAATGACACAGGCGGCG
>CATJCP010000226.1 GCA_949737515.1 uncultured Oscillospiraceae bacterium | reverse complement strand
GGGCGGACCCCTCTCTCGGTGATCTTAGGCTTTGCCGGGCAACTGGAGGAGGACGGGACCCTTCCGGTCTCTGCACGGGAACAGGCGGCCAGTATCCGAAAGCAGGGGGAACGGCTGCGAAGCCTCATCTCCGACCTAAACCTTGCCTCCCGGCTGGAGTATGCCATGCAGCCCCTGCGGCTGGAGCAGGTCTATCCGGTGGAGCTGGCCCGGCAGGCCGTCTGTGAATTTCTGGACGGCGGGCTGGAGGAGCGGTATGAAATTGAATTTTACGCTGACCCCAAAAAGGAATCAGCCGCCCTCCAAGGAGACGAAACCCTGCTGAAACGGGCACTGTGCAATCTTATCCAGAACAGCATTGCCCACAATCCCCAGGGCTGCCAGATCGATGTTTCGGTTACAGGTGAAGAAACAGGTATTATCATCACTGTTGCAGATGACGGCGTGGGGGTGTCGGCTGAGAAGCTGAAGGAGCTGGCCACAGACCACCGCCGTTTGGAGAGCACAGATGAAAAGCTGAACCTGCGGCATGGCCTGGGGGTACTGCTGGTCCGGCAGATCGTAGAGGCCCACAAGGGAACCATAGCTATGGAAAGCGAGCCACAGAAAGGGTTCAAAACAACACTGACATTTCCCTCATGAACTACCCTGAGTTTTTCAAAAGTAGATTAAAAGTTGAAGATAATTTGCCAAGGTTGCCTATCTTTAAGATGGGCAAATAGAGCAAATTATCAAAGTTGTCCCTTATAACTAATACCAGTAAAAAAAGACAGTGGCTTCCCCGATTTTTAGGAAGGAACAAATCATGCACAGAAAACAAGCCCAATATATTGCCGGATTGGCAGCGCTTCTCCTGACAATCTGCCTCTTTCGAGGCTGCTGTGACGCCTTGTTTGTCGCAAGCCGGGAGGTCTATACTTCCCCCCAAGGGACAAACGCCATCATCATCGAGTACGACCATGTATGCCGCCCGTATGTCTACCAAAAGACCTGGTACGGGAAGCGGGAGATCTGGACCTATCCGAAAGGCGGCTTTATGGAGACGGTATCTTTCGGCGTGGAATGGCTTTCGGAGAATCAATTCAAAATGACCTACGATGATAAAAATGACGAGTTTGACGAGGAATATATCATTATGATACCGGAATAAACGCAGATGGAGCAGAAGGTGCGCGCACTTTATCGCTGGAAATGAGTGCTGATGTTTAGGGACGATATTGCGAGAACCATCGGCGCTGTTTTGAACAACAAATAACAATTTAAAGGAGAATCCAAAATGGAACTTAATTTGAGGCAAACGGATACATTGAAAGATTTTTGCGCCCTTATACTTTGCGGGCACCATGAAAAAGCGTTTCGTCGCTGCAATGAATGTCTGGAAAATGCATCCGATGAATATGGCGGCATTCCTGATATTCTATATGTACTCTCCGGGCACGACGTCGATCCGGATGATCCATTTGGAAATACTGCTGATGAGGACAAACAGCCTGTAAAACCGCAATACTATCTGATTTCTTCTGACGCCGGCGCACCGGATTTAGAGGACTTTTTCTGGTTTATCGAGAACATCAAGACAGCGCGGGAACTTGATTTCACTATTGATGAAGAAAAATTTTCAGACGACGACTGCATCGTGGAATGGTTAGCGGAGCTTTCCGCACAATTGGAGGGCTTATATATTGTTAATTTTGACGGAGCCGGTGAAGATTATCACTTTACGATCATGAGTAAGGACGACTGTGAGAAGGCAATGGACTTGTTCCAAAAGATGACGGCTCATATAGATGGTTACTCATTTACATCTTGTATAATAACGAGTGATTTTCAGGGATAAAAGATAAGCTATATTCACATGAAAAAGACAACACTTTCGAAAAACTGATAGGAAAGGACCGATAGCCAGACTTGCAATCGGAGGTCCTCGAAATGATGCTAGAAACTGACACGCGATCAAATCCTGATTGAAAAGAAGGCAGCAGTATGAGCAAATTATTCCTGTTGGAAGATGACCTAGGCCTGATCAACGGCCTTTCCTTTGCACTTCAAAAAGCGGGCTATGACCTGGTAATCGCGCGCACGCTCCAGGAAGCCGAAGTCCTCTGGCCGGAGGGAAAGTACGATCTGCTTATTTTGGACGTCTCTCTTCCGGATGGTTCGGGCTTCGCGTTCTGCGAAAAGATCCGGAAGACATCACAGGTTCCAATTATTTTCCTGACTGCATCGGACGCGGAGACCAGCATCATCATGGGCCTGGACATGGGCGGCGATGATTACATCACAAAGCCCTTCAAGCTGGCGGTCCTCATGTCAAGGATCCATGCTATCCTTCGCCGGAGCCAGCATTTTCAGCAGGTCCCTGGGAAACTATGCTCCAACGGAATCACCCTTCAGCTGCTGGAGGGCTGGGCTTATAAGGATAGCAAACGAATAGAGCTGACAGCGGCGGGATATAAGCTCCTGCGTTTTTTCATGGAGCATCCCGACATCATCCTCTCCCAGGAGCAGATTATGGGGAGACTTTGGGACTGTAACGGAGACTTTGCAGACGGCAATACCCTGGCGGTCTATATCCGCCGCCTGCGGGCAAAGATCGAGGACAACCCGGCCAAACCAACACGGATCATCACCGTCCGCCGTATGGGCTACAAATGGAATACAGGAGGAGGGATGGAATGAATCTGCCGATGGTTTTGCTCAGTTGTGCGCTGTGCGGTACATTGACCGCCCTATGGGCGGTTTGCCATCGCCTGGGGCAGCAGGAGCAGAAAATGGAGGATGCTGCCCGCCAGATCACAGAGTACATCCTGGACCGGCGAACGGGGGGCATTGAATGCGACCAGGAAGGAGGTATGTATCGCCTATTTCATGAGGTTAACTCCCTGGTGGCCATTGCGGATGCCCATGCCGACAGTGAGCGCCAGGCCAAGGAATTTCTGCGGGGCACGATTTCCGACATCTCCCACCAGCTGAAAACTCCCATCGCCGCACTGAACATTTACAACGGCATTC
>CATJCP010000225.1 GCA_949737515.1 uncultured Oscillospiraceae bacterium | reverse complement strand
TAAGTGCCCCCTCTATTCTATCTTTATTATAACAAATTTATTCACGTTTGTAAAGAATCGTTTTATTGCGCGTTTTTTAAAATGACAACAAGTAATTTCCAACTTATTCAATGTTTGACAAAGCCCAAAAAAGCCACTATAATAATGAAAAGCAAATCATTTAAAACTGAAAGGGGCAAATCAAAATGGGCGTGAGAAAAACTCTTTCTGTAGAGGAAATTGACCGCATCGGCGGTGGCGTAGGAACTACTGAACTTCATCACCTGATGAGCAAAGACGAATTTTATGGAACCGGAAAAATGTTTGCAAAGGTTGTCCTCCATCCGGGCAACACCATCGGCTGGCATGAACACATTGACGAAGTGGAATATTATTATATCCTTTCCGGCGAGGGGGATTTTACCAACCCCGATAAGACTGTTTCCCATGTCGGCCCAGGCGATTTCTGTACTATGAACCCCAACCAGGGCCATGCTATTGCCAATACGGGCAAGGAAGACCTTGTTTTCATGGCGCTGATCCTCTATGTAAAATAACAAAGCCCGACAGAGAGCGGCGGGGCAGTGATGTTTCGCTAGGTCAAAAGCCCGATTGGATGTGGCCGAATGCGAAGAAAGGACAGCCTAAAAACAGTAAGATAGTAAAAAGGAGTTGGATTATCATCAAGGGTAATCCAACTCCTTTTGCAATTATATTACTCCTCATCCATTTTCGGCCCAAGCAGCACCTTTGCCACACCGCAGAGGATGCCCGCCACCGGATAAATAACGGCGGCTGCCTTCCACACTTTAAGGGACATCCCCAGCCCTACATAGAGGGCAGTAGCCAGCAATATGATTACTCCGCATACGGTACGCACCCTGCGGCGGCGCGCCTTGTCCTCCGGGGTGGGGTTATTCAGCCAGTTGTACTTTGCAATATGGTACTTTTCTTCCATCATCCCGCTGTAAACCAGGAAAAACACCGCCCCCGCCACAATCAGCAGGAACACGCTCCCTATCCATTCCTCGTAAGCTTCCAGACCTTCGGTCAGGATCAGCAGTATTACGCCAAAGAGGATCGCGCCCACGCTTCCCGCAACATACCAGATGGATTTCCTGCGGAAGCCCTGCCTCTGTTTGTCGGTGTAGAAGTCAGATACAACAGGGTACTGTTTGCGGAAATTTTCCTCCTCCATGCCGCTGGCGATCAGTATCACGGTACATACTGCTATTACTGTCATTAACAGTATCACAGAAAAAACTTCCGGCATCCCCATTAGATAGATCAAACTGGAAACAGCAACTCCAACAATAATGCCTGCAACAGCCCCTGCAATCTTCAGGGCGTACAGGTTCATGAAGCGGTCATAGCCTGCGCTGTCTTCAGCCAGGGATTTTTCCGCACTGCCCCGAAGAAGGGTGTCCATATCAATATGGAAGATATCGCAAAGTTTGAGGATGGTTTCCATTTCAGGGTAGCTTGCGCCGGATTCCCATTTGGAAACAGACTGGCGGCTCACATCCAACTGTTCGGCAAGCTGCTCCTGGGTCATATTCTGCCGGGTGCGCAGGTAGGGAAGATTTTCAGATAGTGTCATAAAGGGGTGCCTCCTTGTTAGTTGATGGCTATATTTTACCCTTTCAAGGAGCGCAATTCAAGATATTCTCTGTTGCTTTTGAAGAAACTGATGTAAACTTGCGGTTGCAAAGCTGTAATTTGGCATTTTTTCCATAAAGAATGGTAAAAATCAATAGAAAAGGAAGACTGTGCTCTCACAATCTTCCTTTTACATAAAATGGGCTTTGGCGGGCGTCGCAGCTCCCGCATCTCTCGGGGTTTCCCCCTGTCATACCATCGGCACGTAGTCGCAACGGAATTTACCACCTCAAAGCCCATCTTAATTTATATGAGTTCAATGAAGGAACCTATACTGTTGGCTTGTACCTCTTATTTCAAAAAGTCTCCAACAACCTGGGGAGCTTTTTCAATCGCTTCATCCAGCTTATTGATATCTCCCACGCCGCCCATGGCGCTGTCAGGCCGTCCGCCGCCGGAGGCCCCCGTCAAACCAGACACCAGCTTGACAATCTTCCCGGCATGGGCCCCAGCCTTTACCGCATCCGCGCCGCATACTACCAGGATATTCCCTTTATCCTCATTGACCCCGCCGAGTACTGCAATAATCTTAGAGGAGCTTTCCTTGATACGGTCGCCCATCATCCGCAGGGTATCCGGCTTCATGTTATTGACCCGAACAGCCGCCACAGAGAGCCCTTTGATCGCCACCGCATTGCCAAGCAAGCTTTCCACATTTGCATTGGCAATCCGTGAATTCAGCGTGTCAATTTCCCGATCCTTTGCTTTCATCTCAGCCATCACAGCAGCAGAACGAGCAGGAAGTTCTTCCACATTGCCGGATTTCAGGTTTTCGGCAATGCTCCCCAGCAGCGCGTCTTTATGGTCTAACAAAGTGATTACGCCGGAACCGGTTACGCCCTCGATCCTGCGCACGCCGGAAGCAACTGATGATTCCGACACAATGCGGAACAACCCAATATGGGAGGTATTCTTTACATGGGTGCCGCCGCAGAACTCGACGGACTTGTCCTCCACCTTGACCACCCGGACGACATCGCCGTATTTTTCCCCAAACAGCGCCATTGCGCCCAACTTTTTGGCTTCATCCAAAGGCATTTCCTGGACTGTTACATCATAAGCGTCTAAAATCAGCTCATTGACCATTGTTTCCACTTTTGCCAGTTCTTCCTTGGTAACAGCGGAAAAATGTGAGAAGTCAAACCGCAGCCGTTCATTGTCTACATAAGAACCAGCCTGGTGGACATGGGTTCCCAGAACCGCCCTTAAAGCGGATTGGAGCAGGTGGGAAGCTGTGTGGTTCCTCATAATGGCATGGCGGCGTTTTTTATCAACCATTGCGTCAACGGTATCGCCTTTGGAGAGCATCCCTGACGCCATATGCCCAATGTGCATAAACAGCCCGGTTTGGGACTTTTTGCAGTCGGTTACATTGAAAACAGTTTCGCCCATCTTCAAAATACCCTGGTCGCCAATCTGTCCGCCCATTTCCGCATAGAAGGGGGTCTGGGTAAGGATAATCGCCGCATTATCACCGTCACTGATATTATCTACAAGCTGGCCGTCCTTGACAACCGCCAGGATTTCCGCCTTGTCTTCCATCTTTTCATAGCCGGTAAAGCGATTCTCCACATTGGCAAATTCTGCTAAAACGTCCTCTGCCCAGCCTACGCTGCCAAGGTCAGCGGCATTGCTGCGGGCAGTTTCCCGCTGCTTCTGCATACATTTCTGGAATTTATCCGTATCTATGGAAATCCCCTTTTCCTCTGCAATCTCAGAGGTCAGGTCTATGGGGAAGCCAAAAGTATCATACAGCCGGAACGCCTCGCTGCCGTCCAGAACCTTTTTCCCCTCTGCGTCCAGTTTGTCAAGAAGCCCGTTTAAGGTTTCCATGCCCTGGTCAATGGTACGGGCAAAACGTTCTTCCTCTACCTGGATCATCTTCACAATATACTCTTTTTTCTCGGTCAGTTCCGGGTAAGCGTTGGCGTTTTCCTGAATGACTGTTTCGCAGACTTTATATAAGAAAGGCTCCCGAATCCCCAGCAGCCGCCCATGGCGTGCCGCCCGGCGCAGCAGGCGTTTCAGGACATAGCCCCTCCCTTCGTTTTGGGGAACAACGCCGTCGCCGATCATAAAGGTAGTGCTGCGGATGTGGTCGGTGATGACCCGCAGGGAGATGTCGTCTTTTTCATTCTTCTTATAGGTTACGCCTGCAATCTGGGAAACATGCTTCATGATATTCTGGATGGTATCCACTTCAAAGAGGTTGTCCACATCCTGCATAATGCAGGCCAGACGTTCCAGCCCCATTCCAGTATCAATATTGGGATGTTCCAACGGGGTGTAATTCCCCTCGCCGTCAGAATTAAACTGGGTAAAGACCAGGTTCCAGATCTCAATATACCGATCGCAGTCACAGCCAGGGCCGCAGGTGGGCTTGCCGCAGCCGTATTTTTCGCCCCGGTCATAGAAAATCTCCGAGTCAGGGCCGCAGGGGCCGCTTCCGATTTCCCAGAAATTATCTTCCAGCCGGACAATATGGGAGGGATCCATTCCCACTTCTTCCGTCCAGAAGTGAAATGCTTCGTCATCCTTGGGGTAAATAGTGGCATACAGCTTTTCAACGGGGATTTCCATCACCTTGGTGAGAAATTCCCATGCCCACGGGATAGCATCCTTTTTGAAATAATCCCCAAAGGAAAAGTTGCCAAGCATTTCAAAATAGGTGCCGTGGCGGGAGGTTTTCCCTACGCTTTCAATATCAGGGGTTCTGATACACTTCTGACAGGTTGTCACCCTGGTTCTTGGCGGAACCACCTGTCCGGTAAAATACTTTTTCATAGGGGCCATGCCGGAGTTAATCAGCAGGAGGGAATTGTCATCCTGCGGGATAAGGGGATAACTGTTCAGGCGAAGGTGGCCTTTTGATTCAAAGAACGAAAGATACTTTTCGCGGATTTCATTAAGTCCTGTCCATTTCATGGGGGTAACTTCCTTTCTGTTACAATTATAATCTATTTTAATTCAAGCGGGATCAATACACAAAAATGTACTGCATAGTCCGCTGTCCCTGCGCTGGAATTTTAACTGGAGAACCAGGTCAGCTATTTCTCCACCGTTACCAGTCATATCATAATCTACCAAAATCCCCCGATTGTCGGTATACTCATGTATACGCATCTGATGGTATTCATAGGCAGGGTGGAAATGACATGGCGCGCTGTATTCATCAAAGAAGTCAAGCTCCTTGGCCTCCAGGTTGAGATCCATAATCTCCCCGATTTCATCCGTATCCGCCCATTCCATCTCATCCACGCAGGAAGGCAGGGCATCATACCTTCTTTCGTGAAAGGCTTGAAGCAAATCTTTTACAACTTTCGTAATCTGGCCCAATTCCTGTTCCGTCATTTTCATTCCCCCCTTTCAGGCAAATAAAAAGACCTCCGCCCGACATTTGTTGGGACGAAGGCCGGAATTCCGGTTCTCGTGGTACCACCCAATTTCACGTCCTCCAATCTGGAAAACGCCTTTGAGACGCCTTTAACGCAAGCGGTACGGTGCGGATTAGGCACAGCTTCGAGGACGGCATAGGATAACTGTATACAGGGGCTTTCAGCAAACGCCCCCTCTCTGCGGAACACAGAAAATCCCTTTTTTCCCTTCACAGCCATTTTAGAAACAAAATTATTATATCCATTCTTTTGCAGAATGTCAACCGACAAATTGCCGAATTTCCCACTGTTTTGGCAGAAAACAGACGGCCTGCAGAAAAATTTCCCTGCAGGCCGTTTTTCATTTTTATCACAGGTCCAGCTTCAGGTCGCCCTCTTTAATCCACCCCATCTTCCGCATGGGGATTGCAATGGCCCAGGATAAAACCGCCGGCAGAACAAAACACACCAGCAGCAGTCCGATCCAGTCCATAGGCGTGACAGAGGTCTTTATTCCGGCTGTAATATCGTTGACCCATCCGGTATATACGCCGATCTGTCCCACAAGTCCACAGGTGCCCATGCCGGAGGCAACCGCCGCCCCGTTCATCTGCATTTTAAAGAAGCAGGTGGCAATGGGCCCTGTGATGGCAGAGGCAATGGTGGGGGGGAGCCAGATCCTGGGGTTGCGGACAATGTTGCCCATCTGGAGCATGGAGGTGCCGATCCCCTGGGCAAACAGCCCGCCCCATTTGTTTTCCCGGAAACTCATCACTGCAAAGCCCACCATCTGGGCGCAGCATCCGGCCACAGCGGCCCCGCCAGCCAGTCCGGTCAAGCCCAGAGCGGCGCAGATGGCGGCACTGCTGATGGGCAGCGTCAGCGCAATTCCCACAACCACTGAAACCAGTATTCCCATAAAGAAGGGCTGCAGGTTGGTAGCCCACATGATGGCATTGCCCACATAGCTGGCAGCCGCCCCAATCGCGGGGGCGCAGCCCATAGAAAGCAGCACGCCGGCGCCAATGGTGACAGAGGGGGTTACGATAATATCAATCTTGGTCTGTTTGGAGACCATCTTTCCCAGTTCGGCTGCAAGGATGGTGATGACCAAGACCGCCAGAGGACCTCCCGCCCCGCCCAGGGTGTTGGCGGCAGCCCCTACCGCGATGAGGGAAAATAACACCAAAGGCGGGCATTTCAGCGCATAGCCGATGGCAGCAGCCATGGCGGGGCCGGTAGCCCCCTTGGCGTATCCTCCAATGTCAACCAGTATCTGTAAATGAAGCTGTTCCCCCAGGGTGCCGATAATGGTGCCGATGAGAAGGGAGGCGAAAAGCCCCTGGGCCATGGCGCCCAAGGCGTCGATCCCATATCGTTTTGCTGAGATCTCAATGTCCTTTCGTTTGAGAAATTGCCGGAATGTTTCCCTTTCAGTGGCGTTTGGTGTGTCCATCTTTTTTCCCTACCCTTTTTCTAAAAAGTAATTGTATACGCCCCGTCTCCCACTGCCTGGATTGAGGAGCTGAAATAGGCGGTGAGTCCCCGTATCATGTAATCTACGTCCAGCGTCCCAGCAGTTTCAAAGCAGGAATGCATGGCGAGCTGTGCCAAGCCGATGTCAACGGTGTTCAAGGATACCTGGCTGTTGGAGATGTTCCCCAGAGTGGAGCCCCCCGCCATATCGGAACGGTTGGCAAAAGTCTGGAAGGGGACCCCCGCCTTTCGGCAGATCTCCCTGAAAGCAGCCGCGGAAACGCCGTCGGTGGTATACTTCTGGTTGGCATTGAGCTTGATGACAATGCCCTTGTTCATAAAGACAAGATTGGTCGGGTCGGAGTATTCCGGGTGGTTGGGGTGGACGGCGTGGGCGTTGTCCGCTGAAACCATAAAGCTGGAGGCCAGCGCCGTATAATAACCCTCCTCACCCTTTCCCAGGGCGGAACAGACGCGCCGTAGGACGTCATGGAGGAAGGTGGAATCTGCGCCCTGTTTGGTTCCGCTGCCCACCTCTTCGTTGTCAAACACCCCGTAGACAGGGACAGAGGCCGATTCCCCTGCCTGGAGAAATGCCTCCAGGGAGGTATAGGCGCATTCCAGGTCGTCCAGCCGCGCTGCGGAAAGGTACTCACCCTTGGCACCCCACACGGTCCCGGCCATGCGGTTGTACAAAAACAGATCGCTTCCCAGAATATCTTCCGGAGATACCCCCGCCGCTTTGGCGATTTCTCCCTGGAACCCTCCGGAGGAACTGCCGTCGCCGTACAGGGGGAGCATATCGACCTGCGGGTCGAACTTATAACCGTCGTTGACCTGACGGTTCATGTGGATGGCCACATTGGGGATCAGTACCATATCCCGGTCAATGGCCACAAGTTTGGATGCTATTTTCCCCTCTGCTTCCCGAACCATCACCCGGCCTGCAACGGAGAGGGGACGGTCCATCCAGCTGGTGAAGATCATGCCGCCGTATTTTTCGGTGTTGAGCTGGAGATATTCCCCCTTGACCTTCTTCTCCGGGTTTTCCTTTATTTTAAAGGTGGGAGAATCGCAGTGGCTTGCCGCGATCTGGAACCCGCTGAAATCCCCATGGGGGATGCGGAAGGAGAGGATGGAGGAGCGGTTGCGGACAACATAGTATTTGCCGCCGGGCTCCAGCTTCCAGGGCCTGCCCTCCTCCAAAGGCGTATATCCCTTTTCCAGTAGGCGCTTCTGAATGGTTTCCACTGCGTGGAAGCAGGTGGGGGAGCTCTTTAAAAATGCCAGTAAATGTTTTACAGATTCTGTCATACGTAATGTCCTTTCTGGTTTCAATTTTCTAGCGGTTTTCCAGAGAAAAGTCTCGGAAAAAATCCGGATCCCTGGGATCCCCCCAGCCTCCGCTTTCTTCAATTGAGGACCTGTGGAAGGGTTTCATGGAGGGAAGGGGGAGGCCGTTTTTCCACATCAACTTGACCAGCCGGATGGTCGGCTCCAGGGTGAAACCGCTCTGTCCCTTTTTCAGGTTTTCAGTGGCGGCTTCTAAGGCTTCCCGCTGCAGCTGGAAGAGAAGCGTCTTGTCCTCTTCCTCTAACCCCTCCAGGCCGAATATGGAGGAAAACGTTTCGAGTTCTGTGCGGAAGGCCTCCGCCCGCTCCTCCCATTCGTCAAAGAGGATGACGGAGGTGAAGCTCCACAGCAGCTCCAGAAATTCCCCCATCTTTTCCGTCCGGGCCTGGAGAGCGCTGGCGGCTGTTTCCAGGCAGGCCGCCCCATATGCCACCCGCCCCCGCACGGAGATGGAGCCGAAAATGTCCTCAATCTGTCCGGAAGCCTCGTCTTCCGCGGCGGATTCCTCCGCGGCTTTCAGGGCCTGGGAAAATGGGACATAATCTTCACGGAGGGTCCAGAAACGTTCTCCGGTGTTTAGATAGATCAGAATGAACAAGGCGGTTCCGATCCACACCATAAAGCTGAGGGTCAGGAAAATATCCCTGTGGAAAGCCCGGCCCAGACACCACAAAAATGTGCCCAGAGAAAAGAGCAGGAGGACAAACCCGATAAAGCGGCATATCCGGTTCAGGTCGTATGTGCCATTGTCATTCTCCGGAACAGCGTGGAGCCGGAGAAGGAAAGAGCTTCCCTTTCCCCGGATGAAATACAGGCTGCCCAAAAGGAAGATACAGGCTGCGGCAAGGGATGCTATCATGAATCCAAACCTCCCGATTTGGCCGCCACATATAAGATTGACACCAGTCAAGACATATGACAATGCTTATTATATAGCAGCGGATTGTTGAAGTCAATCAAATTGGCCGGGGATTTTTTAAAATGGGATATTGGGACAAAATAATGTTGAAAGCCGAGACTTTTTTAGGGGAATTATCATAAGCTTTATGGCTGTGAGACAGGGATATAACCTGCGTCTATGATCGCCTGCCTGCCGGCGGGGCTGAGGATCCAGTCCCGCAGCAGCCTTGCGGGACTGTCCTCCGGCTCGTTGGCGCGGATAACGACAAAGAAATCGTTGAGAAGAGGATAGCTTCCGTCCGCAATGGTTTCATCAGAGGGAAAAACGCCGTCCACCGCCATCAGGCGAAGTCCAGGCTGGCTGTACATATAGGAGGCGTAATAAAAGACCGAATATCCCAGGGCGTTTCCCTCGTTGCGGTAGGAGGCAAGCCCGTCGATGAGCATTCCCATTCCGATGGGCTTCAGTTCGGTAGGGGCCTCTGCCAGGGGTACATCCTTCATCACAAGCTTGACAAACAGCGACTGGCTTCCGCTGGTCTCATCCCTCTGGTAGGCGACGATTTCCTGGTCGTTTCCGCCAAGCTCTTTCCAGTTGGTTGTTTGTCCGGAATAAATGTCTATGATCTGCTGACTGGTAAGGCGGTCGATAGGATTTTCCCCGTTGTTGATAAAGACGAGGGCGTCCCGGCCCACAGAAGTGATTTCCAGCTGGGACAGATCAATCCCCGCTTTTGTAGACTCCGCCGCTTCATATACTAAAAGTATATCTGCATCTCCCCGCGCCAGGGACCCCCAGGCCAGCGGGGTTGTGGAGCATTGGCTGGAGAGGGTCTCCGCCTCCTCCAGGGAAATGCCGGTGGTTTTGTGGAGGACCTGGGCCATCAGCGGGAGGTTTGCGGTGGAGCCATCCATTTGAGGGTAGTTTTCCAGGGTCAGGATAGGGGAGCCATCCCAATCCTTAAACCGGCCTGGATCGGGGGCGAGAGGGATCGGACTTTGAGAGCTGGACAGGGAGGCTGAACTCTGAGGACCGCTGCCGGAGGAGGATTCTTCCGGCTGAGCAGAGGAGGAGGGGGTCTGTCCGCATCCGGTCAGCAGGAGAAATGCAATCCAGAGACAGGCGGTTTTTCGCCAATAACGATGTAATTTCATCTTTTAAACATCCCTTCAGTCTATTAAAGATTGGAATATGGAACGTTTCCATATCCAGTTTCCCTTGTAATCCATCAGGCCAGTGGAAAATCCTTTGGTGATATATGCGCAGGTTTCACCACATTGATACAGCTGGGATATGCCTTCGATCAAGACAGACCCGTCTGTAGAAAGAATATCCAAAAACCTGCCGTACAGGTGATTCATTTGATATCTTCCCACAAGTTTATTACAATCTGTATAAATATATTCATATTTTTTCTCTTTCAGAAGCGGTTCTCCCCTCTGGTTGACCAGGTAGGAAACACTATCCCCCCTATCCTCATATACATGTACCAGAAATCGATTGCGGGTTACATAGTTGATAGAGCATTGTTCCGGTATGGAAAACAGCTCATTTCCCTGGAGATCCAGAAACCTGGTAATCTTGTCCCCCTGGCAGGAAAACCCGGCTGCTTCGTAAAAGCCATATTGGGAGTTGAAATTCTCTCCTGAAATTACAATGATATTTGAAAAGCGCCGCTGCCCCTGGATTCCGGCTTCATTCAGACAAAAAAGAGAATCTTCCTCTTTTCCCTGCACAATGGCGGTACTCCCATTGTAAAATGTAATTGGGTTGTTCCGAAACGGCTCTGGGGCCTGCCACTCCATTTTCCCCGTTTCAGCGTTCCATATCTGGTATTCCCGATCAACGGTTTCACAGGAAAAAAAGGGTCCCTGAACGGAGGACACATGCTTGAATTCACTGGGCAGAAGGGTTTGGAACTGTTCTCCCCGTACCCCGAACAGGCCTGTCTGAAGATCCCGGACAATGGGATATACCTGGTTTTGGGTGCCAAACCAGCAGTCCCCAAGGACGTCCTCCCCGATGAGACGTCCTTCCTTATCCTTCATTTTCCAGGAATGATTTTCCGTCATCTCCAAATCAGCCCGAAACCCTTGGTTTAATAAAGTCTCAACCGAAAAAACATTTTGCTGATAGTTATAAATATTCTTTTTTTCACTTTCAGTAAAATTATCCAAGGAATACTCCCGGCCCTTGCTGTCAATTACAAACCCGTCTTCATACAGTTCATCGTTCCATATGGCGAAATATTCCAGATTCTCCTCCAGCCCCTCGGTCTTCTGTTCCAGCGGCGCTTCGGCAGCCCCGGTCAGCAAAAACGTTAGCCCGATCAGGCCCGCTGCTGCATATTTGATTCTCTCCATAGATCGGTTCCCTTCTATAAAGTATTATATCTTGTCAGCTGAAAAAGCGCTGGCCTCCTTGATCCACCCCATCAGCTCTCCGTCTATTTCCCCCACGCTGGAGATCAGCACATGGTGGGTCCAGCGGTTGGGATAGGGTTCCACCGCCCCGTCAATCCTCGGCGAATCCACCCGGTACCCCAGGCCAAAGGTGACGGTGATATAGGCCTTGGGCCGGTCCTTTGCCTTTTTCACTGGCAGGAAGGAGACAAAGGCAAAGTTGCGTCGATTGGAAAAGCTGATCTGGGTTTTCTGCACCCGAATCGAGACATTTTGAATTTCAGAGAGGATTTTCTGCTCCAAAAGTTGGTAGAGGGGCAGTGCTTCCGCCTTTTGTTCAAAAAAGAAGAGTATGTCTGGGGTCACTTTTTCACCTTCTAATCTGTGAGTTGTTGAAAAATGGAGCGTTTCCAGATCCAATTCCCATTTTCGTTTTTATATTGATTATACCACTTTTTCATTGGGAAAACATTTATTTATTCCCGTTTTTTCATCTTTTTTGAGAAATTCTTATACTAAAAAATTCTCTTTGCTTTTTTCATTGCCTTAAAACAGGGGCGTATGTTATACTTATTATATTTGAATCAGTATTTGAAATTGGGATCTGGTGTATGAAAAAGGAGTTTTTATGAAACGTGTTCAGGATATGACTTCCGGCAATCCCGCGAAGCTCATCTTCTTTTTTGCCCTTCCGCTGATGCTGGGAAATGTCTTCCAGCAGATGTATACCATGGTGGACACCATCATTGTGGGCCAGGTGGTGGGGGTGGAGGCCCTTGCTGCCCTGGGGGTGTGCGAGTGGATTATCTGGCTGATCCAGGGGGTTTCTTCTGGATTCGCCCAAGGGTTCTCCATCCTCATCTCCCAGCGGTTTGGGGCGGAGGATGGGGATGGCCTGCGGAAATCCGTTGCCATGTCCGCTGTCCTTGGGGGGATCATCGGCATCTCCATGACCATTTTCAGCTTTTTGTCCATCACCCCCATCCTGCGACTGCTTAACACTCCTGAAAATGTCATGGGCCAGGCGTCCCGTTATTTACATATCCTGTTGGGCGGGCTTCTGATTTACACAGCGTATAATGTAATGGCCGCAATCCTGCGGGCAATGGGCGATGGGCGCACGCCCTTGTACGCCATGATCGCCGCGTCGGTGGTGAACATCTCCCTGGACCTGCTCTTTGTGGTGGTTTTTCGCTGGGGGGTGGCTGGGGCTGCTGCTGCGACGGTAATCGCCCAGTTCAGCTCCTGCCTGTGCTGTATTGCGGCTCTGCGGAGAATCCCCCAGCTCCAGATGGCCCCTGATGATTGGAAGCCGGAAACCAAGGTGATGGGCAAGCTCCTTTCCCTGGGGTTTCCCATCTGCTTTCAAAATATCATTATTTCCATCGGCGGGCTGGTGGTGCAGGCTGTTGTCAACGGCTTCGGCATGATATTTGTGGCTGGATTTACTGCCACCAACAAGTTGTATGGCATCCTGGAGGTTGCGGCCACCTCCTTTGGCTTCTCCATGGCGACATACACCGGACAAAACCTTGGCGCAGAAAAATACCAGCGCATTAAACAGGGGGGAAAGTCCGCTGTGATCATGGCGATTGCCACAGCCTTGGTCATCTCCGGAGCTATGGTGTTGTTTGGCAGGAATATTCTGATGCTGTTCATCTCTGCTGAGCCCGATGTTGCCGCCAAGGTGCTGGAGGTGGCTTATACCTATTTGATGTTCATGTCCTCCATGCTGTTTGTGCTGTACCTGCTGTATGTGTACCGTTCCGGCCTCCAGGGGATGGGGGATACCATCATCCCGTTGGTTTCCGGCATTGCGGAGCTGGTGATGCGGATTGGGGCGGCGCTGCTTCTGCCAAGGTGGATTGGCCAAGGGGGCATCTACTATGCGGAAATTCTGGCCTGGCTGGCGGCAGAGCTTTTGTTGATGGCGTTTTTCTATTACAGACTGCACAAACTTCTGCATCAGAGCCCGTCATCTAAGATAACTCAAAAAGGTTTGGAGAGTCCAGAGAACCTTTCCTAAAAAGGTTCTCTGGTCGCGTCCGCAGACGCGAAAAACCCCCAACCTCAAAAGCATAAAGTCCAAAAAAGAAAACTATCCAATCAAAAAGCCCGTCCTGGAATTGTCCCGTTGGCGGAAGGAGCGAAGGCCATATAAAAGATTGAAAGGGAAAATAAGGCGGGCTTTTTGAACCAAGCGAAATATCTACTATTTCGCGGACCGTTCGTAGAGCTTCAAGGACAGTCGCTTAAAAAGTGCAAGCCCCCGTTGGATTCCCGGCAGCAGGTACGCCGTCTTCCCGCTTGCGCGGGTCCCCAGACGGCTGCTATGATGCCCTGCCAGCTTCGTCCGCTTTGCGAAGCGGACACAGAGGAAGAATCCCGCCTAATGGGGCCGCTCCCACGAAGCGGGTACTAATCCCAATCTTATCCCTCCTGTGGAACAATCCCAGGCGGGATTTTATTTGAAATACTGACGGAACCGGAAGATTGGCCGTTGTGAGGGAAGCTGTACCCAGACTCAACTGGCCGTTGGGGGAGTTTCGCGCTCTTCGGAGCGCGACCAGGACCTTTTGAGGAAAGGTCCTGGACTCCAAACCTTTTTTATTTTTCCCTTTATTTTGTTGAACTCGGGGATTCGTATCGACAAGAAGGCCGCCGCAAGGAAAAACCTGCGGCGGCCTTTTGGATCGTATATCAGTTCAAATTATAGCTGGGGACCCGCGGGAACCAGAGCCTTACCGGCGGGGTTGCCCTCGTACTTAACAAAGTTCTTGATGAATCTCTGCGCCAGATCCTTGGCCTTCTCATCCCACTGAGCGGCGTCGGAGTAGGTGTCGCGGGGATCCAGGATAGCGGGATCCACGCCGGGCAGAGCAGTGGGAACCTCAAAGTTAAAGTAGGGGATCTTCTTGGTGGGAGCGTCCAAGATCGCGCCGGAGAGGATCGCGTCAATGATGCCACGGGTATCCTTGATGGAAATGCGCTTGCCGGTGCCGTTCCAGCCGGTGTTCACCAGGTAGGCCTTGGCGCCGCTCGCCTGCATTCTCTTAACCAGCTCCTCGGCGTACTTGGTGGGATGCAGCTCCAGGAAAGCCTGGCCGAAGCAGGCGGAGAAGGTGGGAGTGGGTTCGGTGATGCCCCGCTCGGTGCCGGCCAGCTTGGAGGTGAAGCCGGACAGGAAGTAGTACTGGGTCTGCTCCGGGGTCAGGATGGACACAGGGGGCAGCACGCCGAAGGCGTCAGCGGACAGGAAGATCACGTTCTTGGCGGCGGGACCGCGGG
>CATJCP010000224.1 GCA_949737515.1 uncultured Oscillospiraceae bacterium | reverse complement strand
CAAAAAGGCTGCGGACATCCCCAAGCCAGCGGGTGATCTGGGGATTGGAGGGGCCCCTTCCCGCGCCCTTTCCCCCAGCTCCAAAACCGCCTTGGCCGGCTCGGTTATAGATGGCGGCAAGGGCGCTGTCCATCAGGGCCTGTTCTTCGGAGAGGGCGAGAGGGCTGCCGCTGTTCATGGAGGAAAAGCGTTCCTCGCTGTCCTCACCCAGGATCAGCCGCCAGCGCTTCATTTGTTCTTCATGTTCCATGTTGTCAGGCTGTCCTCCTTTTTAAGACCCAAAATCGAAATCTTCCAGTTCATCCAGCATCTTCTTGGCCTCTTTATCCAGCGGCCCGCCCAGCATCTCGCTGACCTGCTGGACATTGACCTGCCACAGCTCCCCAAGGTTTTCAGCGATATCGCTCTTTTCCTTGGCGGAAAAATCCGCAAATGCCCGGCGCAGGAATACCAGGGCACGTTTGAATTCCTCGTCGTCCAGGGTTTCCAGGTAGTTGTCCAGGCTCTCCCAAAGGCTCATCCGCGCGATCAGGGCATAGCGGTTTTTCATGGAAAGCCCTGCAAACCAGTTGGCCCCCAGCTCGGCGGGCACCCCCTTGGAGAGCCTCCTCTCCACCTCGGTGGAGAGCTGTTCGTTGGAAATACAGCCACGTTCCAGCAAAATGGCGGCTGCAAAGCCGGAAAGCTTGGTGTTCAGGTCGTCCCGCCCGGCCACCTGGCGCAGGGCGGCAAGCCACCGCTCCTGGTCAAGCTGCTCCTGGTCAATGGAGACTTGGTTCAGGCTGTCGATCCCCTTGACGATCTGTGCGGCGGCCGCGTCGTCGCATAGGCAGCTGGAGGGAAGCAACAGGCAGGCGCGCAGGAAGAGCTGGTCTAAAATGGGCAGGAGGGGGGCGCTGTCCAGCTTGCGGATGCTTCCATACCGGATCACGGTGGAGAGGCGGAAGGCGGTTTCCGCGATTTCGTTGAGGTTAGCCGCATCGGTGGCCAGCTTCTGGAGGACAGAGGTGGCGTAAGCCACCGATTCCGGCATTCCGCAGCAAAAGGCGTCCTCGATCACCGCTGCAACAGCGGCGATATTCCCCCCTGCCTCCACAGTTTCCTTCATTTGAAAGGAAGCGGCAGAGGCAACAGTGTCCCCCTTCAGGGCAGCTTCTACAATTTCAATCTCAGCCTCAGGGGTCCAGCGCAGGACCCATCCTTCCGCCCAGGTGGCCCGATCCTGGCTGGTCTGCGTCTGGCGGACAAAGGAGATTCCCAGCACCCGCAGGCGGTGGAGGAAAAAGGAGCGCTGCAGATCCAGAAAGGCGGATTTCTCCGACTTTACAGTCAGCTTTTCCCGCAGGTCCAGCTGGAGGTCCTGGGCAGTGACGGAGCGGTAGCGGTCCAGCTTCAGGTCCGCCAGCAGGCGGTAAAAGTCGGACTGAATGGAGGTGCGGCTCACCCCGTCCGGCAGCGCGCCGATGCGGGTCCCGATCTCGGTGTCGGCCACTGCCTGAGAGATCTCGGAAAAGTTCCCATGACCCATGCAGGTGACGGCCGCGTCCCGCAGATCCCGCAGGGAGGGGGTTTGATAGCCGTGGAGCTCCGCCAGCGCCCCTGCCAGCCGGACTGCCTCAATGACCTCCGCGGAGGAAACCATGTTCCCGCTGGTCCGCTGATAGGCGGCGATTCGGGAAAGATAGCTGAAGGAAGTGTAGGCGGGCCTTTGGCGGACCAGTCCCTCCCACAAAAGCTCATAGTAGGCAGGGGCGCGGTTTCCTGCGCCGTAGCCGGAGCGGGAGGAAAGGCGGTAATAGGAATAGGGCATTAGGGTCTTTTCCGCTTCCAGCCGGGGGAGGGAATGGATTTCCTCGTCGGTCATGGCAGGGGAATCGTCCAAAAGGCCCTGGACGTGGTAGGAGCCGGTGACCACAAAGATTTCCTCCGGGGCAAATCCCTCCGCCACGGCGTCGGCGATTTGGCGCTTCATGTAGGCCTCGCGGACCAGGTTCTCCGCCCAGTCCCCCTCCCGGCCCTGGGTCAGTTCCCGGAGCTGGAGCCCAAATTCCCGCGCTCCCCGGAGGTAGGCCTCCGGGATACAGGTATGTTCAATGGTCCGTTCCCAAAAAGTTTCGTGGCCGTCCTCCCCGGACAGCTCATCCAGGCGCTGGTAGACGTTGACGGAAACCTCTTCGCCCTCTTGGTCCACCTGCCCCCTGGCCTCGGCAATGGCCAGGAACACCCCGGCGGGCAGGTCGATAAACCGGCACTCCCGGCGGTTTTCAAAGGCCCAGCGGATGGACTGGTACTCTGGGGAATAGACCGCCATGGGGTACAGGATGGTGCGGATGGGCAGCTTTTGGGTATAGGCCATAATGGCCACAGGGGGCTTGGTTTCCCGGCGGACAATATGGGGGAGCTGGTCTGTCAGGTCGCTGGGCCCCTCCACTAGGACCAACCGGGGCTTTTTTTCATCCAGCAGCTGCAGAAGGTTCCACGCTCCCGCCGGGGAAAGGTGGCGCACCCCGAACACCGTCGGGGCGCCTTGGCCGGCGATGCTGTTCATCACTGATTCAGCTCCTTACACTCCTGATACAGTCCCAGCCAGCGGGAACCGCGCTTCTTCATGATGTTTTCCAGGTATTCCTTCCAGGCGACGCTGTCCTTGTCCTCGTCCTTGACCACAGCCCCCTGAAGGCCGGCGGCCAGGTCGTAGTCGGTGATGGTCCCGTCCCCAAAGCTCCCTGCCAGGGCCATGGAATTGGCCAGCAGGGAGATGGCCTCGGCGGTGGAGAGGACGCCGCTGGTGGATTTCAGCTTCTGTTTGCCGTCCAGGGTCATACCGGAGCGCAGCTCCCGGAAGATGGTGCAGACCTTTTCCACCACCTCCTCTGCCGGAAGCTGGGCGTTCAGGTCCAGGTTTTCCGAAAGCTGGGACACGCGGCTCTGGACGATCTCCATCTCCGAATCCAGGTCCGCCGGGGCGGGCAGAACCACAATGTTAAAGCGCCGTTTTAAGGCGGCGGACATTTCGTTGACCCCTTTGTCCCTGGTGTTGGCGGTGGCGATGACGGAAAAGCCCTTCTGCGCCGGGACCTCTATCCCCAGCTCCGGCACCGATATCCTCTTTTCGGACAGTATGGAGATCAGCGCGTCCTGTACCTCCGAAGCGCAGCGGGATATTTCCTCCATCCGGGCAATGCTCCCGGTTTCCATAGCGCGGTAGATGGGGCTTTTCAGCATGGCGTCCACAGAAGGGCCCTTGGAGATCAGCATAGCGTAGTTCCAGGAATACCGGATCTGCTCCTCGGTGGTCCCGGCTGTGCCCTGGATTACCTTGGTGGAATCGCCGTTGATCGCCGCCGTCAGGTGCTCCGACAGCCAGGACTTCGCTGTGCCCGGTTCGCCGATGAGCAGCAAGGCGCGGTCGGTCACCAGGGTGGAGATGGCGATCTCCACCAGCCGCTTATGTCCGATGTACTTGGGAGTGATGACGGTTTTCCCCGCCTTTCCGCCGATGATATAGGTCAGGACCGAACGGGGGGACATTTTCCATCCTGTGGGGATGGGGTCTGTCTCCGCTGCGATCAGGGCGTCGATCTCCCTTTGAAAGAGCTGCTCCGCCGGGAGCCGTTGGACCTTTGTTTCGGTTTTCGCTGCCATTTCTGTATCGTCTCCTTAAAAAATTCGTGGGATTCGCTGTGATTATGGTGTAAAGCGTATTGCTGCTGCCCTAGACTCCCCTTCCGCTTGCCCGCAGTTCTGCGCACCAGTCCTTTACCTTTTGGTCGTCCCAGTTCCGGATGGTTACTTTGCGCCTGCGAACCAGCTCCGCAACCTGTTCCACCTCATCGGCTTTTTGCGCGTCTGTCATCGGGGCGTTGGTCACAAGGTTGTAGAAATACCAGTAGCTGTTGTTGAAATTCTTTTTCCCTGCCGCGACAACGATCCCCTTGCACTTTTCCCCGACCCAGCCGCACCTGCGCAGGGGATAGAACAGCTGCCTGGGGTCTACTGAGGGGCTCAGGGCCCTCTGGTAGAAATACTCGCCGGCCACATCGCAGATAAAGGGGTCCTTGGGGTCAATCAGGTTCGCGAAGATCATGGGGTTCCAGTTTTTCACCCTGTCGAAAATGCCGGAGGCCATCAGCTGGTACCATCTGTGGTCCAATGGCTCCAGAAGGGGTTTCCGGACCGCTACCCCCCGTTCCCGATAGCGGAGAGGGTCCTGAAGGGTCAGGGACAGCCTGTACTCCCGGCTCGCTTCGTCAAAGGAGAGGTACCCCATCAGGGCGTAAAAATCCCGGACGCAGGCCTCATAATAAATATTTTTCTTATCGAGGATGTAGGGGACGAATTCGTCGTATACCTCCCGGGCAGGGCGGGAGAGGAAGGCCGCGGTGACCGCAGGTTTAAAGAATTCCACTCCCACGGCGGCGAACAGCTCCCCGGCCAGGTTCATCAGGGAAGGGGCCGGAGAAAACAGGATGGCGTTGGTCAGAATATTGGGGAGGATCTGGGTAAAGGGAAGGCCGTCCCGATAGTAATAGCCGTTGTAGTAACCCCCCGCATATCCCATGGCGATCTTTACCGGTTTCTTTTTGGAGTCCACCAGCTTGTCAAAGCGGTTGGCCACCGGCCTTTGGGCTACCCGCCGGTACCAATCGCAGACAGCTGGGGAGGATTTGCCGTTGAGGGACTTTAAAAGCGCTTCAAAGGCGGTAATGTCAGCATCGGAGGTTTCCCGTCCCTCCTTTACGTTGTCCAGCAGCCGGCCGGTGATCTCCTCCAGGGCGGAGGCGGTCATGTCGGACACTGCGTCGGAGGTGGAGAAGGACAGGAAGGGCGCGGCGTTCCCCGGCTTTTTCTTCATGGCCTTTTCCCAGTAGTCCAGGGCTTCCGGGGTATCCAGATAGGCGAGGGCGGATTGGGCGGCCTTTTTGCAGTTCCCCTTCTCAGCCTTAATCAGGTCCAGGAGCCTCTGGGTGTTGCTTTGATCATGCCGCAGGGCAAAGATGACGGCCTCCCGCACCTCTTTTTCGGCAGTATCCAGAAGGGAGAGGTAGTAGCTGTTCTCCTTCTCCCCGGCAATGGACTCAATGATGTGGATCCGCCGCACCATTTCCCGCTTTCCCTTGGGGTCCAGATCCCGCTTCAAAAGGGGGATTACCTCCGCTCCCTCCTCGCAGAACCAGATCTCGATCTGGTCGGCCAGATCGCTGTAGCTGGCGCCAAGGCCCTTGACGAGGGCGTCCTTCAGGCGGTAGTCCCGGAACAGTTCCGGCTGGTTTTGGCGCATATCCACCACAGTGGAGTAGTGGCCGCTCCCGCTGGTGGTGAGGGCCTCCAGCAGAGGGGCAAGGGCACTGTATGGGGCGTTGGAGAGAAATGCCCCGCCCTCTTCCGCCAGAGGGATTTCGGCAATTTCCCCTTCTGCTTCCACAGCTCCCTGGGTGCATAGGACCGCGTCCGCCAGGGAGTAGGCGTCCAGCACCGCGCCGCACCGGTCCTCACAGCCGGGGGCGAGGGCGGATTGGGCGGCTTCATAAATGCGCTTGAACACAGGGGACGCCCCTGCCAGGGTGCCCATCTGTTCCACTGCCCGGGCCAGGCGGAAATCATCGGAGATCAGGGATACGCCGGCAATCATGCTGGATTCCAGGCGTTCCCGCAGTTCATAAAGCGGCTGCAGATTCATTGTCAAAACCCCCTCTTAATACATCAGGCGCACAACGGTTTCCCCGGTTACAATGCTGTATGGCTGCAGGCAAATACGTTTCCGGGGGCGGTCATAGTAAAAAGCGCCTAACAGGACCTGGTCCTCCAGGATGTCCCGGTTGGGCAGCATGGGCAGGCGAAGGGTGGTCTTCTCCCCGCCGGGCATATCGTCCAGGAGGATGGTGTTCCCGGCATGGTCCTCCAGCACGTAACCTCCGTCCGTTTTTCCAATCCTCCGGAAACGGATCAGGCTCACTGTCTCATCGGGGGAGAGGGCGTTTTTGATCTCATTTTTCGCGGCCTTTACCGCTGCTGGCAGATCCGAAACAGCCTTGGACCGAAGCTGGTCCAGGTGCTTTGCCGTAACCGGCACAAATTCCGCCGCCTCCCACCGTATCCGCCGGTTGGAGCCGCCGGGATAATAGGTGAGCATGGGGATTTTAGCCAGTTCAAAGATGCTGTCGTCCTGTTTGACATATTTTACGGCTTTCAGGGGACGGTAGTTATAGGTGGCGGAGATTTCCCCGGTTTCCAGGTCTGCCCACCAGCCAATGTCTATATACTCCTTCCGGGCCTGGTCAAAGGTCACGTTAAAGGCCAGCTGCATCAGCTGGGCGTTTTCCTTTTTCAGGCCAAGGGCCTGGAGCTGGTCCAGCTTCCAAACGCCGCCCAGCGCTTCGTATAAGGCGCTGTCGTCATCGCCCACCTCTCCGGACTCCAGCTTCCCGTTGAGATAGGCTTTGGATTTGGTGAGCAGCGCCCGCAGCCGGGACAGAATCCCCGCCGCCCGGGTGTAGTGGCCCACGTTGGAATCCTCCCGGAAGGCCTCCATCTCCAGCACCAGTTCGTTGATATATGCCTGGGGGCCGGGGAGGTAATAGTCCCCCAGCTGCTTGGCCAAGTCCCGGTAGGCGCTGACTGAGTTGCCGCCCATGGCCCCAAGGCCGGCGCTGAGCAGGCTGTTTACCAGCTCCTGAGTCATGTCCAGGCCTTCCAGCTGTTTTTTCAGCTTTTTGGTCCGTGCGGCTTTGTTGACCTTTGGGGCAGCCTTTGGGGCGTTCTTATCCTCAGATTGGGCCTGGGACTTTTCGGCCTTGGCCTCTATCTTTTTCCGCTTCTGGAGGATATCCTCTGGGATTTCGCAGGGGGAGAAGGGCTTCTTCGCCGCCATTTCAAAGAGCAGGGCCAGGCTGTGCTTGCAGGGGAACTGGCGGCTGGGGCAGGAGCAACGGTAAACCGGCTTGGCCGGGTCGGCAAAGTCGGCGGAAGTAATGTAGTTGGAGGAACCGCTGCCGGTGCATTCCCCCATATAAAAGGTGTCGTCCGATGAAGCATTCAGCTTTACAAATCCCCCGGTGGAGGAAATCTTCCGCGCGTTTTTGACCGCCGCCGGGTTTGGCGCGATAGAGGTGATATACTGTTCTGTTATTTGCCTCATGGGTATCGCTTCCTTCCTGAAAAATCATTCTATGTATGCCGGATACTACCGGGTGTTTTCCCGCTGTGGGCTTTGTTAGCTACATTATAACATACCTTTTTTTTCACATCAATGAAAGACGGTGAAAAAGGCATAAAAAACGTAAAATTATTATGAACAAATGTTTAAGGCGACTAAGCGGCGCACAGATATGGCGGACCCTGGGGGAACCGTCAAAAGCTACAAAAATAGAAGCCGCCAAATAGATAACATTGGCGTGAAAAGGCCGTCTAAAGGTATTGACAAAAAAATCACAATCTGTTTTAATTATATCAGGTTGATCGAATACAATTACAAGAACCCTTTGATTGTTTATTATTATGAAGAAATGAGGAGGCTGTTAAAATGTCCGCAAAGAAAGATACCCCCAACGCCGCCCCTGCTGTCGATGTAAATGAAATGATCGACAAGCTGGCAGTGAAAGCGCAGGCGGCCCTTCAGGAATATTTAAAAATGGATCAGGAGCAGGTGGACGCCATCGCCCATGCCATGGCTCTGGCTGGCCTGGATCACCATACCCAGCTTGCCAAAATGGCAGTGGAGGAAACCGGGCGCGGCGTCTATGAAGATAAGATCATCAAGAACCTGTTCGCCACCGAATATATCTGGCATGATATCAAGGACCAGAAGACGGTGGGCGTCATTGACGACGATGAGCTGTCCGGCATTGTGCAGATTGCGGAGCCTGTGGGCATTGTGGCGGGTGTAACCCCTGTCACCAACCCCACCTCCACCACCATGTTCAAGGCCATGATCGCGGCCAAGGCCAGGTGCCCCATTATCTTCGGCTTCCATCCCAGCGCCCAGAAGTGCTCCGCCGAGGCGGCGAGGATTGTCCGCGACGCGGCCATTGCAGCCGGCGCGCCGGAAAATTGCGTCCAGTGGATTGAGGTTCCCTCCCTGGCTGCCACCAATGCCCTGATGAACCACCCCGACGTTGCCCTAGTGCTGGCCACCGGCGGCGCGGGCATGGTGCGGGCGGCGTATTCCACCGGCAAGCCCGCCCTGGGCGTGGGCCCCGGCAACGTGCCCTGTTATATCCATCAATCCGCCAATCTGCCCCAGGCCTGCAACGACCTGATGCTTTCCAAGACCTTTGACAACGGCATGATCTGCGCCTCTGAGCAGGCCGTCATTGTGGATAAAGAGATTGCCCCCGCCTTTGAGGCGATTATGAAGGACAACGGCTGCTACTTTGTGTCCGGCAGCGAGGAGGAAAAGCTCATCAGCTATGCCTTCCCGGAAGAAAAGGGCCATTCCCTCAACGCGGATATTGTGGGCAAGCCCGCGGTGTGGATCGCGGAGCAGGCCGGGTTCTCGGTTCCCAAGGGCACAAAGATCCTCATTGGGAAAATCCCGGACGTGGGACCGGACTATTACCTTTCCAAGGAAAAGCTTTCCCCCATCCTGGCCTACCTCGTGGTAGAGGGCAAGGAGCAGGGCTTTGAAATGGCCTCCAAAATGCTGCACAACGGCGGCCTGGGCCATTCCGCCACCATCCACGCCGGCGATCCGGACGTGATCTCCCAGTACGGCGAGAAGATGGAGGTGGGGCGGATTATCGTCAATTCTCCTTCCTCCCAAGGCGGCATCGGCGATATTTACAACGAAAACACCCCTTCCCTGACCCTGGGCTGCGGATCTTTCGGCAAAAACTCCACCACCTCCAACGTCTCCGCGCAGAACCTGGTCAACATCAAGCGCATTGCCAAGAGGAGGGTCAATATGCAGTGGTTTAAGATCCCGCCCAAGATCTACTTTGAATACAATGCCATCCAGTACCTGGAGAAAATGCCCAACATCAGCCGCGCCTTTATTGTCACCGATAAAACTATGGTCAAGCTGGGCAATGTGGACAAAATCCTCCACTATCTCCGCAGAAGGCCCGAATACTGCCACGCAGAGATTTTTGACGATGTGGAGCCTGATCCCTCTGTCGACACCATCATGCGCGGCGTGGAATCCATGAACCACTTCCAGCCGGATGTCATCATCGCCCTGGGCGGTGGCTCTGCCATGGACGCAGCCAAGGGCATGTGGATGTTCTACGAGCATCCGGACATTTCCTTCACCGGCATGAAGCAGAAGTTCTTCGACATCCGCAAGCGCGCCTACCACTTCCCGGAGCTGGGCAACAAGGCCAAGCTGGTCTGTGTCCCCACCACCTCCGGCACCGGCTCCGAGGTGACTTCCTTTGCGGTTATCACCGACAAAAAGGCCAACATCAAGTATCCTTTGGCCGACTATGAACTGACCCCGGACGTGGCCATTGTGGATCCCCAGTTTGTCATGTCGATCCCCAAATCGGTCACTGCCGATACAGGTATGGACGTTCTGACCCATGCCATTGAGGCCTATGTTTCGGTGCTGGCCTCCGACTACACCGACGGCCTGGCCCTCCACGCCATCCGGCTGGTGTTCAAGTATCTGAAGCGCGCCTATGAAAACGGCGCTGACCGGGAGGCCCGGGAGAAGATGCACAATGCCTCCTGTATCGCAGGTATGGCCTTTACCAACGCCTTCCTGGGGATCAACCACTCCCTGGCCCACAAGCTGGGCTCCGCCTACCACATCCCCCATGGGCGCGCCAACGCGATCCTTCTGCCCTATGTCATCGCCTATAATGCCCAGAAGCCCAACAAATTTGCCACCTGGCCGAAATACGAGCACTTTATCGCTGACAAGCGGTACGCCGAGATCGCCGAGATGCTGGGCCTGCCCTGCTCCACCACCGAAGAGGGCGTACAAAGCCTGGTCAAGGCCATTATCGACTTGCAGAATTCCATGAATGTCCCCCGCTCCATCAAGAGCCAGGGAATTGATGAGAAGACCTTTATGGATAACCTGGACGCTGTGGCGGACGAGGCCCATGCAGATCAGTGCACCCCCTCCAATCCCCGGTATCCCCTCATTTCGGAGCTGAAGGATATCCTGGTTGACGCTTATTACGGTCCCGAAGGGAAATAAACCGTCATAAAATCATAAAAACAGACCCAGACGTCCGGGAATGGGCGTCTGGGTCTGTTTTTGTTGTGACCGGCAGGACAGGGGCGCCGTTTACCCGTCAAGGGAGCGCCGCCCGGTGATATAATCCTCTGTCCGCCTGTCCTTCGGCATTCCGAACAGCTCTGGGGCCGGTCCCCATTCCACCAGCGTCCCGTCGAGGAAAAACGCCGCCTGGTCAGAGACCTTTACAGCCTGCCCTAGGTTGTGGGTGACAATGACAACCGTGTATCGGGACCGCAGCGACAGGATCAGCTCCTCGATCTTTCCGGTGGAGAGGGGATCCAGGGCGCTGGTGGGTTCGTCCATCAGCAGTACCTCCGGCTGGACAGCCAATGCCCTGGCGATGCACAGCCGCTGCTGCTGCCCGCCGGACAGGCCCAGGGCAGGTTTTTTCAGCCGGTCCGACACCTCCCCCCATAGGGCGGCGGCCCGCAGGGAGGCCTCCACCAGCCCGTCCAGTTGGCTTCTGGCCTTGACGCCATGGATTCTGGGTCCATAGGCCACATTGTCGTAAATGCTCATGGGGAAGGGACTGGGTTTTTGGAAGACCATCCCCACCCGCTTCCGGAGCCGGGTCACGTCTATTCCGGGAAGATATATGTCCTGCCCGTCCAGAAGGATCCGGCCCTTTCTCTTGACCCCCTCCACAAGGTCGGTCATCCGGTTGAGGGACCGAAGAAAGGTGGATTTTCCACAGCCGGAGGGACCGATGAGGGCGAAGACCTCCCTTTCCGGGACGGTAAGGGATATGCCCTTTAAAGCGTGGTTTTCCCCATACCACAAATGGAAGTTTTCCGCAGTCAAACGTCCGCTCATTTGTCCTCCCTCCCCAGGATCCCGGCCAACAGATAGATTCCCAGCAGCACGGCTGCCAGCGCCAAGGCGGCGGCAAAGGCCTCGTCAATATATTTCCCGCTGGATACCCCCAGATACATTTGAACCGTCAGCGACGCGCCGGAGGCAAGGGGATGGGTCAGCCAGTTTTTGGGCAGGTTTACCGCTGCGCCCGCCGTAAAGAGGAGGGCGGCGGATTCACCCATGATCCGTCCCACCGCCAGCAGAACCGAGGACAGCAGCCCCCTTTTGGCGCAGGGCAGGACCACTGACCAGATCATCTGCCACTGGGAAGCGCCGCAGCCCAGCGCTCCCTCCCGGAGGCACTGGGGGACTGCGGCCAGCGATTCCTGGCTGGCCCGGATAATGATGGGCAGCGCCATCAGCGACAGGGTTAGGGAACCGGTGAGGATAGAGTAGCCCAGGCGAAGGGCCTCCCCAAAAAAGACAGCCCCAAACAGCCCGTAGACAATCGAGGGGATCCCCGCCAACGCCTCCACCATCAGGTTGATCAGGCGGACCAGCCTGGAAGGACGCCCGGACCTTCCAACGTATTCATTGAGGTAGACGGCAGCTCCGATCCCCACCGGAACCGCTGCCAGCAGGGTGAGGACAACGATGTACAGGGTGTTGACCAGACCTGGAAGAAACCCGTATTCCCCCTTTAAAGGGCTGGGCTGTCCAATCAGAAGGGAGAGGCGCAGCTTTGACGCACCCCGCAGCAGAATGTAAAAAAGGATTGCCATCATGGCGGTCATGGTCAGGACAAAGGAGAGAAGAACAGCCGCCTTTGCCGCCCAGCTGTACCAGCGTCTTTTTGGGGGTTTACGCAGACTGTCCGCCCCCTTCCCTCTGCACCAGGGCCTCCAGGATCAGGTCTGTCGCCAGGATCCACACAAACAGCGCCAGGCCGATGGAAAAGAGAGCTTTTCGGTGGAGGCCGCTGGAGTATCCCATTTCTGTGACAATGCCGGTGGTCAAAAAGCGGACGCTGTGAAAGGGCAGAGGAAAATTGACCGCATTGCCGGAAACCATCATCACTGCCATAGCCTCCCCCATGGCCCGTCCCGTACCCAGAACCGCCCCGGTCACAATGCCCGGACGGGCGGCGGGGATCAGGACCTTGAAGGCTGTCTCTGTCCTGTCCGCCCCCAGGGCTAGGGAAGCCTCCCGCAATTCCCTCGGGACCGCCCGAAGGGAAATGCCGCCCACCTGGATGGCTGTCGGAAGGATCATCACCGTCAAAAGGATGGAGGCGGAGAGCAGATTTGCCCCTCCGGTAAAGATATGGGAGCTGCTTCCCCGAAAAAGGGCGTTTTCCGCCTTCCCCACCAGGGGTACCAGGAGGGTTGCTCCCACCAGCCCATAGACCACTGACGGGAGCCCCGCCATCAGTGCAGCCGTCGCCTGGGCTGCCTGGCGAAGCCGGTTAGGAGCAAGCTCCTCCAGGAATACGGCGGTAAGGGTCCCCACTAGGACTGAGGCCAGCACCGAAAGGGCGGTACCTGCCACGGAGGTGAGAATCATGGGAAGGACGCCAAAGGCGGGCTGGGGGGCGGTGGGCTCCCACCTGGAGCCCAGCAGAAAATGGAACAGCCCGATCTCGTTGATGGCGGGCGTTCCAGCCAAGACCATATAGGCGGCGATTCCGCACACTGCCGCTATCGCCGAAAGCCCGCACAGAGAAAAACACCAGTACATAAAGCTGTCCCAAAACTTACGGGACCGTTCCGCACGGGATAGATTCCCCCTGGAGCGGAGGATGTTTTTTACCATAGATTTGACGCTCCTTTGCTGGGATTTGTGAGTCAACGCCGCACTGGAACCAGGCTTTGAGAGCGGATGACCTCCTGGCCCTCCTGGCTCAGCACATAGTCCAGAAAGGCTTGGGCCGCCATAGGCAGAGGCTCCCCTTTGGGGACGACCATCAGGAGAGGACGGGCCAGAGGGTAATCCCCGTCCCGGATGGTTTTCTCCGAGGCCTCCACGCCTTCTAAGGCGATCTTCTTTGTCCTGCTGTCCGCCTTTGCTGCTTCCAGAGACACATATCCCACAGCCCCCGGGGCAGCCTCTACGGCGATCTTGATCCCCCCGGAGGAATCCTTCTCCTGCCCGTAAAGGCACTGGCCGGAGACCCCCAAAAGCGCTTCAAAGGAGGTTCGGGTTCCCGACGCGGCGTCCCTGCCTATGGCCACAATGGGGAGGTCGGCTCCGCCCACCTGGTCCCAGTTCCGCACCTTCCCGGTATAGATATCTGCCAGCTGTCGGAGGGTCAGGCCGGCGACACGGTTGTCTGGATGGACGATGATGGCAATGCCGTCCAGGGCAATCGTTACTCCGTCCAAATCCTTCTTCTCCTCATCTGTCAGCTCTCGGGATATGTTGCCGATATCCGCCTTTCCATCGGCAACGTCCCGGATCCCCTGGCTGGAGCCGCCAAACTGCGGGGATATGATAATGTTTGCATTGCGTTCCATAAAGCCTTCCCCCAGCGCCCGCACCACCTCTTCCATTGAGGAAGAGCCGGAGAGAGCAACTGCGGTCTGCTCCAGGCTCCCCTGGCGGCATCCGATGAGAAGGGCAAAGGCTACAACGGCCGCCGCCAGTCTGTAAGGCTTCATTTTTTCCCTGTCCCTCCCCTCTGTGTGCAAAATGATTCAGCAGTTCATCTTATGTAGTTCCTGGAGAAATCAGCACAGTGCAGAGAGGGGATTCAGGCAGGGCGTTTGGGGATTCTTCGCCTTTGTTTTCCAAAAAACGGCATATAAAAACCAATTTTTTCTCTTTTTTCAAAAACTATTGCACAGAAGGCCATGATTATGGTATGATTAGCATAATAATCTTTATCTCGTTCGTCAACGGGCCGTCCTGCTGCGGAACGGCCCTGTCTCTGCGCACTGGAACGAGAGGAATGATTGATGCAGATTCCTTTGCATTCATTCCATTGAGAGGAACTGGGGATTAGCATCAAAGACGAAAGGAGCGTCTGAAAACCTGTGAACAGATTGACCATCGCAAGTATGAACCAAGCCCAGGTGGTTGTAGAGGGGCTCTATAAGGACCTGGAACGCCGGATTGTCGCCAGCCCTCCGGGACTGTGCCCTGTGGATATGGCCGCGTCCTTTTTAAAGCTCTGCCATGCCCAGACCTGCGGCAAATGCGTCCCCTGCCGGGTGGGCCTGAGCCAGCTGGAGCTGATGCTGGAGGACGTCCTGGCCGGGCGCGCCACCATGGATACCATTGACCTGATTGAGAAGACAGCCCGGGTCATTGTGGCCTCCGCCGACTGCGCCATCGGCTATGAAGCCGCCAATATGGTGCTGAAAAGCGTCCGGGGAAACCGGGATGACTATGTGGAGCATGTCAACAATGGCCGCTGCACCTGCAGCCTGAACCAGCCTGTGCCCTGTGTTGCCCTGTGCCCCGCCCGGGTGGATATCCCCGGCTATATCGCCCTTGTTTCCAAGGGCCGGTATGCGGACGCGGTGCGGCTGATCCGCAAGGATAACCCCTTCCCCACCGCCTGCGCCCTGATCTGTGAGCATCCCTGTGAAGCCCGCTGCCGCCGCAATATGATTGACGGCTCCGTCAATATCCGCGGCCTGAAGCGGTACGCAGTGGACCATTCCGGCACGGTGCCCGCCCCAGAAAACGCCCCCTCCACCGGCAAACGGGTGGCCATTGTGGGCGGCGGCCCCGGCGGCCTGAGCGCAGCCTACTACCTCCAGCTCATGGGCCATCATGCGGTCATCTTTGAAAAACAGCCTAAGCTGGGCGGAATGCTCCGCTATGGCATTCCCAACTACCGCCTGCCCCGGGAGCGCCTTCAGGAGGATATTGACGTAATCCTCTCCACAGGGGTGGAGGTACATACCGGCGTTTCCATCGGCGAGCAGATGTCTGTCGCAGACCTGCGCCAGGAATACGACGCGGTTTACATCGCCATTGGAGCCCATACTGACAAGAAGGTGGGCATTCCCGGCGAGGACAGCGAAGGGGTCATTTCTGCTGTGGAAATGCTCCGGGGCATCGGCAACGACATTATGCCCGACTTTTCCGGCAAGCGGGTGGCGGTCATTGGCGGCGGCAACGTGGCCATGGACGTGGCCCGTTCCTCCATCCGCTTGGGCGCGGAAAGCGTCTGCGTGGCCTATCGCCGCCGCAAGGTGGATATGACCGCCCTGCCCGAGGAGGTGGAGGGAGCCATTGCAGAGGGCTGTGACATCCTGGAGCTCCAGGCTCCCACCCGCATTGAGGCGGATGAAGAGGGAAGGGTCTGCGCCCTTTGGGTACAGCCCCAGATCATCGGCCCTGTGGGACGGGACGGACGCCCCAGCCCCCAAAAGGCCCACAAAGAGGAAAAGCGCGTCCCGGTGGATATCGTCATTGTCGCCATTGGGCAGGGGATCGCCTCCCAGCACTTTGCGGAGCACGGCGTGCCGGTAAAACGGGGGGTCATTGAGGCCATGCACACCAGCGGCGTGGAAAACGTCCCCGGTGTGTTTGCCGGCGGCGACTGCGTCACCGGCCCCGCAACGGTCATCCGGGCCATTGCAGCGGGCAAGGTGGCGGCTGCCAACATTGATGAATACCTGGGCTTCCACCACACCATCAGCTGCGATGTGGAGATTCCCCAGGCGCGTCTGGACGACCGTCCCCCCTGCGGGCGGGTCAATATGGCCGAGCTTGGCGCGGAGGAGAGAAAAAACAACTTCGAGCCGTTTGAGTGCGGCATGACGGAACAGGAAGCCTGTCAGGAATCCTCCCGCTGCCTGCGCTGCGACCACTTTGGCTACGGCGTGTTTAAAGGAGGCAGAGAAGCGAAATGGTGACTTTGACCATAGACCGCAAGCAAATCACCGTCCCGGAGGGGACCACCATCCTGGATGCGGCCAAGTCCGCCGGGATTCCCATCCCCAGTCTGTGCTATCTCCGGGATATCAATGAGATCGGCGCCTGCCGCGTCTGCGTTGTGGAGATGGAGGGCAAGGAAAAGCTGATCACCGCCTGCAACAACGTGGTGGAGGAGGGGATGGTTCTCTATACCAACAGCCCCAAGGTGCGGGAAGTCCGCCGCACCAATGTGGAATTTATCCTCTCCCAGCATGACAGCCACTGCGCCTCCTGCGTCAGGAGCGGCAACTGCTCTTTGCAGACCATCGCCAACGACCTTGGCATTACCAGCGAGCCTTATGAAAAGGTGCTGACCCACACCCCCTGGAAAAGGGATTTCCCCCTGATCCGGGATTACGCCAAGTGCATCAAATGTATGCGCTGCGTACAGATTTGCGATAAGGTGCAGAGCCTGAACGTATGGGATATTTCCAACACCGGCTCCCACACCACCGTGGATGTTTCCCACAACCGCCGGATTGAGGATGCCGACTGCTCCCTGTGCGGGCAGTGCATCACTCACTGCCCTGTCGGGGCTCTGCGGGAGCGGGACGACACCCAGAAGATGTTTGATATGCTGGCCGATCCGGATAAGATCACCGTGGTGCAGGTTGCCCCGGCGGTCCGCGCCGCCTGGGGCGAGGCTTTGGGGCTGCCCAGGGAAAAGGCTACCATGGGCCGCCTAGTCGCCGCCATGCGCCGCATTGGCTTTGACCATATCTTTGACACCAATTTCAGCGCTGACTTGACCATTATGGAAGAGGGCAGCGAATTTATGGCCCGGATGAAGAACCATTCCCTGGACCGCTACCCTATGTTTACCTCCTGCTGCCCCGGCTGGGTGCGGTTCCTCAAATCCCAGTATCCGGAGCTGGTTCCCCAGCTTTCCAGCGCCAAATCCCCCCAGCAGATGTTTGGGGCGGTGATCAAGTCCTACTATGCCGAGCTGCTGGGCGTAGCGCCGGAGAAGATCTTCTCCGTGTCGGTGATGCCCTGTACCGCCAAAAAGGCGGAGGCTGAGCTGCCCTCCATGGACAGTGCAGGCGCGGGACAGGATGTAGACCTGGTGCTGACCACCCGTGAGATCGTGCGGATGATCCGCGCGGAGCATATCCTGGTGGAAGATCTGCCCGAGGAGGCCTGCGACCTGCCCCTGGGCATCGGCACTGGCGCGGGGGTTATCTTTGGGGCCACCGGCGGCGTGATGGAGGCGGCCCTCCGCACCGCCGCCTACCTGGCCACTGGCAAGAATCCTGATCCAGATGCCTTTAAAGACGTCCGGGGTATGGACGGCTGGAAGGAAGCCACCTTTGACCTGGCCGGTACGCCGGTGCGGGTGGCGGTGGCCAACGGCCTGGGGAACGCCCGCAGGCTGATCCGTGCCCTGCGCCGCGGCGATGTCCACTATGACTTTGTAGAGGTCATGGCCTGTCCCGGCGGATGTGTGGGCGGCGGCGGACAGCCCATCCACGACGGGGAGGAGCTGGCTGGGGGCCGCGCCGGGAACCTGTATGGACTGGACCGGGTTTCCAACCTGCGCTTCTCCCACGAGAATCCCTCCATTCAGAAGGTCTACCGGGAGTACTTCCAGCAGCCTCTGTCGGAGAAATCCCACCACCTGCTGCATACCGACCATGACGCCTGGGAGATGCCTCAGGCCCCGGTACTGGAATTGGATCCCTCTGAGTATATCTGATGCTAATCCCCATATGACATAGAACGGCCCCCTGCGGAGAAATCCTCTGCAGGGGGCCGTTTGTATGGGGAATTATGATGATACTACCGTGATATCGCAGGAGGCAACCAGCTTCATCGAACCTTTGATTCGGACTGTAACCGTCGCCTCTCCCTCCGCCAGGGCCGTCACATAGCCGTCCTCCACAACGGCGACCTCCCGGTTGCTGGAGCTCCAGGATAGCTCCACCTCCTGGCCGCTGGGGGTGACAGTGGCTTCCAGGTAGAATTCATCGCCGGCTTCCAGCTGGATCCATTCCGAATCCAGGGAAATCTGCAGTTCATCGTTGGATTTTACCCGCACGATACATTCCGCAGTCACCTCGCCTCCGTTGGCCGAGGCGGTGATGATTGCCTTTCCCGCTCCCTTGGCAGTGACCTTGCCGTTTTTCACCACTGCCACAGAGGCGTCACTGGATTCCCACTGGACCGAACCCCCCTCTTCCGGGGAGGTACTGGCGGTGAGGTTCAGCAGCTCGCCCACCTGGAGGGTGACGTCCTCCTTGTTCAGTGTGATCTCGTCCACGTCCCGGACAGTGGCCTTAACGACAGTGACGGTGCAGTTGTCCCCATACTTTCCGTCGGTGGTGATTACCCGCACGCGGGCGGTTCCCGGCGCAACGGCCGTGACAACGCCGCTCTGGCTGACGGTGACAACAGAGGTGTCAAAACTCTCCCAGTTGACCCTTTCGTTTCCCGTGGCCTCTTCCGGTGTAACCAGCAAGGTGAGCTTCTCGCTCTCCCCCACCTCCAGGGTCAGTTTATCCTCCTCCAGGTTTACATCCTCGACGATAATATTGGGGTCAGCGGCAGAGGAGGAGCTTCCGTCGCCAGAGGAGCTGATGGAGCCGGATTTTAGGGTAAAGTCATTGCCCCAGTTCAGCGCTCCGGTATTTTTCATGTAGCTTTGGATGCCCACCGCCACTCCCATGGCCACGGAATACTGGACGCTCTTCTGGATGAGCTTTTCGTATTCGGCCTGGTTGGTCACAAACCCGCATTCCACCAGGACGGCGGGGAACTGGTCCACCCTGGTCACATAATACCGTCCGAACTTTCCGCCCCGGTTGGTGGTTTCCAGGTAGGCGGCGGCGTTGGCCGAGATTTTGGAGGCCAGCGTCTGGGAAAAGTCATTGAAGTAATAAACCTCTGTCCCCTTTCCGGCGGGGTTGGGGGAAGAGTTGTTGTGGATGCTGACAAACAGGTGGGGCTCGAAACTGACGGCCTGGGCCACCCGGCTCTCCAAGGACAGGGCGGAGGACTGGGTGTCGATCAAAAGGACGGTTGCGCCCCAGTCCTGGAGGATGGCCTTCAGCTGCCGGGCAATGCCGTAGTTGATCACCTGTTCCGGGTATTTGGCCAGGAAGCCGGCAGCCCCCGGGTCGGCGATGGAGTGGCCCGGGTCGATGACAATGCGGGTGCCGCTCAGCGTCCCGGAGGACTGCATCATGCCGGGGTTGTTAAAGCGCAGGGTAAGCACATCCCCCTCATACCAGCTGGTAAAGCCCATGAACCCGCCGGCGGTGTTCAGGGTAAGGTTCAGGACATTGCCGCTCCAGGAGGCAGCGGAGAACAAGCGGCTGTCCGGCAGCTCCAGGGCCCCCGGGGTAGAATCGGTGTAATGGAAGGTGAGCTTTACGGAATTCTGGTCGTAGTTTACCGAGAAGGGGACCTTAAATTGGGTGGACAGCCGGACAGTGGTATACCGGTCGTCTCCGGAGACGGTCATACCGCTGATGACATTCCCCTCAATGGAATCAATGGAACTGACTGTGGCAAGGTCCTCCTTGGCAATGCGCAGTCCGGAAGCCATGTTGAAGAAGCTGTATGTTTTGCCGCCGGACTTGTAGACCACCTCGTCCCCGACAATGTAGTCCATAGTCCCCTTGGGCAGGGAGTAGTATCCCGGCTGGGAGAGGATGTTCAGGACCGAAGAGGGATAGGTCTCCGCGCTGGAGCTGACCACCTGGGCCAGTACGCCGGACTGGAGAGTCTGCTTGCGGTTTACCGTAATGGAAGCCCCTGTCAGGCTCTCCTGAACCCCCTCCCAGGAGGCGTAGACAGTGATGGCCCCCAGATTTTGGGCCGCGGAGGTGGCGGCAGGGACATTGAATACCCCTGTAAAGCTGGAATAGCTGGAATCCCGGTCGGTTGCATCGTCGTCGGACTGCTGGACGGACATGGGGATGGTCTGACCGCCGACAACGGCGTAGACCTCCGCCTCCTCATAGGCGTTGACAGAAATAGTCACCTGCATACTGCCGTCCACGGTGATGGATCCGGCGGGGGAGACATTCCCGTCAAAGATCCGAATTTGCCGGGTGATCTGGAAGGTGAAGGTTTGGTCTCCCTGGGAGATTTCAAAGGTGTTTAGGCCAATGTCCAGCCCCATGGAAAGGGAGAAATAGCCGTTTTCATCAATGGTCACCGTCTGTCCGTTGATGGTCACATCCTGAGACGGAGAGGCGGCCCCTGTAAAGACCATCGAAGGCTCATAGGTGGAGAAGGTGGTCTCCGCAGGCTTGGTGATCACCAGCTTTTGGGAGATGTGTTCATTTTGGGCGGTTTCGTTGATGTGGTCCACAATAGAGCTGGAAGGGCCTTCCGGTTCTCCGCCGGGGGACTGGGAAGGCGGGGTGTCCTGGGCCTCTTTTGCCAGGGCGGAGAGGGAATTATAGATGCTCCCGCTGCAGCCGGGAAGCTGTTCAGCCTCCCGGACCTGTTCCGTCAGCTGCTGGGAGGAGCCCTGGCCGCTGTCATAGAGGATGTAGCAGGGCAGGCCGTTATCGTCTGCCAGGGAGGTCCACCACTGAATTACTGGCAGGAAAGGAATTTCCGTACTGCTTTTATCCCCATCACCGGCTTCTCCGGAGCTTTCACTTTCAGCCGGATAGCTCTGTATGGTCAAAAAGTCAAACAATCCGCTCTCCGCCAGAACGGAAATGTCCACATATCCCTCTTCTACCAGCCACAGGCCGCCGTCCTCCTGGGGCTCATTCTCCTGGTTGGGGAAGGGCTCTACCAACAGGCCCACCTGGGTCTGGGGGGCTGCCTGGCGGACGGCCCTCACCGCCGTGGTCAGGAACAGGGAGGAGCTTTCGTAGAGATAGCGGTCGTATCCCATGCCGCCTCCCTCCCGGAGGTACGCCTCATAGGTGGCGGGGGATATCCCCGTTGTGTAGCCCTGGAGGATTACGCCGTCCAGGTCATACCAGGAAATCAGGCTGGAAAGGGAGGAGGACAGATTGCTGACCGTGTCGCTGTCCAGCACATTGGGCTCTTTTCCGGAGGGGAGCCCTGCCACGGACTGCAGGTCACATATTCCATAAACATATAATCCCGCCGCTCTGGCGGAGGTTACAAGAACCGAAAGAGGATCGAAGGAACGGGCCTCTTCCCCTCCGTCCTGGGGGAAGAGAAGTGTCTCCTCTCCGCTGCCGGGGTTGATGATCAGCGAATTCATATTCAGGTCTGCCGCCGCCTGGACCACACCGGCAATCTGGCTGCGGACCTCTTCCTCCGACAGGGACGGATCGGTCATAAAATCCTGTCCGGCCACAGCCATGGCCCCCAGCATCCTGTCCGGTCCAGAAAAACGGTTTTGCCCGGTGGCCAGGGGGATGACAACAGGGGAATTGGTGGAATTCTCCTCCGCGGGCGAATCCTCCCCCGCGGGAGGGGGAATCTCCGGAGCCGGTTCCGATGAGGAGATGGATTCAGATGAGCTGGAGGATTCCGATGGCCGGGAGAGAAGGGACTCTTCGGAGGAGGGAAGGTATTCGTTGAGCAGTCCGGTGGCGGCGAGAACGCCCGCGCCGATGGTCACGGCCAGGAACATGATCCCCAGAAGGGCCCAGAGCCATATTTTAGGGGAAGCTTTTTGGGAACGGGAGGGCTTTCTGTTTTGTCTTTTTGAATTCACGTTGGAAGTCTCCATTTTGTCAGGCCCTTAGGAGCAGGCACAGAAGGCCCTATTTAGGGCTGTCCTGCCGGAGGGGCCGTTCTAACGAAAGAGCCAGCCTGTAGAGGGATTTCCCCCACAGGCGGGCTTTTTCGGTGGAATGTTCGCTATTTCAGGATCGCCTTTAAATTCTGCTTTTCCCTTTGGATTTGGGTGCCGGAGGCGGAAAAGAGGGAGTCGTACCGGAAGAGAATAAACCCTCCGTAATGGCTCTGGTTCCGCCCGGTCTGCACCATGCGGGAGAGGATATCGCTGGTGGAGGTCCACTCGGTTTTTCCGGCCCCGTCTCCGGCCCAGTTGTCCACTGTGCCCAGCTTGTAGGCAGCAAGGCCTATATAGAGCCGAACGCCGGTAGTGGAAATCATGTTGTTCCACTGGCTGGCTGTCTGGGAAAAGGGATGGGTGCTATTCTGATAGCCAAAGTAGATCTGCGGGCAGATGTAGTCCACATACCCTGCCCCGGTAAGCCATTTTGAGACGTCCACATATTGTCCGTTGAGGTTGTTGTCGTTGTTTCCCTGGGGGCTGACGCCGAATTGTACGGAGGGATCGATTGCCTTGACAGTTGTGTAGACCTTTTTGATCAGGTCATCCACATTCTGCCGCCGCCACTGGGCGAGGGAGAGCGTGCCCCCCGCCCCCTGATAGGCCTTGTAGCTGGACTGGTCAAAGGCCGCGTCGGTAGTAGGGTAGAAGTAGTCGTCAAAATGGATTCCGTCCACATCATAACCCTTTACAATTTCCGCCACGCCGTCGGCAATCAACTGCTGTGCCTTTTGGCTGGCGGGATTATACGAGATCACGCCGTTGTACTGGATCACCGCGCTGTCCCCCTGCTGGAGCCATTTGTACGCGGGGTTTGAGGCGCTGAGGGCAACAGAGGAGTTGCCGCTGCGGATGCGGTAGGGATTGATCCAGGCTTCCACCCGCAGGCCCCGCTGATGGGCCTCCTTAACCATGATGGAGAGGGGGTCAAAGCCGGGATCCTTTCCCTCGGTTCCGGTGACAGTGTGGGACCAGGGGAAATACTGGGATTGGTACAGGGCGTCCCCATAGGGGCGGACCTGCACAAACACGGTATTCAGCCCCATAGAAGCGATCTGGTCAAAAGCATTTGCGATGTTTACCTGGAAAGCGGAGGAACTCTGGTTTTTCAACAGGGAGTTAAAGTCCAGATAGGAGATCCATATACCCCGCAGCTCATCGGGAACGGGGATTCTTGCCGTAGATTGTTCCACGCCGGACTGTGACCCAGAAACCGGGAGCACTTTAATGGAGGCGGGCTTTCCGGCGGGTTCGCTGCTCTGACTGGAGGAGGGCTTGATAATAATCTTTTTCCCGGCGGCAAACTGGTTGGTTGAGGTGGTGATCATCAGGGTGTCGGGAAGCGGTTCTTCTTCCTCTCGGACTTCCTGGGCGGAAGATTGACTGTGGCCTAAAGCAGCCTGTGGGTCTGACGTATCCGCGTTGGATATGGGGGCGGCTTCTCTGGGGGCGCATCCGGCAGCCAACAGCATAGAAGCTGCCAGCAGGAAGGCGGTTCCCATCCGGGCTAGGTTTCGGGCCTTCTTGTCAAATGAACCTCGTTTGGTCATGGTGTTTCCTCCTATAAATCATTACGGGAAAAGGCACGGCGTCCAGCTGCGTCTTTTTTCCATCGGTTTGCTATGTCTATCCTATGAGCCCAGCCTGAAGGCTATGTTTGTAATATGGGCCTTGTTTTATTCTACACGCCAGAAGAAAACCGGTCAATAACCTTTTGGGAAAAAAGCGGCGGAATTTTTTAGAAATCTGCCGTTTCTCCCTATATAGTGGGGAATCCCGGCGGATTTGCTGCAAGAGAAAATGATATCTGCTGAAATACCTATGAAAACAGCTGGCTTTTGCCGTCCGGGGTATGGTATGATGGATGAAAAGGACAATATGCCTGAAAATCTAATTGAGAAAGAAGGATTCCAATATGCTGTACTATGAGGGCGTTCCCACCAGCAAAACCCCTGCCGGAAAGCACACCTTATACGCAGAAGGCCCCGAGTTCCACCCCCTCCCCGCTGCAACACCGGCGGAGTCCGGCATCGGTTCCCAAGCCATTCTGGACTTCCTGGACCGTCTGCAGGCCCAGTCGGTCTGTATGCACAGCTTTCAAATCATCAGGGACGGCGCGTTGGTCTCCGAGGGGTACTGGAAGCCCTTTGCCCCCAACCGGCTGCACCGCCTCTATTCCTGCAGCAAGAGCTTTGTCTCGGCTGCCATCGGCCTTCTGGAGGCGGAGGGGAAGCTGAAGCTCACCGACCCCATTGCCGGCTATTTTCCCGACAAGCTTCCGCCGGAGGGGATCCAGGGGCTTCATCCGTTTATCGCCCAAACTACCATTGAGGATATGCTCCGCATGGCCACTCCCCATGCGAAAACCACCTATAAGCAGTTCCAAACTGACGACTGGGTCAAGACCTTTTTCCTCTGCGAGCCCTCCCACCTGCCGGGAACGGTGTTCTCCTATGACACCAGCTCCTCTTATACCTTATCGGCCCTGGTCCAGCGGCTGAGCGGGGTTTCCCTGATGGAATACCTGCGCCCCAGGGTGTTTGACAGGATCGGGGTGAGTAAAGAAGCCTATGCCCTCACCTGTCCCATGGGGATTGATCACGGCGGTTCCGGGATTATGGCCACCCCCAGGGACTTTGCCAAATTTGCCCTGACCTGTATGCAGGAGGGAATGTACCAGGGAGTCCAGGTCATACCAAAGGATTACATCCGCAGGGCCACTTCCCGGCAGATTGACAACCGCACCGCAGGGAGCAGGCCGGATTCCATCCAGGGCTACGGCTATCAGTTCTGGATGCTGCGCAATGGGGCCTTTGGGCTGTTGGGAATGGGGGGACAGATCGCCATGTGCCTGCCGAAGGAGAGGCTTTTGGTGGTGACGACAGCAGATGTCCAGTCCCAGCCCGATGGGGAACAGGCCGTTTTCAGCGCGGTATGGGATACCCTGTACCCCGCGGCATGTTCTCCTTCTTCCATAGCTCTGGAAAAGGAGGCGTCCGATTTTGCCAGGCTGCAGCAGCGGGTGAAGGGCCTTTCCATGGAGCCTGTCCAGGGAAGCAGCCAGATTCCCGAATCCGCCGCGAGAATCAGCGGAAAGACCTTTTCCATGGAGAAAAATGCCATGGGGATCCAAAAGCTTCGCTTTGACTTCGGCAATGGAATAGGGAGGATGTCTTACGTAAACGGCGAGGGGAGCCATACCCTTTCCTTTGGCCTTGGGGGCTGGGAGACGCAGCAGTTCCCGGTATATGGCTATGAGTGCGTCACCTCCGGCGCATGGGTTTCCAACCGGGAGGGGGAGGAAAACCTTCTCCTGCGCTGCTGCATCATAGACGAATTCCTGGCAACGCTGAAGGTTTGTGTGGTATTTAAGGGGGATACCGTCACCCTTGTGATGCACAAGTTCGCGGAACTGTTTCTCCAGGAGTATGAGGGATTTGCCAGCGGCGCGCTGATGTGAGGGGCGACTCAAAAAGAGACATTGGCCCCAGTTGAACGGCGTTCCCTGCAATTTTTAAAATTTCCTCTTGACAAAAAGGGGGATAATACGATATTCTTTATAATATCAAATGCGTCAATGAGGACTTGGCCTTAACAGGCCCCTTCACAGAGAGCCGCTGGGTGGTGAAAAGCGGTAGGGAGGTTATGGCCGCATCCCCTCGGAGCAGTCGAGCTGAACAGAACATCCCAGTAAGCGAGAACGGAATTCCACCGTTAAAGGGAAACGTGTTGTTAGACGCGTGAGGGGTTTTTGGCATAAGCCAAAGGCAAACAGAGTGGTATCGCGGAACGGTAATCGTCTCCGTCTCTGAAAAAGGGACGGAGACTTTTTATTTTGCTTCTGAGGGGCCATGTTGACCATTTAAATGAAATCTGTAAGGAAAAAACAGGAGGTAAACAACCATGCGTTTAACTGGAGCGCAGATCATCTGCGAATGCCTGCTGGAGCAGGGGGTAGACACTGTTTTTGGCTATCCGGGAGGGCAAGTGCTCAATATTTACGACGCCCTGTACGACTATACGGAAGCAGGAAAAATCAAGCATATTCTGACAGCCCATGAGCAGGGAGCGGCCCACGCGGCGGACGGCTACGCCCGGGCCAGCGGAAAAACCGGGGTGTGCATCGCCACCTCCGGCCCCGGGGCCACCAACCTGGTGACGGGAATCGCCACAGCCTATATGGACTCGGTTCCCCTGGTGGCCATCACTGGCAACGTCCCCTGCGGACTGCTGGGGCTGGACAGCTTTCAGGAGGTGGATATCACCGGCGTGACTATCCCTGTCACCAAGCATAATTTCCTGATCAAGCGGATCGAAAACCTGGCGGACACGCTCCGGGAGGCTTTTTACATTGCCAACAGCGGCAGGAAGGGACCTGTTCTGGTGGACATTCCCAAGGACGTCACCGCCGCCCTTTACGATTATGTCCCCCGGCCCCCAAAAAGTGCCGAAATTTCCTATGAAATAGGGGAGGAAGCGCTGAACCAGGTGCTTTATATGCTCCAGTCCAGCAAGCGGCCCTTTCTGTATGCAGGCGGTGGGATTATCTCCAGCGACGGAGAAAAGGAACTGGCGGAGTTTGCGGAGAAGCTGGACGCGCCGGTCTCCTGTACGCTGATGTGTCAAGGCGGCTTTGACCAGACCAATCCCCGCTACATGGGAATGCTGGGGATGCACGGAACCAAGGCTTCCTCCTTGGCTATCAAGGAATGCGACCTGTTTGTGGCGGTGGGGACCCGCTTCTCAGACCGGGTGCTCTGCAATGCGGGGAACTTTGCCAAGGGCAAGCCCATTATCCATATCGATATTGATCCGGCAGAATTCAACAAGAATATCCACATCGCCGCCAGGATTCGGGGAGACGCCAGAAAGGTGCTCAGCCTTCTTTGTCAGAAACTGGAGCGTCAGTCCCACTGGGAGTGGATGGCAAACATCGCCCAGTGGAAGGAACAGTATCCCCTTGCCCAATCCTCAAAAAATCCCAGCGCCGCCACACCGAAGGAAATCCTGGAGACCCTGAACCGGCTCACTGATTCAAAGGCGATTCTCACCACTGAGGTGGGGCAGCATCAGATGTGGGCAGCCCAGTTCTACACCTTCCGAAAGGCAAGGCAGTTTATCAGCTCCGGCGGCCTTGGAACCATGGGCTATGGACTTGGGGCGGCCATGGGAGCCAAAATGGCCTGTCCTGACCAGACGGTGGTCAACATCGCCGGGGATGGCAGCTTCCATATGAACCTCAACGAGCTGTCCACTGCCGCCAAGCACAACATTCCCATTATTGAGATGGTGTTCAACAACGAGGTTCTGGGAATGGTGCGCCAGTGGCAGAAGCTGTTTTACGCCCACCGCTTCTCGCAGACCACCCTGGAAAAGACCACCGATTATCTGAAGCTGGCGGAGGCCTTTGGCATAAAGGGATACCGGATTGCCTGCCGGGAGGATATCGAGCCGGTGCTGCGGGATGCGCTGCAGCAGGAGATCCCGGTGCTGATTGAATGTGTGATTGACCGGGATCTGAACGTTCTTCCCATGGTGCCGGCGGGAAACTCCGTTGAGGAGCCCCTCCTCACCATAGAAGACGGCGCGATGTGAGAGGGAGGTAGATGAAAAGATGGAAAAGCAATATATCCTGTCTGTACTGGTCAACAACCATGAGGGGGTTCTGGTGCGCATCTCCGGACTGCTGAGCAGAAGGTTTTTCAACATCATCAGCATTGTCGCCGCCCAGACCGAGGATCCCGCCATTACGCAGATCATCATTGTGGTCCAGGGAAACGAGGATGTGATCGACCAGGTGAAATCCCAGCTGGAAAAGCTTATTGATATCCTCCATGTAAAGGTGCTGGACCGGGATACCTCTGTCATTCGGGAACATCTTATGGTCAAGGTGAGGGCAGCTCAGGGCCAGATCGGCGCGCTGGTGGATATTGCCAATATGTTTAAGGCAGGGATCATGGACGTGACTGGAGATGTATTTATCCTGGAATTGACGGGAGACTCCCATACCCTGGACTCCTTTATTGCCATTTTGCAGCCCTTCCCTATTTTAAAGATGATCCGCACCGGATGTTCCGCTATGTCCAGGGGCGAAGAGGAACCGGAAGTCAGGAAATAGAGATATCATTCAGCATCAAGATACAAGGAACCGGCTGTATGGTGTGGGAAGACCCGCCCCATACAGCCGGAATGTTTTTGTGTCGATGACAGCCTTACAGCGAAACTGTTCTGGCGGATGCTTCTATCCACGCCAGAATGTCGCCGCAGACCTCCTTGCGGTTCAGCTCGTTTAAAAGCTCGTGCCGCGCGCCGGGATAGAGCTTTAGGGTGACAAGCCCGGCCTTTTGCCCCGCAGCCTTTCTCAGCCTGCGGGCAGCCTGGGCGACGCCCTTGCCATAGCCGCCCACCGGATCGCTTCCCCCAGCGATAAAGAATACAGGAAGATTATGGTCCATGGACCGGAACCAATGGGATTCGTTGGACTTTCGGTTCAGCTCCAGCAGATCGTGGAACCCTGCAGCCGTAAAGGTAAAGCTGCACAGGGGGTCCTTGGAAAAGGCATATCCCACCGCTGCGTTCCGGCTCAGCCATTCCTTTCCCGTGTAAACCGGACCAAAGCGGCGGTTGTACGCGCCGAACATCATCTTGTCCACCAGAGCAGGGCGGTATCGGGGGCCTTTGGACTGGATGATCTTTTCCACCAGCTTTAAGGCCGCGCCGCTTTCCACATGTTCGCCGGCTGTGCCGCAGAAGACCGCGCCGCTGAGCCTAGGGCCCAGGGGGAGGGCCGCCAGCCTGGCGACAAAAGAACCCATGCTGTGTCCGAACAGGATATATGGCTTGCCGGCCAGCTCCTGCCTGGCCTGGACCATTTCGCACAGGCGAACCGTATCCTCCACCAGATACCTCCACCCGTAGTTTTCCCCGAAATACCCCAGATCCTCTGGTGTGGGGGCAGTGGCCCCATGACCCAGGTGGTCATGAACGCAGCAGGCATACCCATGACCAGTGAGGAATGCTATAAATTCCCCATACCTTTCTTTATATTCGCACATTCCGTGGACGATCTGTACGGTACCCTTGACCGGACCCTCCGGCAAACAGATGAGATAGGCCACCGATGAGGTTCCGTCCTTTGAGAGGAATCTTCCTGTTTCTTCTTTCATGCCATTTCATTCCCTTCCTTTTTTGAGCTTTGGGGACTTCCCCAAGGCGGTTACGCGATTTCGCTGCCGCTTTTCAGCTGTGTCACATTGACAAAGTCTCCCTTTTCATCCACTGTAAAAAAGGATACGCCGCCCAGCTTTTCCCACATCTTGGAAAGGATGGAATTCTCCTGCCGGGGCATACCGGTCACAACATTGACAGCGTGTTTCTTCTTTATAAATGTGGTCAGAGTTTTCATCACCTTGTCTGAATAAAAAACGGACATCTCCGCGTCGTTCTCCTGGGAAACGCGGAACAGATGCTCTATTGCCTCGCCGCTTTGCGCAGTGCCGTCCACTGGGGAAACGCTGACCACCAGCAGAGAGGTATCAGACAGATTGGCGATGGAACGCCCTGCCCGTATAATTCTCTCACATTGAAATTGATCGGTCACACAGACTACGGTTGCCTTGCGGTCTTCACCGCTTTTTCCAACAGCTGTTCGTTTCATTGCCTGTCTCCTTCCCTATTAGGATTTCTATATTGAAGTGGATTGTCTCTTCCCGGCATCTGGGAACCCCCTAGAGTTCTGATATCTTCATTATACTGGAACTTTGTGAAAAAAGTATGACTGTTTCTCCTGTGCTCCATGAAATTCGTGCAAAATATGTGGAATAGGCGGGAAATTCCATTTTGTGCCAGTCTGGCCATATTTTTATGTCAATATGAATAATCACCAAAAAACAATTTGAAAATTGGGGGTATGGTTTTTGGGGGGAAGTGGGGGATTTCCCTTGACATTACATTCAGTACGATTTAAAATAAGATGTATGCAATGTGCAGCCGCCGGAAGGCGGGCTGGATACACACAGATACCTGCTTGCGGATGACTTGGTCGCTTTGTCGATTAACGGCTTTTTTCATATATAGGAACTGGGGACGCTTGAGGGCTTCCATCTTATGGAAAGGTTACAAAATTGGAAGCTTTTGGATATCAAATCTCTGCCTAATCATGCTCTTACGCTCTTATAAGTAAAATCGGCGGCATTATATGGCCTTTTCCTGCAATCAGTATATGGTATGCAAAAGATTGGAATTTCCGATTGCTGTCAATCGGGGAAAAGGAGGATCAAGGTTCATATGAGTGCCAATGTCATTTTGACGGGCGTATTCTGCGGATTAGGCGCTTTTATTTTAGGCGGAATTCTGTTCTTTTTTGTGGGCATGGGATACCGCAGAAAAACAGCCGAAGCGGAGATCGGCTCCGCTGAGGAGGAAGCCAAACGCATTGTCAACGACGCGATTAAAAATGCGACTACTAAGAAAAAGGAATCCCTTTTGGAGGCTAAGGACGACATCTACAAGATGCGCAGCGAGGCTGAGAAGGAGATCAAGGACCGGCGGGTAGAGGTCCAGCGGCAGGAGCGGAGGATCCAGCAGAAGGAGGAATCCCTGGACCGCAAGCTGGAAAACCTGGAGCGCAAAGAGGAAAACGTCCAGGGCAAGATGAAGGATGCGGAGCTCCGTCTGGCGGAGGCCGAAAAGGTCAAGCAGGATCAGATCGATATGCTGGAAAAGATCTCCGGCTTCACCTCCGACCAGGCGAAGGAATACCTTCTCTCCAACCTGGAAGGAGAGCTGACCCACGAGAAGGCTGTGCGGATCAACCAGTTTGAGCAGCAGTTTAAAGAGGACGCGGAGCAGAAGGCCCGCACCTGTATTTCTTTGGCGATTCAGAGATGCGCCGCAGACCATGTGGCGGAGGCGACGGTTTCCGTTGTTTCCCTCCCCAACGACGAGATGAAGGGCCGGATCATCGGCCGTGAGGGCCGCAACATCCGTACTTTGGAAACCCTTACCGGCGTGGATCTTATTATCGACGATACGCCTGAGGCCATTACCCTTTCCAGCTTTGAGCCTGTCCGGAGGGAGATCGCCAGAATTGCTCTGGAGCGCCTGATCCAGGATGGGAGAATCCACCCCGCCCGCATTGAGGAGATGGTGGAGAAGGCCCGCAAGGAAGTTGAACAGAAAATGAAGCAGGACGGCGAGCGGGCAGTTATGGACCTTGGAATCCACAATATGCATCCAGAACTGGTCCGTCTGCTGGGGCGGATGCGTTACCGCACCAGTTATGGCCAGAATGTGCTCAGCCACTCCATTGAGGTGGCCAACATCGCGGGGATGATGGCCTCTGAGATCGGGGCGGATGTACACTTGGCCCGCCGGGCTGGACTGATACACGATATCGGAAAGGCCCTGACCCATGAGGTGGAAGGCTCCCATGTGGATATCGGCGTTGAGGTTGCCAAGAAATACAAAGAAAATGCCGTTGTGGTAAACGCCATTGAGGCCCACCACGGAGATGTGGAGCCCAAGTCCATTGTCGCGTTTTTGGTCCAGGCTGCCGACGCGATTTCCGCCGCAAGGCCTGGCGCCCGCCGCGAAAATGTAGAGAACTACATCAAGCGCCTGGAGAAGCTGGAGGAGATTGCAAACTCCTTCAACGGCGTCGAGAAGTGTTACGCCATCCAGGCTGGCAGGGAGATCCGCATTATGGTCAAGCCGGAGGCCGTCAACGACGATCAGACCGTCATTATGGCCCGGGATATTGTGAAGAAAATCGAAAATGAGCTGGATTATCCCGGACAGATTAAAGTCCATGTAATCCGCGAAAGCCGGGCCATTGAATACGCCAAGTGAGTTTTCAGGCTGCTGAAATTTTCAGCAGCCTGTTGTTTTGCCCCATGTACCCCATTATCTTAACTGAAAGGAATAGCTCTATGAACCTTTTATTTTTGGGCGATGTGGTCGGTTCCTCCGGCTGTGCCGCCGTAAGGCGCTGTCTCCCCCAGCTCAAACGCCAATATTCTATTGACCTGACGGTTGTCAACGGGGAAAATTCTGCTGATGGCAACGGGATTCACCCTGTCAGTGCCCAATCCCTTCTGGACAGCGGTGCTGATGTGATTACCACAGGAAACCATGCCCTCCGGCGCAGCGAGATTTATGACTGGCTGGATCGCTCAGACAGCCCCATTCTCCGCCCCGCCAACATGCACCATACCACGCCGGGACGGGGATTATGCACCTTTGACCTTCTGCGCTGCCAAGTGGCGGTCATCAACCTAATGGGCAACGCCTATATGGACCAGTGCGGCAACTTTTTTGACGCTGCTGATGAGCTTCTATCCCAAATCGACGCCCCTGTTGTCGTCATCGATTTTCATGGGGAGGCTACCTCCGAAAAGTTGGCGTTGGCTCACTATCTGGATGGCAGGGCGTCCCTCCTGGCAGGGACCCACACCCATGTCCAGACTGCCGACGAGCAGATCTTCCCCAAGGGCCTGGGGTACATCACCGACCTGGGGATGTGCGGCCCGGAGGGCTCTGTTTTGGGGATAAAACCAGAGCTGGCCATCCGAAAAATGCGGGGGAACCTTCCCGTCCGCTTTGAAAATGCCTTAACCCCCTCCTGTGTATCGGGAATTGTCGCCTCTATTGATGAAAAAACTGGTAAAACCACTAAAATACACCGTGTATTTATGAAGTAAATACACAATATCTTTCTTCCCCTCTTGAAATTACCGCCTTTTTATTATATAATCATTTTAGAAAATGTCTTTATTTTCTTCCAACATTTTAAAAAGGTTTCGGTGTCCTCTCCCGGTTCTGCCCTTGATTTTCTTTCAAGTTTTAAGGTTTCAGTTCCCGGCTATTGGGCTCGCCCGTTGAATCCTTGCTTACGGGAAGAGTTCCAGACTGCGGAGAGGCTTTATCACAATGTCCCCGGCAATGTCATAGTTTGTAATCAGGCAGCTTCGGACGCAGGAGGTTTTTCATCATGATGGAAGTTCTTAAGGTTTCTGCCAGGTCGGTTCCAAAGTCTTTGGCTGGCGCCATTGCCAGCGTGGTCCGGGAACAGGGTAAGGTCGAGCTCCATGCTGTGGGGGCTGGGGCCTCCAACCAGGCAATTAAGGCGGTGGCGATTGCAAGGGGATTTCTTGCTCCCGTTGGAGTGGACATTGTGTGCGTACCCGCGTTTGCCAATGTCCAGATCGGCGAGAAGGAATGTACCGCCATGCGCCTCATCGTAGAGCCAAGATAGGGCGGCGCTGAGAAAACAGCCAAAACGAAATAGTCCCCAAAACACATAACGATAAGCGCTGTTATGTGTTTTGGGGACTATTATATTTTTAGGAGAATATTTTGATATAAGCGGGCAAAGGAGATCTGTGCAAAACAGGTTTAGATAAGGCCCTTTTGATGCAAAAAGGCGTCCAGCTGTTTCGGCGTATTTACGACAATGAATTTTTCTGTGCAACGTTCCCCGGTGCGAAAATAATACCGTTGCCTCCGGAGGCGGTTTTCCTGTAAAAAAATCCAACGCAGATATCTGAGGTTTTTCCGTTTCATCCATCCTTCCGGCCTTTCCCGGCGGCGCTTCGGCCTTTTCTCTTCCGAAGGGGGAAGGTCTGGCCGAGGGGGTTGAATGTGATCCTGCCGGTGATGGCTTTGAGAACGCTTCAGCAGGCGTACGAGGCATCTCCAGCGGCTGAAATTGAGGAACAAAACGCAATCAGCAGCTTCCAGCCATTTGTCCTCAATATACTGGCTCAGGTAACCGTCAATGACCCAGCTGTCCTGCTGGGCCAGCGCCCCATTGATCTGGGAGAATACCTTTTTCTGGTCCTGCATTTCAAAGGTGTCCGTAAACTGGAGCTCGTCAACGTAAATGACCCTGCAGCCCAGCTTTTGGCCAATCTTAGCCGCCAGAGTTGTTTTGCCGGAACCGCTGTATCCCATGATCAAAATTTTCTTCATTTGCCCCACCTCGCTATCTGATTATAGCATAAAGGGGAACAAAAAGGAATATCTGGAACCCATATGAGCGCGCCGGTCTTACAAAATTTTATTTGCAGGATGCATTTATTCCCTTTTTCCCGTTGTCTTTTCCCGGCAATGTGTTACAATAGAAGCAAACCTTTATAGAAAGATGGAATCAAAAAATGACCTATGTAATGAGTGATATTCATGGCTGCCTGACCCTCTGGCAGAAAATGCTTGGACTGATCCGCTTCCAGGAAACGGACATGATGTTTATTTTGGGCGATACCATCGACTATGGCGCCCAGTCCATCCCGCTGCTGTTCGATCTGATGGAGCGCACCAATGTCTATCCTGTTCTGGGAAACCACGAATGCAATATGCTTTTGTGTATCCAAAAGCTCCCCATTGACACAACTATGGCCAACCTCCCCCAAAAGGCAGGGAAGGAGGCGCTGCCTCATCTGCGGCTCTGGCTGAAAAATGGTGGGCGGTCTACGATTGAGCAGTATCTGGCCCTGGACGCCGGTCAAAAGGAGCAGATCCAGGACTATCTCCAGGACTTTACCCTCTACGAGGACATTTCGGTCAACTGTGTCCGGAGGGGAGAGGAGGAGGGAGAGCGCCGCTTTGTGTTGACCCACAGTGGGCTTCGCAACTTCTCGCCGGAACGGGATCTGGAAGACTATCAGCTGGAGGATTTCCTTTCTGACAAACCGGGACCGGAAAGCCGGTATTTTGGAGACCGAACCCTGGTGTTCGGCCATACTCCCGTGAAAGCTCTGGGGACAGAGAACGCGATCTTTTATGGGCCGGATTTTATTGACATTGACTGCGGATGCGCCTTTGGAGGCAGGCTGGGCTGTCTGCGGCTGGACGACGGAAAAGAATTTTACGTCCAATAAAGGTGGATTTCTCTCCAATGCGTCTTTACTTCATGGGATCAAACGTTTATAATAAAAAACAGGAATAGAATGCCTGCAAGAGAGGATGGACTGATATGAACGAAATCATGCAGAATATTTTGACCCGGAGAAGCGTCCGTGCCTTCCGCCCCGACCAGGTGAAGGACGAGGACCTGGAGCAGATTCTACAGGCTGGGCTTTACGCCCCCAGCGCCATGAACCGCCAAACCTGGCAGTTCACCGTGGTACAGGGGGAGGACCATCTCCAAACACTTACCAAGGCGATGCAAAAGGCCCTGAACAACCCCAATTACAATTTCTATCAGCCCCCAACGCTGATCCTTGTCTCCAATGTCCGGGAAAACGGGAACGCCTTTGCGGACACCGGATGCGCCATGGAGAATATGTTCCTCGCCGCCCATTCCCTGGGGCTGGCCACTGTGTGGATCAATCAGCTGAAGGATACCTGTGATCTGCCCGAGGTCCGCAGGGTATTGGATGGTTTCGGCGTGCCCGCCTCTCATATCGTCTGTGCGACGGTTGCCCTGGGGTATGCAAAGGAACCCCTTCCCGCCGCAAGGGAACGGGTTGGGGTTGTAAAATATGTCCGCTGATAAAACCGAACCTTCACAGTTTCCGTACCAGAGGATCCTTTTGCTCGGCAGCGGCGGAAGCGGGAAATCCACCCTTTCCTGTCAGCTTTCCCAAAGGACCGGCCTGCCTCTGATTCATCTGGACAAGGAATATTGGCGTCCCGGCTGGGTAAAGACGCCCAAGGCAGAATGGCGCAAACGGGTGGAGGAGATCGTAAAAGGGGATCAATGGATTGTGGATGGGAACTTTACCAGTTCCTTGGATATCCGCATTCCCAGGTGTGATTGCGTGTTGCTGCTGCATTACAGCCGTGTTACCTGCATCCTGGGAGTGATAAAGCGCGTCTTGTCCGGGCTTGGCAAAACCCGCCCGGATATGGGCAGGGGGTGTCCGGAGAGGGTGGATCTGGGCTTTTTGAAATGGGTGTGGAACTTCCAAAAAAACGATCTCCCCAAGATTTGGGAACAGCTGGACCGGTTCCCGGATAAAACGGTGATTGTATTGAAAAGCAGGAAACAGGCCCAAAAATGGCTGGAAAGCCGGAGCTTTTCAAAGCAAAGCGAAAAAACAGTGGTATAAAAGGCAGCCATACACCGACACTGATACTAACACGAAGCACTAACACCGGCGCAGCCTGCCAGGGTTCGCCGGTGTCGTCTGTGATAAGAAGATGGAAAGGGATGATAACCCATTATGGCTATGGAGCAGGATCAGATATCCCGGTTTTTTGAGGGTTGGAAGGGGAAAAGGCTGGCGGTGATTGGCGTGGGCGTCAGCAACAACGACGTGATCCGAATGCTGGCCCGAAAGGGACTGGACGTCACCCTTTGTGACCGGAAGAGCCGGGAGCAGCTGGGAGATTTGGCGGAGGAGTTTGCTGGATTGGGCGTTAAGTTCCGCCTTGGGGAGGATTACCTGGAGCAGCTGGAGGACTTTGATATTGTCCTGCGCGCCCCAGGGGTCTACTTTCACCGCCCGGAGCTGGACGGCGACCGGGAGGCTGGATGTATTGTCACCAGTGAGCTGGAGGTGTTCTTCCGCCTCTGCCCCTGCCCGGTCTACGCTGTCACCGGCAGTGACGGCAAGACCACCACGACCACACTGATCTCCGAAATGCTGAAGGCCGAGGGAAAAACAGTCCATCTGGGCGGAAACATCGGTAAGGCCCTTCTCCCCCTCCTGGAGGAGGTTCGGCCTGACGACCGGGTGGTGGCGGAGCTTTCCAGTTTCCAGCTCCTTTCAATGCACTTTGCGCCTCAGGTGGCAGTGGTGACCAACGTTGCCCCCAACCACCTGGACGTCCATGGGACGATGGAGGAGTATATAGAGGCAAAGAAAAATATCTTCCTTCATCAAGACGCCTTTTCCAGGACTGTCCTCAATGCCGACAATGAGATCACTGCCTCCTTTGGTCCTGAGATCAGGGGGAGCCTCTGGAAATTCTCCCGGCGGGAGAATCCCCGATTTGGCGCCTATGCCGACAAGCAGGGGGATATCTATGTTTCGGACCGGAAGCAGACTGTTTTCATTATGAACCAGCGGGAGATCCGCATTCCAGGGCTGCACAATGTGGAAAATTATCTGGCGGCCATCAGCGCGGTGTGGGGAGAGGTTTCTGTGGAAACCATCCGGAGGATCGCCAGGGAGTTTGGCGGGGTGGAACACCGTATTGAGTTTGTCCGGGAGCTGGATGGGGTGAAATGGTATAATGATTCCATTGCCTCCAGCCCCAGCCGGACGGTTGCCGGGCTGAAGGCCTTCCCCCAAAAGATCATCCTGCTGGCTGGGGGATATGATAAAAAGATTCCCTTTGAGCCTATGGTTCCCTACATCGTCGATAAGGTCAAGGCCTTGATCCTAATGGGCCTGACAGCGCCGAAGATTGAAGCCGCAGTCCGGAGCGGACAGGGGTTTGAGGAGGAAAGGCTGCCCATTTACCACGCCAAGGATTTAGAGGACGCCGTGGGCATTGCGAGAAGGATTGCGGAAAAGGGGGATATTGTGTCCCTCTCCCCTGCCTGTGCCAGCTTTGACGCATTCCCCAATTTTGAGGTGCGGGGAAGGCGGTTTAAAGAGCTGGTAAAAGGTCTGTAGAGGGCCTTGATTGCAGCAAGCATGTCTGCCTGTGTCATGTATCCAAATGCTTCCCATTTTCTCAGGAAAGGATGTTTTTATGGAGGCCATTGAGTTAATCCAAACCCTTGCCCAGGTAAACGGCGTATCCGGAGGGGAATCCTCCGTCAGCGGCGTAATAGCGGAGCTATGCGCTCCTTTTTCCGAATCCCCGGTACAAATCGACGGTTTTAACAATGTTATCTGTACCATCCGTCCGCCTAAGGAGGGGGAGCCCCACCTGCTGCTGGAGGCCCATTTGGATGAGATCGGGTTTATGGTAACTTCTATTGCCGACGACGGGCTTCTCCATGTCACCCCCTGCGGCGGCGTGGACAGGCGGCTCCAGGCCGCCTCTCCGGTTCTGGTCTGGGGCCGCCCCAAAACACCCATCCCCGGCGTGGTGGGTTATCTGCCGCCCAGCCTGGACACCCCCCAACATCCGACCCAGAAGGTGGATGAAATGGTGATAGACATTGGCTATTCCAAGGAGAAAGCCAAGACCCTTGTCACCTGGGGAGACCGCGTCACTGCGGATATGGAGCCCATGTGCCTGCGGGAGACCCGGTTTACCGGGAAGGCGCTGGACAACCGCAGCGGCTGTGCCGCTCTGCTCCTGGCAGGGGAAATGCTGGCCGCCTGTCGGGACAGGCTCCACTGTGGCGTTACGCTGTTGTTTGGTTCTATGGAGGAGGTAGGTTCCGCCGGAACCCGGGCGGCAGCCTATGACATTGCCCCCACCCACGCCATTGTGGTGGATGTAAGCTTTTCCCCCACCCACGATATGCCCCAGCAAAAGTACACCGGACGCCTGGGAGACGGCCCTATGATCGGCTATGCCCCCATATTGTCCAAGGAGCTTTCCAGGTATCTGGAGAAGACGGCGCGGAAGAACAGCATCCCCTGCCAAGTAGAGGTTATGGGCGGGAGAACCGGGACTGATGCGGACGCCATCGCTGTAACCCGAGGCGGCGTGAAAACCGGACTGCTGTCGATCCCTCAAAGGTATATGCACACCCCGGTGGAGGTGGTTGATATAAACGATGTAAAGCAAACAGCCATGCTGATGCTGTTTTACGGGTATGCTTTGGGAGGTGGAACCATATGACCCTGATAGAACGGATACAAATGCTGGCAGACGCAGTAGGGACTCCCGGGAATGAAGTTGAAGTGCGAAGGAAGATATCCTCCCTCCTTCCCGACGAATGTACCCGTCATATTGATGCGCTGGGAAACCTGCTGGTGGAGAAGAAGGGGGCGAAGACCCCCGGCAAACCGATTATGGTTTCTGCCCACATGGACGAGCCTGGAATGCTGGTGGAAAATGCAGACCTTACTGGGGGAATCAAGTTTTCCCTTTCCGGGAATCTGGATCTCCAGACCCTTTCCGGCCGGAGAGTGTGGGTTCTTTCCGGAGGGGAGAGGCTCCCCGGGGTGATCGGGATAAAGCCTGTACATGTTCTGAGGCCCACCGAACCGGATGATCCCATGCCTGCTGACGATCTGTTTATTGATATGGGGTTTACCAAAAAGGAAGAAGCGGAAAAGCTGATTCTTCCAGGGGATGCAGCCGCCTTTTCCGGGGAAGTGAAGCCTTTTGGGGACCGGATGATACGGGGAAGAGCCTTGGACAGCCGCTCAGCCTGTGCGGTGCTGCTTGCCCTGTTGGAAGAGGAACTTCCCTTTGACATTACCGCTGTGTTTACTGTCCAGCGAGAGACGGGGAGCGCTGGAATGAAAACCGCCGCTTTCCAGGTGCAGCCGGGGGCCGCTGTGATTCTGGAGTCCTGCCCCGCCGCCGATCTCCCTACCTTGGGCGCAAAAAAGGACAGCCCCAAGCTGGGGGGTGGGCCAGCCCTTTCCCTTCGGGAACAGAAGTCCTTTTACGACCAGGAGCTATTTGCCCGCTGTATGGAGCTAGCTCAGCGGGAGGAGATCCCAGTACAGGTTCGTTCCGCTGCCTTTGGCTCCGGCGATGGGCTTGCTGCCCAGACTTCCGGAAAGGGGACCCGGGTTTTGGAGCTTGGCATCCCCTCCCGATATCCCCTTACCCCCTGCTGCGTCCAGTCCCTGAAGGATCTGGACAATCTTCAGAAGCTGCTTCTGCCGCTGATCGGGGAGTTGGGAGAGCTGCTGTGATCCGCTTTCTTCCGGAGGTGAATGGCAGCCTGGAAGAGGCCTGCCGGATGTTCCCGGCGATAGGGACCCAGATTTACGGATATGCCAGCCGGTATGGCGGGAACTTCCCCTTCTGCACCTTTTGGGTGATAGAGGATGAAAAGGGGGAGCCTCTGGGCGCGTTGGGGCGGTTTCACCATACGATGCGCCTGTCCTGCCAAACCTTGCCGCCGGATACCTGCCGGGAGGTACAGGAATTTTTGCAGATGATGTCCTGGAACACCTTGGAAGGGCCGGCGGGGATTGTGGAGCAGATGTCGGAAAAATTGGGATGTTCTCCCCAGCTCCTCTCCTTTGGCCAGGCCATGGAACGGCCTTATTCTCTCCCCAGGCTATCTCTGGAAAACAGGTCTATTCAGGATGAAATTAGGGAAAATCCGCCTCTCCAGGAGGTATTCCAAATTCTGTGGGACAGTGTCCCGGAATTTTCCGTGGTGGATGAGATGGAGTGGCGGCGGGACGCTTCCCACCTTCTCCGCCATAATGGAGGGAAATATGGGGCGGTTCCCGGTAAAGCCGTGGCGGCGGTTGCAGCCCATTCCCCCTGTTGGGGACTGATCTCCCAAGTGGCCACCCGTCCGGAGTTCCGGGGAAACGGGTACGCCTCAGCGCTGACCGCATGGTGTGTTGATGTTCTGGCGGGGGAGGGGAGGAGTGCGGCGCTTCTCTGCCAAAGTTCCCAGGCAGAGCGAATTTACATCAGGCTGGGTTTTAAGGCTGCAGGGCGGTTTGCGGTTTTACATCGGGGATGATTTCCTCATTGATTTGATGGGATCATTCTTTTAGAATCCAACTTGGAGAGAGGGATTCTGTAATGAACTTGCAGATGGATGCACACCTTGCGGATAGCTATAAAGGTGGGACGCAAAGAATACGTGTTATTTCAGAAAATTGGGTAGGAATACATGTGTTCTGTCCATGCTGTGGTAATCCCGCCATTGCACATTTCCCTAATAACAGGCCTGTGGCGGATTTCTACTGTCCTGCCTGCAGTGAGGAGTTTGAATTAAAGAGTAAGGGCGGCCATTTAGGCTCCACAATTTCGGGCGGTGCCTATGAAACGATGATTTCGCGAATTCAATCTATAAATAATCCCAATTTCTTTTTTATGAGTTATCATAAGAAGAATCTGCGTGTACAGAACCTTTTATTGGTTCCCAAATATTTTTTTGTTGCAGATATGATTGAGAAACGCAGGCCTTTAGGCCCAACGGCCCGTCGGGCCGGATGGGTTGGCTGCAATATACTATTAAAGAAGATTCCAGAAGCAGGAAAAATATATCTGGTGAAAAACGAAAGTGTTGTTTCAGCAGATGAAGTCATTGAAAAATATCGGAAAACCTCGTTTGCGGCTCATTACAAATATGATATGAGAGGTTGGATTCTGGATATTTTAAACTGCATGGAACGAATAGATTCTTCTGATTTTTCGCTGAAAACAATGTATGCCTTTGCCGATGAATTGCAGATAAAACACCCAGATAATCATCACGTAAAGGACAAAATCCGTCAGCAGCTTCAGATTTTAAGGGATCATGGCCTTATTGAGTTTTCCGGAAGGGGAATTTATAAAAAGCGGTTTTAAGAATTTCAGAACTGCACAAAAAATACGTTTATGTAAGGAAACCAAGCAACTGAGGATTACGAACCCACAAAGGATGCATATGCCAACCATACTGTTGCGGCGGACTTATGATCTGTTTTGTTCAAAAGTGGTTTTTAAGCTGAGCAAATATCACGTTGATTTCATGTATAAAAGGATTGATTACATATGAATGAATTTTTTCAGATTGACCCGGCGTTGGAGCTGCTGGCCCAAAGGGTGGAAAAGGAGGTCTGTCCAGTTTTTGCTTCTTTGGAGGCCACTGCGGAATATAATCAGTTAAAGGTCATTGCTGCCTTTCAGAAAAACCAGGTCAGCGAGAGCTTTTTTTATGGCTCCACTGGTTATGGCTACGGTGACCGGGGGCGGGACGCGCTGGACGCCATATACGCTCAAATTTTTGGAACGGAGGATGCGCTGGTCAGGCATAACTTTGTGTCTGGCACTCATACCTTGGCGGCGGCTCTTTTCGGCATGCTCCGCCCAGGAGATATCCTGCTTTCTCTGACAGGAAACCCCTACGATACCATGGAGGAGGTCATTGGCCTGAGGGGCGAGGGACAGGGCTCCTTAAAGGATTTTGGAGTGGGTTACAGGCAGGTGGAGCTGCTGCCCGATGGTATGCCGGATCTGGACGCCATTGGGCGGGAGGCTGCCCGGCCAGAGGTTAAGGTCGCCTATATCCAGCGTTCCAGGGGATATTCTCTGCGCCCTTCCTTCTCGGTGGAGCTGGTGGGAAGAATGGCCCAAGCCGCCAAGAGGGCTAACCCCAATGTGATTGTTATGGTGGACAACTGCTACGGTGAGTTTTCGGAAAAGCTGGAGCCCACCCAGGTGGGGGCGGATATCTGTGCTGGGTCCCTTATCAAGAATCCAGGGGGCGGTATCGCCCAGACCGGAGGGTATATTGCCGGAAAAAGGGATCTGGTGCATCTCTGCGCCAATCGTCTGACTGCTCCCGGCATCGGCAGGGAGGAGGGATGCAGCCTGAACCAGTCCAGAGGGATGTATATGGGATTGTTTTTTGCACCTACAGTGGTTTGCTCTGCCATCAAGACCGCTGTCTTCGCCGCCAGGCTGTTTGAGTCCTTGGGGTTCAGCTGCTTTCCCAAATGGGATGAGCCCAGGACTGATCTGATCCAGGCAGTTCTCCTCGGATCACCGGAGGGAATGACTGCATTCTGCGGGGGAATCCAGAGGGGTTCAGCGGTGGATTCCTTTGTAGTTCCCGAGGCGTGGGATATGCCTGGATATGGGGATAAAGTGATCATGGCTGCAGGAACCTTTACGGCGGGTGCATCGGTGGAGCTGTCAGCGGACGGCCCCTTGCGGGAGCCCTATGCGGTTTGGATGCAGGGTGGGCTGACCTACCCCAGCGGAAAGATCGGGGTGCTTCTCGCGGCTCAATCCATGCTGGAAAAGGGGCTTGCTCAGATAAAATAGGAATGTTATGACAAGGGAAATCCCGTCACAAGGCTCTTTAGTGAAAAGCGTTGTGACGGGATTTTTAATATCATTGGATCAGTCTTTCAGGAAAGTGCCCTCCTGGACGACAGTCTGATGCCATTCCCGTTGAGTCATAGAATACTTCCAAGAATCGCACAGGCCGTGTTCGGGAACAATGGCAGCCTTCCGTATGACCCCCTCAAATTTAAAGCCGCACTTTTCGATGACCCTCCGGGAACGGTCGTTAAAGTCATAGTGGGCAACCGAAACCAACTCCGGCGGGTTTTCCATCTCGGAAAAGATATACCGCAGAACCCGGCGCGCGCCTTCGGTGGCATAGCCCATTCCCCAGACCGCTGGAGAAAGGACATATCCCATAGAGAGGACAAATTCCTTTCCAACTGCCCTCGCCTTGTCCTGGTGCAGACCAATGCTTCCAACAACTTGTTTGCTTTTTATTTCCTCCACAGCCCAGACCTCGCCCTGGGAAATAAAAGAGACCAGAACCTGTTTGGACTTTGATATGTTTTCGTGGGGAATCCATCCTGCCGCTGGTCCCACCTGGGGGTGACAACAGAAGGTAAAAAGGTCGGTCAGGTCCTCCTCCTGGTATGGACGGAGAAGGAGACGGTGGGTTTTCAAAGGGGGTATCTGTGTATTCAAGCGTCTCATCCTTTCTGTCCTTTTCAGTATAAAACAGAGGATGCCCCTTGTCAATTCCGGAGAAAACAGCGGAAGAAATTTTGAAAAATTTTTTCGAAAACAGTTGACAAAACAGGGGAATATGGGTATAATAATATTCGTCGATACGGACGGGACTGAAATTCTTTCAAAAATGCTGTTATGGCTCAGTAGGCAGAGCACGTCCTTGGTAAGGACGAGGTCACCAGTTCGAATCTGGTTAACAGCTCCAGAAAATCATAACGGGATAGATGCCATGTGGAAAAACCACATGGCATCGCCATTTTTATGAGAAATTCAATATAGAAAAGCAAAATCCCCTTTTTGAGCCGTTCGGCTTTAAAAAGGGGATTTTTTGTAGGAAAACTGATGTACAAAATTTTTCTTCAAAAAAGAACCAATTTATGTAAAAAGGGGTATGATTTTTAGGGATTTATTTAATGTGTTATAAATTGTATCAACTCTAAAAGTTACCGATTGCCGGAATGCGTTACTTTTTCGCCTTGAAGAGGACCGGAGAGAATTGTATAGTAGAAGCAGATTAAAATTTGCGGCAGTCCAGCTGCGGCTTCAATGGAGGGAAAAACGTGAAAGTATTAGAACGGCAGCCAACCACCGGCGGACAATCCAAACCAAAACATTCCAGCATGAAATCAGGAGGACTTTGGGGAAACCTGAGATATGACCTCAGATTTAATCCCTGCCTTTGCTTTTTATGCCTTCCAGCCATTATATGGTTCTGTGTATTTGCATACAGTCCCCTGATCTATTTGCTTGCGGCATTCAAGAAGTACTCCCCCGCAAAGGGCTTATGGGGCAGCGAATGGGTTCAGCTTGAGAACTTTAAGGCGTTCTTTGGCTCAGATGCGTTTTTCCGGGTTACATTTAATACCTTTTTCCTGAATGTCCTGTTTATTGCATCCAGCACCATTACTTCCATCGCGATTGCCATCGCCCTGTCGGAAATTGGAAACCGGTACTTCAAAAAAGTAACCCAGTCTATTGTTATCCTGCCCCACTTTATTTCCTGGACAGTCATCGCGCTGCTGTGCGAAGCGCTTTTAAAGACCCAGAATGGCTTTATTAACAACTTCCTGGTATCCCTTGGCATGGAAAAAATCAACTTTTACCAGAACGCCGATGTTTGGCCTGCGCTGTTGGTCTGCCTGCGTATCTGGCAGGGCGCCGGGTATGGATCTATTGTTTACCTGGCTACCATCGCCGGGCTGGATCAGTCTATGTATGAGGCGGCCCGCGTGGACGGCGCAACCAGGGGGCAGTGTATCCGTTACCTTACCCTGCCGCTGCTGAAAACGACTGTGATTATGCTTACCATTATGAGCATCGGGAAGATTTTTAACGGTGATTTTGGTATGATTTATAATTTAGTGGGAAGCAACTCCATGCTTTACCGGACAACAGATGTTATTGATACATATACTTACCGTATGCTGGTGGAATCCACCAATATTGGACAGTCAGCGGCAGTCAGCTTCTATCAATCCCTTATGGGGTTTGTAATCGTAATGCTCACCAATGCAGCTACTAAAAAGCTTGATCCTGATTCTGCCTTATTCTGAGAAAGGAGGTCTGTTATTATGGCGAAACAAATTTCTGAAGCTGCCCTTGACGCAAAGTCTAAAATTCAGATGACCACTGGCGACAAGGTTCTGAATGGCGTTTTCTATGTTTTTATTACGCTTTTTGCCGTTATATGCCTGATTCCCTTTATCCTGGTAGTGTCTGCCTCCTTTACCCAGGAACAGGCGCTTACTACCTTTGGATACGGCCTTTGGCCAAGGGAATTTTCCCTGGACGCCTACCGCCTGGTTATTGCAGGCTCTGATATCCCCCAGGCATACCTGATTACTATTTTTACAACGGTATTTGGAACCCTTTTGTCCATGCTTGTCACCTGTATGGTTGCCTATGCCCTAAGCCTGCAAAGCTTCCGCAGCCGTTCTGTATTAGCGCTGTTTATTTACTTTACAATGCTGTTTAACGGCGGTTTGGTAGCCAGTTACCTTTTAATTACCAAAACGCTCCATCTGGAAAATTCTATCTGGGTTTTGATACTTCCATCCATCTGCAACGCATGGAACATTATCCTAATGAGGAACTTCTTTAATGGGATTCCGGCATCCCTTTCTGAGTCTGCCAAGCTGGACGGGGCAAACGATATTGTTATCCTCTTTAAAATTATTCTCCCTATCTCCCTGCCGGGGATTGCCACTGTTGGATTGTTCTATGCCCTCGGTTACTGGAATGAATGGTACCGCTGCCTTTTGTATATTGATTCCAGCCACAGTAATTTATATACCCTTCAATATTTGATTCAGCGCATTTTAAGGCAGGTAAACTATGCTGCAAGCCAGCCTTTGGAT